>DEIC01000108.1 GCA_002352285.1 Alphaproteobacteria bacterium UBA2784 | reverse complement strand
CGCGGGCGGCACTGCCGATTCACAAGGCTTGTTCGATATCATGACTGAACTTTCTTCCTCGGCCTTTGCAACGCTTGGCCTGTCTGCGCCGATCCTCAAGGCGCTGACCGCCACCGGCTATCAAACGCCGACCCCCATTCAGCTGCAGGCGATTCCGCACGTGGTTGCGGGCCGCGACCTTCTGGGCATCGCGCAGACGGGCACAGGCAAAACCGCTGCCTTTGCCCTGCCCATTCTCGAGCGGCTGGCGCGCCAGAAAACGCGCCCCGAGCCAAAGACCTGCCGCGTGCTGGTGCTGTCGCCCACGCGCGAACTGGCAACCCAGATCGCCGACAGCTTCCGCACCTATGCCCGCCATCTGTCTCATTCCGTTGGCGTGGTGTTTGGCGGTCAGGGCCATTTCGGCCAGCAGAAGATGATCGCGCGCGGCCTTGATGTGCTGGTGGCAACACCGGGCCGCCTGCTCGACCATCTGAAGAGCGGCAATCTCTCGCTCGCCGGCGTCAGCACCTTCGTGCTCGACGAAGCCGACCAGATGCTCGACATGGGCTTCATCCGCGACATCCGCAAGATCGTGCAGCGCCTGCCGCGTGAGCGCCAGAACCTGTTCTTCTCGGCGACCATGCCGCAGGAAATTGGCGCCCTGGCCGCCGAGCTGCTGCGCAATCCGGAAAAGGTCGCTGTGACGCCCGCCGCCACAACGGTGGAGCGCGTGGACCAGCGCGTCATTCACGTGAGCCCCGCTGCCAAGAATGCGTTGCTGGCAGAGCTTCTGGCCGATCCCGCCTTTGCCCGCACGCTGGTCTTCACCCGCACCAAGCACGGCGCCGACAAGGTGGTGAAATATCTGGCCGTCGCCGGCATCGAGGCGCTGGCCATCCACGGCAACAAAAGCCAGCCGCAGCGCGAACGCGCCCTTTCCCGCTTCAAGGATGGCAGCACGCGCGTGTTGATCGCAACCGATATCGCTGCGCGCGGCATTGATGTCGATGGCGTCACCCACGTCATCAACTATCACCTGCCGAACATTCCGGAGTCCTATGTGCACCGCATTGGACGCACCGCGCGTGCGGGCGCAACGGGCATTGCGATTTCGTTCTGCGATCACGAGGAGCGCGCCTATCTGCGTGCCATCGAAAAGGTAACGCGCCAGACCGTGCCCGCCGAGGATCGCACCGGCGGCGCGGCGCCCATTGCCGCCATTCCCGCGACAAATCCGCATGGCGCAACAGCGCAGGAGCGCCAGCCCCGCCCTCTGCATCCGCATCACCGCAACAAGCCGCGCAACGGTCACGCCCACCGGCATGGCCAGCGCCAGCAGACCACTTCGCGCAACGGCCAGCGCCACCCGTTCAAGACGGCGCGGCGCGCGCCGAATTGATGCACCGCAACACGCGATGACAATCCCGGAATTCCGGCTCTGCTTGAGAAAAGCAGGGCCGGTTCTTTTTTGCCGCTGTCTCGACTTTGCCTGAATTGCACGCATAGAATTCCACTCCTGCAAAGGAATGGGGGCTCCATGCGGAACTGTTCTTTGGCTGTCGCCATTATTGCTTCTGCTTTGTTCGCGCTTCCCGCCGCCGCCAGGTCAGAGCCCGGCGGCCCGGAGATGGAGGCAGTTGTCACGGAATTGCCCGACGGCAACGTTCGCCATGAGCCAAGTGGCATGCAATGTCCGCTTGCGATTGGTGACTTTGTGCGGGCCTCTGCTGACGTGATCGATCAGGCCGGCCTTGGCCGCGATTTTGCCTGCGACTATCGCGCAGACTTCGATGGCAAGCTTGGCAAACTCACGCTTTTCATTACCGACTGGGGCCGGGACATTCCTGCCGAGGAAGCCCTGCAGGCAACTGTCAGCGCCATCCTCCAGCGCAATCCGGGCGCCAAGCCCTATGAGGGAATGATCGTCTCGCTGACGAGCGAGGGTTCTGACTTCGACCCTGCACGCGCGACGTTTCTTATCGACATTGAGGGCACACCCCACGTGTCAGGCGCGTGGATCCAGAATCGATTGGGGTGGAGCTTCAAACTCAGGCTCACCGTGCCGGAAGAGCCGTGGCAAACCCAAAACCTGATCGCCAATGCCACGATGATGTTGATCTACGAAACCATCACCAAGGAGGCGCGGCCATGAAGCGCACAATCATCACCGCATCCATGTTTGCCACGGTCATGCTCTCCTCCCATGCCCTTGCTGAAACAGCGCCGCGCGGCTGGGTCACAACGGGCGATGGCCCAAAACACGAAGTCACCGGCTTGGTTTGCCCGAAAGAGCTTGGCGGTTTTGAGTATGCAACCGTCGCCGTTGATGGCGATGCAGCCATGTTGGGCCGCTGCCATTATCCCGGGAACGGTCCCGAGAGCGAAGCGTGGCTGAGGGTGCGCGAGTATCACAAGGGTTCCGGAGAGTCCGGCAAGGCAGTGCAAATCGACGAAACCCTGATGAACCCTAAGCCGGGCGAGGATGCTCCCGCTGCGGGCTGGCGCGTCACACCCGGCACGGCATCAGATGGCCGCAATTATTCTGACATGGTCATCACGTCGCGCGTTGGCGACCTTCTGGTCGATTGCATTGGCCGCTCGTATGACAGCGGCGGCAAAACCGATGAAGCAGTGATGGAGTTTGTGACTGAGTGCTCTGATCTTGTTGACGAGGCGCGATAGCCGATGAAGCCAGCGCACTTTCTCAGGACAGCTTGGTTGGCGGCTATGACTTGCGCTATCATAGCAGGCCCGGTGGCAGCATTTGAGATTCCCGATGGCTGGAAGAAATCGGCGAATGGCTACCTTCACGTTGCGTCGGGTGTCGAATGTCCCAGCGAGGCGCATGGCTTTCGGCTGAACGCCGTTGAGAAGGCGGGGCACGAAGGGGGCGTTTCCACATGCACATACGAGGCAGATGGTGCGCGCGGCATGATCCGCATCAGGCTGGCATCCGCCTATTCTTCGACGGCCCGGGACCAGGAGTTCAAGCTAGAGGGGGATCCCGCTGACGTCCTTGCGCGTCACGCAGATGTTCTCCTACTGCAAGACCTTCCGGCAGGGCCTGTTGGCGGCAAGCCGGCCAAACGGACTCAAGCGGCGGCGCTCTCAGGCGCCTATCTCGTCGACTGCACAATGGACTCGACCAAGACACTGCCGGAGGCGCCCGAGAGTTTCCTCTTTATCGCAACCTGCATTCTACTAACCGACGGATCAAACCAGATTTTCCTCACGACCGAAGGCATCTACGTGCCGGAAACAAATGTCAGCAGAGGTGATCTGCGCCGACGGAGCGATGATGACGGCGTGGTCGAGCGCAATGGCGGCGATCTTGTGCACATTCAATCCGGCGCAAATTGTCCTGACACCGGTGAACTGTACTTTCTGTATGACGTAAAGATTCTGCCCCATCCTGCCGGCCTGGGGCGGGACATCCTGTGCGACTATCGCGCAATCAACCCCGGTGGTCCGCCGCTGAACTTGTACGTCACCTCTTGGGCAAATGGCTCGACCATTGCGCAGGTTGAATCCTTCATGCTTGCCTATTTGGAGCGCACATTTGCACTCCCCATTGACCGCAACGCTTGCCGCACCACACCCCAAGCAGACGGGACGAGTGTGATCTATGGCTCCGTGACAAAAGAAGGGGCGGTCTATGGCAACCTTCACACGTTGCGCCTTGGCTGGTCAGTTGAGGCACTGCTTATCGCGCCTCCGGGCGAACTGGCGGCGTACTGCAAGGAGGTCAACGACATTCTGCTTAAAGTAGCCCGCAGTATTACAAAGCCCGGTGGTTTTGATCCCTAGGTTTCGCGCCTAGGCAAACAGGCGAATTAACAGACCCCTTGTTGATCCATGAGAGGACATTGCAACCGCTATGACCCCGCATCGCCGCAGACATTGGATGTTGGCAGTAGTCACGATGTTTGCTGCAGGCGCAGCGCCAGCGAGCCGGGCTGCTGAGGGCTGGACTGAGGACAATGGGTCATTTCTTTATGGTGAAACAGGCATCGCGTGCCATCCGACCATCAACACAATGACGCTGCAAAGCGCGCCCGTTTCTGAGGCGGGCGGCAAGGTCTGGTCCTGCCGCTATGAAGGCGGCGGCGTGACCGGCACAATCAGGATCCGGTTGGGCGCCGACTATGCAGCAACAAACTCCGGCAGCTTTGCCCTGCCCTTTGACCCAACTGATCTGATCGCCGGACGCTGGGATATGCTGATCGATCAGAATCCGGAAGCCAGCCCGGAAAGCATATTCGCCAATGAAGAACGTGTGACGACAATTGCCCTAATGAAGGACAATTTGCTCGTTGAGTGCATCCTCTCTTCCCGGAACATGGAGTACAAAATCGAGACCGAGTTGGGCTTCATAGCGACCTGCAGTTCAATTTCTGAGCATCACAGGCCAATTCGCATAATTGGGCCTATGGTGTCTGCAAAGTCATCCATTGCGGATCAACCTCCGGGTGACGGTCAAGGCAACCTGAAAGGCGTCGTATCGTATGAACAGTTAGGTGTGCGGCACATTCAGTCAGGTTCGCTGTGCCCATATTTCATGCGCGGGTTCCATCTGATGGGTGTCGTCAATCTGGAGCATTCTTCAGGAACAGGGGGCGACCTGAACTGCGCCTATACGGCGTTCGATCAGACATCGGCACTAAATTTCTTTATCACCCGCATGCCGGAAGGAACATCGACGGAAGGGCTTCTCGAGCGCATTCGGAAATACCTCGGCGAGACATACAAAGCCGAAGTAAGGACGGATTTGTGCGAAAGCCCGCCCCTTGCCGATGGAACACCTGTGATCTTCGCTGGAACTCTGGCTGAGGGCTTTGCTGGGCAGAAGTACTTTGCAAACATGCAGACAGTTTCCTCAGGCTGGTCTGTCGAGGCGCTGATTTCAACGCCTGCAATCGCACTTGAGAAGTCGTGCCAAGATGCCCATGCGCTAATCACCTGGGTCGCACAAGGCATCACCCATTCGGGCGCTTATTAAAGACTCGCCCTGTTTAGCCACTGCCCCCGCGTCACCATCTTGGCCAGCGGTGGCAATTCCGTGTTAGGCTTGCGCCAGCACGCCATTCCGCCCGCAGGCCACCCATGTTCCATCAGTTCTTCGACGAGTTGCGCAGCGCCAAGGTGCCGGTGACGCTGAAGGAGTATCTTGCCCTTCTTGAGGCGCTCACCAAAAACGTCATCGGCATGAAGGTTGAGGAGTTCTATTACCTCGCCCGCACCGTGCTCGTGAAAGACGAAAAGAACCTCGACAAATTCGATCGCGTCTTCGGCCATGTGTTCAAGGGGCTGGAGGCGCTGGACGGCACCGAAGTCGCGCAGATTCCCGAAGAATGGCTGAAGGCGCTCTCCGAAAAATTCCTCTCGGAAGAGGAAAAGAAACTGATCGAGTCCATGGGCGGCTGGGAAAAGCTTATGGAGGAGCTGAAAAAGCGCCTTGAGGAGCAGAAGAAGCGCCACGAGGGTGGCAACAAGATGATCGGCACGGCTGGCACATCGCCTTATGGCGCGATGGGCTTCAATCCCGAGGGCGTGCGCATCGGCCAGGAGAAGGGTCGCCATGGCCGCGCCGTGAAAGTGTGGGACAAGCGCGAGTACAAGAACCTCGACGACAGCGTCGAACTCGGCACCCGCAACATCAAAGTGGCGCTGCGCCGCCTGCGCAAATGGGCGCGCCAAGGCGCCGAGACCGAACTTGATCTCGACGGCACCATCCGCCAGACGGCGCACAAGGGCTATCTTGACCTGAAGCTGGTGCCAGAGCGGCACAACACGGTCAAAACGCTGCTCTTCTTTGACATTGGCGGCTCGATGGACAGCTATATCAAGCTGTGTGAGGAGCTGTTTTCCGCCGCGCGCACCGAATTCAAGCACATGGAATTTTTCTACTTTCACAACTGCCTTTACGAGGGCGTGTGGAAAGACAATCGCCGCCGCCACAATGAAAAGACGGCGACGTGGGACGTGCTCCACAAATTCGGCAATGACTACAAGGTGATTTTCATCGGCGACGCGACGATGAGCCCGTATGAGATCACCTACCCCGGCGGCTCAGTTGAACACTGGAACGAGGAGGCAGGCGCCGTCTGGCTGCAGCGCGTCGCCGACATCTATCCGCATGTTGTCTGGCTCAATCCGGTGGCTGAAAAGCACTGGGAGCACACGCCGTCCATCGCGCTGATCCGCCAGCTTATGAACCACCGCATGTTCCCGCTCACCCTCGACGGGCTGGACAAGGCCATGCGCGAACTGACGCGTTAGGGTCCAACCGCCGGCGGCTCACCCGCCGATCGTGCCGCCCCCGGTGCTTGAACCGCCAGCGCCATCATAGTCACGCGGCCGTTCCCGCCGTTCACGCGGACCAAACTGCAGATCAGGCATCTCGCTCCACAGCTCGGTGCGCTGCAGGCTGCCGTCGCGGTTGCGGTCAAGTTTGGCCCAACGGCTGCGCAGGCCCTGGGCGAAGGCGGCGTTGTCGATCTGCTGATCGGCCATGACGCCGAATGACAGCATCGACATCGCCTCGCGATGGCCAAGCTCGGTCATGCACCATTCGCCAAGCTCAATGGCCGAAACCCGGCCGTTGCTGTCTGTGTCGGCGCGTGCAAACGAGGCATTGGCCCCGGCATCAAACTCCGACGCCTCCACCAGCCGGTTGCCGTTGGAATCATAGCCAAGGAACAGCACAGCCTCCGGCCCCATGAAATAGTCCGGCAGATCAGCCAGCGCACCGCGTGGCGCAGGCCCGCCGCCACCATCCGAGCCACAGGCGGAAAGAACAAGCACAGAAGCCCCGCAAACAAGAGCGGTCAGAAACGGATGACGGCGCATGAAAAACTCCCCTCTCAATGCCCGCATGGGGCATTCCACACGCCTTTCGTGGCGGCAAATGCGCGTCATTTCAAGCCCCCGAAGCCATGAACTTGCCTTAACGGACGCGCGATTATTCCGGCCCGCTGCCCTTCTGGTTCAGGGAGCTCAATTCGTTCTTCCATTGGGCCAGAAAATCTTCGGTCGTATTGGTCTTGGGATATGGGGTGCCGGGCACCGGCACATCCAGGAACCGGCAGAGCGGCTCCCACCCCTGCAACGCCTCGAACACCAGAAGGCGATCCTTTGGCACCTGGGTGATGACCGCTTCATTGTGCCGCTTGAACATCGCCAGCACGCTTTCCTTGTCATCAAGATCGCAGCCAATCGCAGCTGCCACCAGATTCTTGAACATCTGCACCATCGCCGGAGAACCCACTTCCGGCGCGGCCAGCGCGCGCTTGATGGGGTTGAAGATGGTGGCCTGCACGCTCTTCCACCAGCTTTCCGGATCGCGCAGAGAGAGCAGCACCTTGGCATCGGGATAGCGGATCGCAAGATCGCGCCAGAAATGGCAGGCGGGCCAGTCAACCGTTGAGACAAAGCCCTCGAACACTTTGGCATAGTCCAGCGTCACGCCGCCCGGCTGGAGCGACTGGGCAAACGCATCGCGCCAGAAGACATGGGCATCGGGGCGTGGAAACACTTCGCGCATGTGATAGCAGGGGCCATAGCCGATCTGCTCCAGCGCGATTTTCAGCGACGCCGTTCCCGTGCGGCCCAGCCCTGCGCCAATCAGCTTCAATGCCATGCGGCTTTCCCCAGTTTGGCGCGCGCGGGCTTTGCAGAAACCGGGCCGCCGGTCAGATAGAGCGTGATCATGCGTGACAATTCCTGACCCAGCAAACCCAGATTCTGCGGCGTTGTCTGGTGGATCATCGTATCATGCACACTTGCCTCTACCGTGCGCAGCACGATAAAGGCCGCAAGCCCCGTATCAGGCACGCACAATTCGCTCCGCCGCGCCTCGAAATACGCCTTGAGGTTTTCATAGACCTCCTGCTCAAACGCCTTGAACTCCGGGGCCGGGCCGATGCGCGGAATCTCCTCCGAGAGAACCCGGTGAAGCTCCGGATTGATCGTGTGCACTTTGACGGCTGACTGGATCAGAAGCGAGACAGCGCCTGCAACATCAAGCGCCATCGCCTGTGGCAGCGCCTCCTCAAAGGCCGCGCGCAACTCGGCATGGTGGCGCCGCTCCAGCTCGGCCACCAGCGACTCCTTGTTGGGAAAATACTGATAGAGCGAACCAACCGACACGCCGGCCTTTTCCGCAACCCGGTTGGTGGTCATGCCCTCAAAGCCGTGCCGCACCAGAATGCGAGCGGCCGCCTCCACAATTACCTCAACCGTTGCCTTGGCCCGCGCCTGGGTGGGCAGTTTGCGCGGGCGCACGCGGCGCCTGGCAGTCATGGGATCGAGCCTTTCAAATGCGAGTAGGTGAAAGTGAGTATTTACTCATATCTTCATGCCTGAGCAATTGCTCACCTTCAAGCGCCGATTCACAATCACCCGGTTCACCCGCGAAATGGCCATGACCGCACATATCCGCCCCACCCTTGATCTGCCCGAAGTCTCCGGGCTTCTGGCGCGGCTGCACCGGCGCGCGCGGCGCGACTGGCTGGCATTCGCCCGCGGCCTGCCCGGATTTCTTGTGCGGCGGCTGGCCGGACAGGATCTCTGGCGGGCGGCAACACCCGCATTGGCAAAGGCCTATATTCCGGTCAGCGAGGATCAGGGCCGCTTCATGTATCAGATCGCCCGCCTGATCCAGGCAAAGACGATTGTGGAGTATGGAACGTCATTCGGCATTTCGGCGATCTATCTTGCCGCCGCCGCCTGCGAGAACGAGGGCCGCTTCATCGGCAGCGAACTGGTGCCTGAAAAGGCTGCGGCCGCACGGCGCAATCTGGAATCAGCAGGTCTTGCTGCATGGGCGGAAGTGCGTGAAGGCGATGCGCTGAAAACACTGGCCACGATTGACAGGCCGGTTGATTTCCTGCTGCTCGACGGCTGGAAGGACAATTACGTGGACGTGCTCTCCATGATGCGTCCGAAACTCTCCAAGGGCGCCGTCATCGTCGCCGACGACCTCAACAATTTCCGGCGCACCCTGGCCCCCTTCCGCGACTATCTGCGCAACCCGGCCAATGGCTTTGAAAGCGTGCCACTGAATATCGGCGACGGCATCGAGTTTGCGGTCTTTCACGGATAGAACGCGCGGCCTGTCAACATCTTGACAGCGCCCGCCAGAAAGAGTGCTCATGCAGCATGGGGGAGGCGCCGCAAGGGGGCGGCAACGCCCCTTTCGCCCCTGCTCGCATTCTGGCGGCCCCGATCAGCGCACCATGGTCAAACTCCAGCCCGTTCTATTCGTGCTTGGCATCATAATCTGCGCACTGGGCGTTGCCATGGCCGCAGTGGGCGCGTTCGACTATGTCATCGATGGGCTGGAGACGAGCCAGTTTCTGGGTTGCGCCGTCATCACGCTGTTTGCTGGCGGCGCGTTGTGCCTGGCGTCGCGCGGTCCTGTCAGCGGCTTTGATCACCGCCAGGCGTTCATCCTGACCGTGCTGGCATGGACAGTGGGCTGCGCGTTCGCCGCCCTGCCCATCGCTGTCACGCAGAACGTGTCCTATGCGGGCGCATATTTCGAGACCATGTCGGGGCTCACCACCACAGGCTCTTCTGTGCTCTCGGGCCTTGATACGATGCCGGTGGGAACCCTGATGTGGCGATCGCTGCTGCAATGGATGGGCGGCATCGGCATTATCGTGCTGGCCATCGCCGTTCTGCCCTTCCTGCGGGTGGGTGGCATGCAGCTGTTCAAATCAGAATCGTCCGACAAGTCGGAAAAGGTTCTGCCGCGCGCCAGCGAAATCGCAACGGCCACGATGCGCGTCTATGTCATTCTCTCGGTGCTGTGCGCGATCTGTTATTTCGCGGCGGGCATGGACGGGTTTGACGCCGTAAACCACGCCATGGCGACCCTGTCCACCGGCGGCTTCTCCACGTCAGATGCTTCTTTCGGCAATTGGGGATCGCCAGCAGTGCATTGGGTGGCAATCATTTTCATGCTGGCCGGCGCCATGCCCTTTGTTCTTTACGTGCGCATGGCGCAGGGGGCGCCTACGGCATTGTTCCGCGATCCGCAGGTGCGCGCCTATCTCGTGCTGGTGGCGGTGGTCTCGGCGGCGGTGGCAATCTGGCTTGTATCCGTGAAGGGCATAGACGGCGGCGTAGCGGCGCGTCTTGCCGTCTTCAATGTCGTGTCCATTTCAACGACCACCGGCTTTGCGCTGGGCGATTACAATCTGTGGGGCGGCTTTCCACTCGTCATCATCTTCATCCTGATGTTTGTCGGCGGCCCGTCCGGCTCCACCGTCGGCGGCATCAAGATGTTCCGTCTGCAGATCATCGGCATCGCCGTCAAAATGCAGCTTCAGCGCATGATCCACCCGCACGCCGTGCTGCCGCGCGCCTATGGCGAGACGCGCCTGTCGGATGAGGTGATCGCCTCCGTCGTAATTTTCGCCAACGTGTTCATATTGACCGTTGCACTCATCGCCATCGCCGTTGCCGCCACGGGCACGGATTTCATTACCGCGCTGACCGGCGCAGCTACCGCCGTCGGCAATGTCGGCCCCGGCATCGGCGCGGTGATTGGCCCGGCGGCGAATTTTGCGTCCCTCAGCGACACGGCCCTGTGGTTCCTGTCTCTGGGCATGCTGCTGGGGCGCCTCGAGCTGATGACGTTTTTCATCATGCTCATGCCCGCCTTCTGGCGGAACTGACGAAATCACGCGCGACTTGCGCGGCCCCAATAATTGAACCCGGCAAAGCGCGGCGTGCCGGGCAGATACATCGTCTCCATCCTGTCGATGGAAAGCCCTGCCCCTTTGATGAGATCAGGCACCGGCCGGCAGAGATGACAGCCGCCCGCGATGCGCTTCCACACCGGCTCCACACGCCGCTGCCAGCGCGCGACTTTCTCATCTGGCGCAGCGCCATGCTCACAGAACAGGAACGCGCCGCCCGGCTTCAAAACGCGCACCATGCCCGAAAGCGCGGTTGCCACATCGGGAATGGTGCACAGCGTATAGGTGACAAGCACCGTATCGACACTGGCATCGGGCAAGGGGATGCGCTCGGCTTCCAGCCCGATGAACTCAACCGGCACGGCGGTTTCCTTCAGGCGTTTTTTGGCGCGCGCCACCATCTCGGCGGCAGGCTCCAGCGCAATGACCTTTGAAACCCTGCGCGCATCATAGAACGGAAAATTGTGCCCCGCCCCCGCGCCAATCTCGAGCACGGTGCCCGACGCCTCCGGCACCACCTTCTTGCGCTGATAGGTGATGGGCTTTGCCCCCATCGCCATGGAAAGCAGCGGCGGCAGAATGAAACGTGAGTAAAGGCCCATTGCTATTCCTTCCCCTTCATTACCGTTTCAAACTTCGCCTGCTGTTCGGCGCTGGCTTCGCGCTGGTATTTGGCCTTCCACGCATCCGGCGCCATGCCATAGATTTCTGTGCGCGCTTCGTCTTTCGAGAGCGCAACGCCGCGCTCCGCCAGCGCCTCGCGCAGCCAGTCGGCCAGACAGTTCCGGCAAAAGCCCGCAAGGTTCATCATGTCGATGTTCTGTACATCCGTGCGTTTTTGCAGATGCGCCACCAGGCGGCGGAAGGCGGCGGCCTCTGCCGCCTCGCGCGTTGTGTCACTCATCGCCAAACCCTCCCTCAAACACCGCAAGTTTGGTCTCGGCCAGCGCGCGGCGCAAGATGCGCGCCATGAAGCGGCCCTGCTCGCGCTGCTGCTCCGGCGTTTCAACCAGATCCTGCCGGAACTCGATCAGCACATGCGGCAATCCGTTCTGCGTGCCGTGCTGGTTCATCGTATCGCCCTGCAATTCGCCGGAATAGGGCGCGTTATCGCCCACCACAATACCCGGCAATTCGCGCATCACGGCAAAGATGCCGTCAGAAAGCCGCCGGTCGCGATCATAAAGAATGCCGTAATGCCAGGGCCGCGCTGCGCCCTTCCACATCGGCGTGAAGGAATGGATGGAGACAAGCACGGGCGCAATGTTCTGCACCCGCGCCGTGGCGATCAGCCCGGCAATCGCCTGATGATAGGGCGCATGATAGCGCGCGATGCGCCGCGTGATCTCCGCATCATCCACATGGGCGTTGCCGGGAATGATCGCGCCATCGGAGATCCGCATCACCAAAGTGGGATCATCCGCCCCGCGGTTGAGATCAATCAAAAGGCGCGACCAGCGCGCAATGATCGCGGGCGCATTGAACGCCGCCGCCATCGCGCGCGCAACGCCGGCCGCGCCAATGTCATAAGCGATGTGCCGCTGAAACTCGGTCTGCGGCAGGCCCAGCGAACCATATTCCGGCGGCAGCGCGTTTGACGCGTGATCGCACACAAAGATCAGGCGATGATCGCCCGCCTGATTGATGATCTCTGCCGCGCCGTCCATGCCGCCCTCTCCTGCCATTTTCATAGCACAGGATTCCCGCCATGATGGCGATATGAAGCCTGATCCGGTCAAAAGCCCGCGCGAATTTCTGGCTGCACTGTTTGCCGCCGCCATCGCACCATCAGCACATGGCGGCTTTACCCTGCCGCCCGATCTCTTGCCGCCCGCAGGAAAAACGCTGGTCATCGCAGCGGGAAAGGCGGCTTCTGCCCACGCGGCAGAGCTTGCGCCCCAACTGAAGGGGCCATGGCAGGGTCTTCTCGTGGCCCCGCACGGCTACACAAAGCCCCTGCCCGGCTTTGAAATGATCGCGGCCGGCCATCCCGTGCCGGATGATGCGTCACTTGCCGCCGCATCGCGCGCCTTGTCGCTGGCGCAGGCGCTGAATGAGGGTGATCGCCTTCTGCTCCTCCTCTCGGGTGGCGGATCGGCGCTTCTATGCGCACCGGCAGAGGGTGTTTCGGCAGCGGATAAGCGCGCGCTCACCACATCGCTGCTCCGCTCCGGCGCGTCGATTGGTGAAATGAATGCGGTGAGAAAGCATCTGTCGCGCATCAAGGGTGGGCGACTTGCGGCAGCCGCCTTTCCGGCGGAAACAGTCACGCTCGCCATGTCGGATGTGCCGGGCGATAATCCTGCCACCATCGCTTCGGGGCCAAGCGTGGCCGATCCCTCCACCCTTGCCGGGGCGCGCGAAGTGCTGGCCCGCTATGGCATCGCAGCGGCGCCTGAAATCGCGCAAGCCCTCAACGATCCGCGAAACGAAACGCCCAAGGCGAGTGATGTGCGCCTGTCGCGCAGCCATTTCCGCATCATTGCCCGCCCGGCCGATGCCCTCGCCGCCGCCGAACGCACGGCCCGTGCAGCGGGATGCGATGTCCTCAATCTCGGTGATGCAGTGGCGGGCGAGTCGCGCCTCGTGGCCAAGGCTCATGCGCAACTGGCATTTCGCCATCGCCCGGCGCGTCCGTTGGTCATCCTCTCAGGTGGCGAGCTCACCGTCACGGTGCGCGGCAATGGTGTGGGCGGCCCCAACCGCGAATATGCACTGGCACTCGCCATGGCCCTGAACGGCGCGGATGGCATTCATGCCCTTGCTGCGGATACGGACGGCATTGATGGCGCCAGGGATGCAGCAGGCGCCTTTGTTGCACCCGATACGCTGGCGCGTGGCAAAAACCTGGGCCTGAACGCAACGCAATTCCTTGCCCGCAACGATGCCGGTGGCTTCTTTGCCGTGCTGGGTGATGTGCTGGAAACCGGCCCCACCTTCACCAACCTCAACGATTTCAGGGCTATCTTGGTCATGCCCGATATGATTCGCTCGTGACCGGATGCGCGCCTGCTTCGCTCTCATCGTTGCCCTGCCACTCTGCCTGATGGCCGCACCAGCGCAGGCGGGCCTGTCGCTGTGCAATGATACGTCTTCGCCGATCAGCGCCGCGCTGGCGCATCACGATGGCGCAGGCTGGGTATCAGTGGGCTGGTGGGCGGTGCCGCCCGGCCAGTGCCAGGAACTTCTCAAGGGTGACCTGATCGCGCGCTATTATTATCTGCACGCCGAACATGTGGGGCCCGGCGGCGGCTGGACGGGCGACAGCATGTTCTGTATCGGTAACGGCGCGTTTGAAGCGCGCGGCCGTGGCCGGTGCGAGGAGCGCGGATTTGCCCGCGCCGGATTCTTTGAAGTTGATACGGGCAGTTTGAAAGATTTCACCCAGCGCCTTTCGGATTAGGCAAGATCGATGCGCCGCAGCCGTAACGTGAAAATTCTGGCTACGCTGGGGCCCGCCAGCTCCACAGCGGAGATGATCCGCGCCCTGTTCGTGGCGGGCGCCGATGTTTTCCGCATCAACATGAGCCACACGCCGCGCGACAGACTGGCAGAGCTGATCGCCGCCGTGCGCGGGGTCGAGCGCGATCTGGGCAGGCCCATCGGCATTCTGGCCGATCTTCAGGGCCCCAAGCTGCGCATTGGCGAGATTGCTGGCGGCGAAACCGCGCTGAATGCGGGCGATGTCATCACGCTTGATCTTGATGCAGCACCCGCTGCCCGCGAGAAGGGCTTGCTGCGCGTGCCGCTGCCGCACAAGGAAATCTTTGCGGTCCTGAAACCCGGCGCAACATTGCTGGTCGATGACGGCCGCATCAATCTGCAGGTGATGGAGGCATCCGCCGCCCGCGCCACGGCGCGCGTGGTGATTGGCGGCGCCCTGAAAAGCCGCAAGGGCGTCAACGTGCCCGATCTCGTGCTGCCGATTGCAGCCCTGTCACCCAAGGATCGCGCCGATCTCGACGCTGCCTTGCACGAGGGCGTGGACTGGATCGCGCTTTCCTTCGTGCAGAAGCCGGAAGACGTCGCCGAAGCCCGCAAGATTGTCGCCGGCCGCGCCGGTGTGCTCGCCAAAATCGAAAAGCCCTCGGCCCTTACATCGCTCGATGGCATTCTGGAGCTTGCCGATGCGCTGATGGTGGCCCGTGGCGATCTTGGCGTGGAATTGCCGCTGGAGCAGGTGCCGGGCCGCCAGAAGCATCTCATCCGCGCCGCGCGCAAGGCGGGCAAGCCGGTGGTGGTCGCAACCCAGATGCTGGAGTCGATGATCACATCGCCCTCGCCCACCCGCGCCGAAGTCTCTGACGTTGCCACCGCCGTGTTTGAAGGTGCCGATGCCATCATGCTGTCGGCGGAGAGCGCTTCGGGCAGTTTTCCGGTGGAGGCGGTCGCCACCATGGACCGCATCGCCACGACGGTCGAGGCTGACCGCTATTACCGCAGCATCATCGATGCGCAACACGCAACGCCTGAGCCCACAACGCCCGACGCCATCACGGCGGCGGCGCGCCAGGTTGCCGAAACGCTCAACCTTGCCTGTATCGTGTCGTGGACCAAATCCGGCTCAACGGGATTGCGCGCCGCCCGCGAACGGCCCGTGGTGCCCATTCTGGCGCTGACGCCGGTTGAAACCACGGCGCGCCGCCTCTCGATTGTCTGGGGACTGCATTGCGTCACCACCGAAGACGCGCACGACCTTGACGACATGGTGGATCGCGCCTGCAAACTCGCCTGGCGCGACGGATTTGCCAGCGCCGGCCAGCGCATCGCCATTACGGCGGGCCTGCCTCTGGGCACGCCGGGCGCAACAAATCTTTTGCGCATTGCGTTTGTGGGGCGGAACCAGGAGTGAGGGACGCGTTTCCTTCAACCTCCTTCACACGCTTGTGTGGGGGAGGTCAAGACGCGCTTGCGTCTTGGGTGGGGGAATTCTGACTTCAATGAAGCCCCCACCCGAAATCGAGCTCGCTTCGCTCGCTCAATTTCGGCCTCCCCCGCGAAGGCGGAGGAGGCTGGAGGAAAATCAAATCCTGTCGCCTTCGATCTTCTTGCGCAACGCATCTGCTGCCGTGCGCACTTCCTCATAGAGCGGATAGAGCGCCAACGCCTTGTCATAGGCTTCCAGCGCACGCGCATCATCGCCGGAGCTCTCAAGGATGGCGCCCGCATTCGCCAGCGCGCGGTAGTGGCGTGGCTCGATCACCAGCGCCTGCTGCAGGTCGGCCATGGCAGCGCCGTAATCCTCTTTCAGCGCATGGATCGTGGCGCGCGTGCTGAACCCCTCCGCATAGCGGGGCGCGAAGGCAACAGCGGCATCGGCGAGTTCCAGCGCCAGTGCAAAATTGCCGCCTTCTGCCGTCACCAAAGCCCGCTGCGACAAAAGCTGTGCCGTCGGACCACCTGCCGCATCCAGCCGCTCGCTGATGGCAAGATCAATCAGCATGGCCGCCTGCGCATCCGTTGCCGCTGCCAACTCAGCATAGAGATCATCAAGCGTCGCAGGCCGCTGCTCATCCGCAACAGGCGGCGCACTTGCTGGCGGCACATCAGCCGGCGCCTCAGCCGGAGGCGCGTCTTGCGCCAGCACAAACGGCGCTGCGGCCAAAACTGCCGCCGCCGCCGCCATCGTCAACTTCCACATCGCCATCATCGTGTCATCCTAGCCGCGAAACCTGCCACCGCCAGAGATTACGCGGCCACCGCATTCAATTCTTCGCGCGTGGTGCCATCAAACGACAGGATATAGTCAGGTCCGAAGGCGCCACCCGGTGTCTTGAACCCTGCCGGCACCTCACCAGCCATCACCCGTGCGGCAGATCGCAGCGCAGTCAGCGCGGTCAGCGCATAGCCCTCGGGCGTCGTCAGCCGCGTGCGAACAATGTCGCCCTTTGCGTTGCGGGCCTCGCCCACCAGAATGCTGCGCCCGGTGCGGCGCACATCCGCGCTGGGCCCCTCGGGCATGCGGTCAACCCGCGATTTGAGAAAGCGCTGCATCGGCCCCCACGCCATGAACTTCTGGATGAAGCCGGGCACACCCAGCATCCGCTCCATATCGGGTGTCGTCGCAAAGAAGCAGGCAATGTTGGGAATGCCTGTCGTGTGATAGGCGGTCGAAACATCACCCCACCCCACACCTGCCGTTGAAACCGGCCCGCTGCCAAAATCTTCCTTGCCGCGCGGCGGGTGCGGCATGGGCGTGATCTTGCCGTTCTTGCGCACCGGCGTGCCCTTGCCGATGCCTTCGATCATCGTCTTCATCGTGCCGCGTGAGAGCCCGCCCAGCCCCTGGATCGAAATTTTCAGGAACACGGCATCATGCATCCGCCGCTTCATGTGCGCGGCAAGACAGTCGCTGGGGACGACATCAAAGCCGACACCGGGCATCAGCACGATGCCCGCCTTCTTTGCTTCGGCGTCACGCGCGGCCAGTGCTTCAAACACCGAAATCTCGCCCGTAATGTCGAGATAATGCTTTTTCATGCGCAGGCACGCATCGGCCATCGGTTTCGATGTCGCCGAGAATGGCCCGGCAATGTGGAGCACGGCGCTGACATCGCTGATGGCAGCGTCAATGACAGAGGGATCGTCAAGGCTGAACGCGCGGTGCGGCAGCGAAAGGCGCTTGGCCACTGCGGCCACCTTTTCTGCCGAGCGGCCCGCCAGGACCACATCAATCCCCTGCGCCTTTGCGGTCTCTGCCGTCAGCTTGCCGGTGTAACCCGTCGCGCCATAGATCATCAGTTTGCCGGTCATGGTCTCTCCTGTTGCAATGCCAATGTTCTGGAGTTGCGTGATCTAGAGCCGCAGCGGCCTGGGTCCACCCGTCGCCCAATCCAGAAGCTCGATGATGTGGACGGCCGGCATTGAAGCAGCACCACGCAGATGATCGAGGCAGCCGAAATTGGCAGATGCAAGAACGCCAGCGCCTGTCTCGTTGATGGCATCAGCCTTCTGCGCCTTTAACTGCCCGGCAAGTTCCGGCTGCAACAGACTGTAGGCGCCTGCCGACCCGCAGCACAGATGGCTGTCGCGCAGCAGCCGGACGTCATATCCAGCCTGCGTCAATAGCTGTTCGCCCAAACCGCCAAGACCAAGCCCGTGCTGCATCGAACAGGGCGGATGCCATGCAACGGTGAGCCGCACCTCACGCCGCAGCTCCGGCAAGCCAAGTTCTGCGACGATCCGGGTTGCATCCTTCACCACGGCAGCGATGCGCCGGCCGCGAAAGCTCCAGCCATCATCCTCTTCAAACATGTGCGCGTAGTCTTTCAGCATGGTGGTGCAGCCGGTGGCGTTGGCAATGACGCCGTCAAGACCTGCGCCGTCCATTTCACGCGCCCATGCGGCCAGATTGCGGCGGCCCAGCCTTCGCGCAGAATTCCGCTCGCCCATGTGCCATGAAAGCGCACCGCAGCATCCGGTCGCGGGCAAGACCACAACCTCCGCGCCCAGCCGCGTGAGAAGACGCACTGTACTTTCATCGATCTCGGAAGCAGCCGCACGCTGGATACAGCCACGCAACAGCGCCACGCGCATCTTGCGCCTGCCCTCGGCACGATAGACGCCGGGCCGCAGTGTCGGCTGCAGACGCGCGGCAGGCGCCCGCGCCGCCAGATCGCGCAGCGCGCGTGGCAACAGCGGCGTCAAGGGTCTGGCCACGCGTGCCAACCCCATCAGCGTGCGCGCAAGGCCAGGCCGGGAGAGAATGACGGACAACATCTTGCGAAAGGCCCGCTCACGCCACGGGCGCCTGTAATTCTCCGCAATATGCGCCCGCCCGGTATCAATCAGCTGCGCATAGTCCACGCCCGATGGGCATGTCGCCTTGCATGCAAGGCATCCAAGGCAGCGGTCGAGATGATGAACAGTGTCCGCCCCGGGCGGTTTCTTGCTCTCCAGCATGTTCTGGATCAGCTGCACGCGCCCGCGCGGACCATCCAGTTCGTCGCCCGTCAGCAATTGCGTCGGACAGACCGGATTGCACAAACCACAATGCACGCAGGCGCGCAGCGAGGCTTCAGCCCGCTGCATTTCAGGGCGCGTGAGATCATCCGGGCTGAAGTTTGTGCGCATCGCTCAGACGCCCTCATACATGCGGCCGGGATTGAAGATGCCCCTTGGATCAAATGCCGCCTTTACCCGCTTTGTCAGCATCAGGTTCGGTGACTCCAGCGGCGGGAACACGTTGATGCGCCCGCGCAATGTTTCATTCGCGCGCAGCAGCGTGGCATGGCCGCCATGCACCTTCATGGTTTCGTGGATGAGTTCGGCTTCACCATCAAGCCCCTCCTCCACCAGCAGGCTGCAAAATCCGCCTGCACCATCATAGATCGCAGCCAGCGGCCCGATCGCGGACACCGCTGCCTGCATCGCGCCCGGCGGCGCGGACAGCCGCCACACGGCTCCCGCAAGAATGGCGAACGGCTCAAGCGCCGAGATCGCACCCCACAGCCGCGCCGAAACTTCCCGCCCCAGACGGCGCGGCGCCAGCGCCTTGAACCGCAGAAGAAGTGCTGCCGCATTTTCAGAAACCGCTTCGCGCGCACCCTCAAGCCGGATGAGGGTCAAGGGACCGCTGCCCAGATCCGGCACATGCGAAAGGCCCGACGAAGCACCAGATGTCAGATGCGCCAGACCCGACGCATCCATCGGCTCACCCGCAATGCCGCGCAGGATTTCCAGCGCCTTGCGATCAGGCAACCCGGAAATGGCCAGCGTTTCTTCTGCCTCGGCAACGGGCCACACGCGAAACGTCAGCTCGGTAAGAAAGCACAGCGTGCCAAAAGAGCCGGCGACCAGCTTTGAAACATCAAAGCCGGAAACGTTTTTCATCACGCGCCCGCCGCCTTCGATGATTTCGCCAAAGCCGTTGACGGCTTTAAAGCCCAGCAGATGATCGCGCACCCCGCCCGCGCGAAAACGCCTGCTGCCATGGCACGAAGCCGCAACGATGCCGCCCAGTGTCGCCTCGCCGGAAGTGCCCAGCAGCGGCGCCATCTCATGGGGCTCAAACGCCAGCATCTGACGCCGCTTGGCAAGCAATTCGTTGACTTCCGACAGCAACGCACCCGCTTCGACCGTCAGCACAAGCTCTTCCGGCTCGTGCAACAGGATGCGGTTCATCCGCGCTGAAGAAAGCATGGCATCGGCAACAACCGGCCGCCCCAGGGCGGCCTTGGTTCCCGCACCAGCCAGCGCCAGCGGCAAATTCTGATGCAGCGCAGCCGCAACCATCTCAGCCGCCTTCTCGGCACGTTCCGGCAGGAAGCGTTCCATGGGCGCTCACATCCGCGGCAGGTGCGGAAAGCGGAAGCGGCCCTCGCGCACATGCACGCGGCCGAGTTCCGCGCAGGCGTGAAGCTCTGGAAACACTTTGCCGGGATTAAGCCGCGCCTCCGCATCAAACGCACAGCGCAGGCGCTGCTGCTGCATCAATCCGCTTTCGGAAAACATGACGGGCATCAGGTCGCGCTTTTCAAGGCCGATACCGTGTTCACCGGAAAGCACGCCGCCCTCGGCCACACAGAGTTTCAGGATGTCGGCGCCAAAGGCTTCCGCACGCGCCAGCTCATCATCCTTCATCGCGTCAAAGAGGATGAGCGGATGAAGATTGCCGTCGCCCGCATGAAACACATTGGCAACGCCCAGCCGGTAATGCGCCGCCATGCGGTTGATCTCGGCGAGCACGGCAGGCAGCCGCTTGCGCGGAATTGTGCCATCCATGCAGATCATGTCGCGCGCCTTGCGCCCGATGGCGGCAAACGCAATCTTGCGCCCCAGCCACAGTTTCTGGCGTTCGGCCTCATCACGGCTCTCGCGCACGGACAGGGCGCCAGCACCGGTGGCAATCGCTGTCATGCGTAGCGCCATCGCATCGACTTCGGCCCGGGTGCCGTCCAGTTCCGCGATCAGCACCGCTGCCGCATCGCCATAGCCGGGCGCGCAATGCGCTTCGATGGCGGCAACCGAGGCGCGGTCCATCAGCTCCATGGCCGCGGGCGTGATGCCACCTGCAATCACATCCGCCACGCACTGGCCTGCCGCCTCAATCGAGGCAAACAGCATCAACAGCGCGCGTTGCACGGGCGGACGCGGCACGATGCGCACCGTCACCTCGGTGACAATGGCCATCATGCCCTCAGAGCCGGTCAGCACGCCCAGAAGGTCAAGCCCGCCCGGGTCAAGATGCTTGCCGCCAAGCCGCATCACCGTGCCATCCACCAGCACACATTCGACGCCCAGAATATTGTTCGTGGTCAGCCCGTATTTCAGGCAATGCAGCCCGCCGGAATTTTCTGCGACGTTGCCGCCGATGGAACATGCCGACTGGCTGGACGGATCCGGCGCGTAAAAGAACCCCTGCCCCTCCACCGCGCGCGTCAGCGAAAGGTTCGTGACGCCCGGCTGGGTGACGATGCAGCGATTGGCGATGTCGATATCGAGAATGCGGTTAAGGCGTGACAGGCCAAGCAGGATGGCGTCGCCGCGCGGCGTAGAGCCGCCCGAAAGCGACGTGCCCGCGCCACGCGGCACAACATTGACACCCTCACGGTGACAATAGGCAAGGACAGCGGCAACCTCCGCCGTATCGCCTGGCAGCACGGCACACAGCGGCTTTTGCCGGACAATAGAGAGTGCATCACTGTCATAGGCCGAGAGCGCATCGTCACTGTCGATCACGCGGCAATCAGGTGCAGCCGCGCGCAGCCCGGCGATGATCTCAGCCCGCCGCGCCGCAATCCTCTCATCAATGGGATCAAGCCGCATGACCAATCCGCGTCAGACCCAAAGCAGCGGGCCGGAATCAGGGAACAGATCATTTTTGCAGGGATCGGCGCAAAGCCCAATGGGGAGCGGCGGCTATTCCGCGTACCAGACGATCTGGTGGGACGTAGCCAGAAGCTCGCCGCTGGCCGACCACATCTCGGCGGACTGGTCGTGGAAATTGCCGCGGAACACGCGGGAATCGACATGGCACAGAATGGGCGCCGCGCCCTGCGCCGCCAACATCGCCGCATCGGCATGAAACTGCGTGGTCAGCGAAACCGTGCCCATCGCCGGAAACAGATTGCGCACCTGAAGCAGGCGCACAAAAAACGCGTCGCTCATGCAGGCGAGACCGGGAAAGTCGAGCGGGCGCGGGTCAACATGCGAAAGCCAAAGCAGCGAGCGCGCGCTGCCCGGCACATCCAGTGGCGGCTTGCCGCGCAGATGCGCCGTTGAGCCCTCGATGAAGCGGAACGCGTATTGACGCGACCAGCCCTTCCAGTCGCTCGTATCCAGCGGAGTTACGTTTTCAGGTGCCGGAACGGACGGTGCGGCCAGTGGCGCATGGGCCCAGCTGTCGCTGCGCTGGCCCAATGTCACCAGCGCCGTGGCCGCCACAACATCGCCCTGCATCAGATCAAGGCCCCAATGCTGAAGCGTGCGGCCAAGCCGGATGGTCCGTGTGGAGATCGCGAATGCGCCGGGCTTGATGCCCGCCGTGTAATTGACGGTCAGCGACACCGGCGCGCCCGCCGCCTTCTCCTGCATCAACGCCGCTTTCAGCAGCGTGGCAGCGGTAATGCCGCCGAACTGGCCGGTGAAATTGCCGAACTCGGGAATGGTTTCCCCGGCAAGGCGGCCATCATTCATTTTGTGGAGAGTAAGGGCGCGGTCAAAGGCGTGCATGACGCTCACGCCCGCGCAGGGCGCACCAGAAACGCGAGGAACAGCACGATCATCACGCTGTCGGCGATGACGGCTACAAGTACCGGGCTCGTCGACACATCAATCGACGTAACGACGAGGCTGATGAAGAACGCCTTGCCCGTGATGGCGAGCACCAGCACCAGACTGCGCACCGCTGGCACAAAAGCGGCATAGACAAGGGCCGCGCCGTAAAGCGCAATCAAGCCACCCCAATTGCGCACGATGATTTCAGCGATGGGGCCAGGCAGCGGCTCACCCAGCACCCCGCCAGCCGCCGGCCCGAATGACTGCGCCAGACCACCGGCCGGATCAATCGCGACAAACAGCATCGACATCGTCAGCAAACCGCTGACGATCATCACGCCCTTGACGAGCGCGGCGTTCACGGCTCAGCCCTGACGGGCCTTGCAGCGCGGCTTCAGCTTGTTGATGACGTAAACGCGGCCCTTGCGGCGGATGACGCGGCAATTCTTGTCGCGCGCCTTGAGCGACTTGAGCGAGTTGCGAACCTTCATGGGCCAAACCCCTTTTCACTTTCTTTGGCCGCCCTGCACAGGCAGCCGGGGCCAACGTCAGCCCGTCCGGATTCTTGGGGAAAATCCCCGACAAGAGGCGGGGGAGATACAGGTTCGGGAGCAACCCTGTCAATGGCGGGCAGAACCGCCCGCACCCACGGCGGAAATGGAAGGCCGCACAAAGCGTTAATGAACGAAACTTGAGGCCGAAACCGGCCTGCCTGTAGCGGCAAAACACTTGCGGGCGGACCCTTGGCTCCCGTTTACTGGCCGAATTCGCAAATCAACTGACCGCCTGACCCGAGCCGTATCATGGATGGCCCCCGCGTTGACCGTATTCATCCCGAAATGCAGCCGGATGGCTCGCTGGAATGGTGGCTGACCCTTGGCGGGGCGGTTCTGGCTCTTGGCATCTTCTTTCTGGCGCGCTGGCAGGGTGAGAAGCCGTCCGAACCGCTGAAGGCGCGCGTGCTCAACTACACGATTGTCCAGTTTGCAGCCTTGGTTGCGGTTCTCGTTATGGTGGTCCACCTGCTGACACTGGGCTCGGGCAAGCGCTTTGGTGGCAGGTATGGCGAAGCGCCCATCCCTCTGCCAACCCAAATGTCCGCCCAAAACGGGGAGACGCTGACATGAAGTCTGGTGCGGTGGCCGTGCTCGCGGCGGCGTCTCTGGCGGTTGTGGCCTGCGGTACAGCCGGGCCAGAGCGCCCGGTTTCAACGGTGACGCCCGAGGCGACCGCAACCTCAGGTCAGGTGGTGCCACCATCCCTGCCGACGGGGTCATTCGAAGCCTATCTCGAAGAGATGAAGGCCCGCGCGATGGCCGAGGGTGTGTCGGCCGAGGCGGCACAATCCGCCTTGACCGGACTTGTGCCCAATACGCGCGTGATGGAACTCGACGCCGATCAGCCGGAATTCACGCGCCCCGTCTGGGTCTATCTCGCCAACGCCGTATCAGAGCGCCGCATCGCCGATGGCGCGGCCATGCGCGCAAGCTGGCGCGGACAGGTCGAGGGCGCGGCCCGCCGCTATGGTGTTGATCCCGATGTCATCATCGCGATTTGGGGCCTTGAGACCGATTACGGCGGCAATCTGGGCGGCTTCAATGTGATCGAGTCGCTGGCAACGCTGGGCTGGAAGGGCCGCCGCGCGGATTTCTGGCGCAGCGAACTGATTGCGGCATTGAAAATTGTCGATGCGCACGACATCAGCGCCAGCGGCATGATGGGCTCATGGGCTGGCGCGATGGGCCACACCCAGTTCATGCCGAGCACGTTCCTGGTCCATGCGCGTGACGGCAATGGCGATGGCAAGCGAGATATCTGGACGTCACTGGATGACGTGTTTTCGTCAACCGCAAACTATCTGTCAGCTCATGGCTGGAAGACGGGTCAGCCCTGGGGCTTTGAGGTAAAGCTGCCGCGCAGCTTTGCCTATGAGACCGCCGACATTACGGTGGAGCGTCCCCTCTCCCACTGGATTGCACAGGGCGTCACGCGCATGAACGGCGCAACACTTTCCGGCCCCGGCCTTGCGGCAACCGACAGCGCGTCGATCCTCCTGCCTGCAGGCCATCGTGGCGCCGCCTTCATCGTCTTCAACAATTTCCGCACCATCCTGAAATACAACAACTCGACATCCTATGGCCTTGCCGTGGGCTATCTGTCGGATCGGATATCGGGTGGCGCTGCGATTGCCGGATCATGGCCGGTGGATGAGCCGGTTCTTTCCATCGATCAGCGCAAGGAACTGCAGCGCGAGCTGAACCGGCTTGGCTTTCCGGTCGGCACACCTGATGGCGTGATCGGCAAGCGCACCCGCGCTGCCCTGCGCGAATGGCAATTGTCGGTCGGCATCATTCCTGACGGCTATCCGACGCTGGCCATTCTGGAACAGATGCGCGCCAGCTGATCTCAGCTTTCGGGAACGCTCGTTTCAACGTCTGACGATGGTTTGGCATGCGCTGTGCGCAGCCGTGGGGTCAGCACAATGAAGATCGCGAGCACAAGGATCAGGATCGCAGAAAGCACATAGGGCGCGTGCGGACCCATGGTCTCGTAAAGCGGATTGCCGATCAGCGGCGCAAAGATGAAACCCGCAGCACCCGCAGCACCTGTCAGGCCCGCCACCGCACCCTGCTGGTCATGCCCGACTGACAGTGATGCCGCCGCTGAAATGCCGGGCCGCGCCAGTCCGAAGCCAAGACCCGACAGCACCAGCGCCGCCACCAGCAATCCGAATGTGTTGCCAACAACGAACAGCACACTCGACGCAAACGCAACGATGACGCCCCAGCGCAACAGGAAATCGCTCGTCAGGCGGAACCGCTGCACCAGCACCAGCTGCGCGAAAAGCGCGGCAACCGACGACGCCATCAACCCGACGCCGGTAAACTGGATGGCGTTGTCGGTATCAAGCTGCAGCACATCCATGAACAGGAACGAGACGGTCTGAATGGGAATGGCGCCCGCCGTGCCCAGAAGCACATTGGCGATGATGAAAGGAAAGACCCGCCGGTCAAACACTGAAAGCCGCTTGGGCCGCTCGCGTTCGCTGGGCCGTGTGCGCTCTGGCAGAAAGCGCCAGATCGCAAAGGCCGAGCACGCCGCAATGAACGCGACGAAGTAAAGCGGCGCAACAAAGCCGAACACGACAAGCGCAGCCCCAATGCCCGGCCCGACCGTGGTGCCAAGACCAAACGCCGCCGACAATGTGGAAACCGCTTCCGTGCGCTCCGAAGGCGAAGTGCGATCCGCGATATAGCCCTGGGCTGCCGGATGCGCGCCCGATCCGAAAATCCCGTAGATCGAGCGCGAGGCGACCAATAGCGGATAGATGACCCAGAACCCGGCAATGATGCCCAAAAGGCCCAACTGCACCACGGTTGCAAAGAGCGCCGTCGATATCGCAAAGGCCATCAGCCCCATGATGATCAGCGGCCGCCGGCCCCAATGATCGCTGCGATGGCCCCAGAAGCCCGAGGTGAAAACCCAGATCGTCGCCGAGATGGCGAAAATCGCGCCGACTTCCGTTTCGCTCAATCCCAGCTGGCGCGAGACGGGCGGCAGGATCGCAAACATCAGCGATTGGCCAACGCCCATGCATACAAGCGAGAAGAAAAGGATCTGAAAGGCTTTGCGCCGGTCCTTCGGTGATGTCGGGCCATCGCCAGGCTGGCCTTGCGCGACCGGCGTGAACATCCGGCGCAACAGGCTGCGCTTGGGCGGTGCGGCGGCTGGGGCCTCTTTCTGCATAAGGCACCCCTAGAGCCGCCGCTGGCCTCACGCAAGAACCTTGTCGCAGAACGTCCGGCGTGACGTTGCGCTAGGGCCCCGAAGGCGGCGGCGGCGGTTCTGGATCATCGGTTGTTTCTTCTGGCGGCGCGTCCATTGGTCCGCGCGGCCCGCGCCCACGACGGTCACGGAACCGCTCGCGCGCCCCCTCACGGATATGGGCGGCGACGGCCGCACGTGACTCTGGCGACAGCGCCTCCAGCATGCGCAGCACTGTGTCCTGCCCGCTGATGGCGAGCTGGGCATCAGCCTCACGCATGCGGGCGAGCGCGGCTTCCAGCTTGGCACGATCAAAGGGTTCATCCAGCAACCGGTAAACCGCCATGCGGGCGCGGCGGACTTCGCGCAGCGCCTCACGCTGTTCCGGCCGGTCAGCCTCCGCGATGGCTTGGGCCATGGCGCGTTCCGGTTCTGGAACCGCTTCGGCAATCGCGCGCGGCGAAAACGGGTTGGGGCCGCCGCCAAGCCCAAGCGCCCGGTTCTGCCAGTTGATCAGCGTGCCGGTGACAACCACCCCCAGCAGGAAAAGGTTGAGGGCCAGCGACACAAAAAGCAGCCAGCGGCGGCGCGGCCGCATCGGCATGGGTTGCGTCATGTCACTCATGTTTGATCCTCACTGGAAAGATCATCTTCAAGCCCGAACCCGCTGTTGAAAAAGAGATTTTCATCCTCGGCCATCAGCGCGCTTTCGCTGTCGGCGCCCGGCGCATAGGGCGCACTGACGGGCCACAGCACGCCCACCCCCACCCCCATCACAAGGGCAAAGGCAAATCCGGCAAGCGGCTGCCAAACAGGCCGACCGGGCATCAGTTCGGCAAGCACGGCGCGAAGGCCCCGGCGCCTTTCGGGCAGCGACGCCAGAATGCGCCCCGTCAACGCGGCACTGACGGCAGGGGACGGCACGGCGTCGAGCAGCTGGTCCAGCGCAAGCGCCTCGCGCAAAAGCGCGCGCGCCTGTGGCTCTGTCGCCAAAAGCGCCTCGGCCGCCTCGCGCTCTGCGCCCGGCCAGCGGTCAGGCGCACCGCCATAGGCCTCCACCATCGCGGCAAACCGTTCAAAGTTCATGGGCCTGCTTTCCTCTTCCTTGTGCTGCCGGGTTCATCTTGCGCGTCCCCGCGCACAAATCCCGAAAGCATCTCTCTCAAGGCACGCCGCCCGCGTGCCAGAAGCGATTCAAGAGCATCAACGCTGATGCCAAGCGTCTCCGCCGCTGCAATGTTGCTTTGGCCGTCATAGTGGCAGAGCACAATGGCGGCCCGCTGGCGTTCGGGCAGACGCGCAAGCGCTGCCTCTACCGCCTTGATCGTGTCACTGGTCTCAAGGGCAGAACCCGGCGGGGGGCCGGGATCAACAGGGTCAGCAATATCGTCAAGGGCAACGCCGCGCCTTTTGCGCAACCGGTCATAGCACTGGTTGATCGCGACACGATGCAGCCAGGTCTCGAACTTGGCCTGCCCGGGCCGCCATCTGGCCGCAGAGTTCCAGGCACGCAGGAATGTCTCCTGCGCCACATCCTCGGCATCAGCGGCATTGCCCAGCATCCGGCGCGCCAGCGACAGCACACGCGGCAAATGACGCGCCATCAGCGCACGCGCCGCCACCGCATCGCCCTCAGCAATGCGCTGGACAAGTTCACCGTCGGGATCAACGACCATGCAGTCGGCGCGCCCCTTTCAATCTATGACCCGGCGGAACAGATCACCCCGCCAGAAACTTCAAACGCAACATTCTTTACGCCTCCTCCGCCTTCGCGGGGGAGGCACGATCCGCGCTTGCGGATCGGGTGGGGGAACAGCAGAAAAGACGGCCCCCACCCGGATTTGAGCTCGCGGTGCTCACTCAAATCCGACCTCCCCCGCAAACCAGTTTGCGGAGGAGGTTGAAGGGCCTCGCGATCAAACTCTCGCCCGAGGCCGCACTCCACCAAAATGTTTAACGCGCACCCCACCCAAATCCGGCGCGAAATCGGTGACGATCAGGCCGCCGCCCGGACGGCCCGTGGCACAAGGCGCACCCGCGCCGGAACGCGGGTCGGCACAAGGTTACCGCGCTCAATCCGTCCGATCCGCGCGGTCAGGCTGCGGCCCGCCTCGGCCAGATCCGCCCGCACGTGGGCGAGCGCCAGGCTGACGGGCGCAAACCCGTCAACCATGGCCGAGGTGAGGAACCCGACCACCTCCCCCTTCAGCTCAACCGCCACAAGGCGCGGGTCTTCCACGGCGGCATCGATTTCCAGCTGAACGAGGCGGCTCTCCTTGCGCGCCATGCGCCCCGTCGCGCGCTTGCCGTTGAAATGGCCGCCGCCTGCGCCCATCAAATGGTCGATACCGAGCGAAAACGCATTGACATCACCTGCAAGCATCGCGGCATCAGCGTGAAGGCAGACATCACCGCGTGCAATCCGCGCTGCATCCAGCGCCGCCTGACCAACAGGGATCGCACCAAGGGTCTGACCCGCGCGCAACAAGCGGTCCCACAGCACCGGCGCATCGTCAGATGGCGCGACAAGCGCAAGGCCACGCGGCCCGCGGCTGCGCAGCGCCGCAAACTCGATGCCGCGCCAGTTATGGGTCGAAACAGTGCCCGGCGCCGGAATGTCATTGAGCCCTGCTGCCGCCAGCAGCTCTGCCGCCTTTGGACCCTCGATCCACAACGCCCCCGTATCCGCCGAGATGGACTGCACCTGAGCGCCAAGCCCGTCCGCTGCATCATGGAACCAGTCATCGTGGGGGGCGTGGGCAAGGAGAAGAAAATCATCCGGGCCAAGCGCCGCCAGCCAGCCAAAGCCGATCACCTGACCCTGGCCGTTGCACCAGAAATTGAACATCGCGCCGCCCGCCTGCAGATGGTTTGCGGGCCGCGCAAAAACGCGCGTGCAGAAATCGCGCGCGCCTGTGCCGCTGATGCGATACCGCGCTGTCGCCGAAAGGTCAGAAAGCCCCGCCGCCGTTGCAAGCGCACGCCGTTCCGGCCCCTGTCCCGCAGTCGCGCGCGCAACAGCCATGCCGTTGATCGTGACCCAGCGATTGCCGCGATTTGCTTCGGCTACACGGCTGTGCAGCGGTGATGCGGCAACGGGGGCAATGTTGATCGTGCGTTCAGCCATGGCGGGTCGTCTTTTCAGGTTGGCTCGATTTCAGAACGGATTTAGCGGCATGGCGGCCAGAAAGGCCGGTCGCGCCGGCAAGCGCACTCATGTCCGTACCAGCAAGGACAAGGCCGGCAATCCCGGTCTCATTGTGGGTCACGCCAAAGGCGCGCGCGCCTGAAAGGCAGGCGGAAAGATCAAGCGCCGCATTCTGCCAGTGATATCCCGCCGCACCGAAACGCGCCGCAAGGTCGGCGGGCGTCAGCACCTGCCCGCCCACCGAGTGATCGGTCACATCCGGCGCGATGGGCGAAAGCCGCGCCATCACGGCGCGCGCCAGCGCATCACGCGCGGTATGGGCATCTTCATCAGCGCGATGCGGCACGAACGGCACCATGACCGAAAGCGTGTGCTGCCCCACATCGGTCAGCATCGGATCGCGCACCGAGGGCATCACCGCTTCAAACACCGGCTCAG
The DNA here is from genome assembly GCA_002352285.1 of Alphaproteobacteria bacterium UBA2784. Classification (GTDB taxonomy): domain Bacteria; phylum Pseudomonadota; class Alphaproteobacteria; order Micropepsales; family Micropepsaceae; genus UBA2784. The sequence goes on along the minus strand of DEIC01000108.1, from coordinate 12,204 downwards.
CCGCAAGCGCGCCTGATGCGCACGCCTCTGATGCCGCCTCAACAGCTGAGATGTCGGGCGCAAAGATGAGCCGTGCGCGATACTGCTCCGGCTCAAGGCCGCGAAAGTTCGGCGCAGCGTCCAGCGCCAGCACAACCTTTCCTGCGCCAGACGGGGGATGCGTCGCGCGCAAGTCTCGCGACGTCTCGACCTCAAGATGGCGATGCCCCAGAAGCTGTCCCAGCGCCCCGTCTGCGCCCATGGCGGCAATGACATGTGGCGCGCTGAGGCTGCGCCCGTCAGCAAGCTCGGCCCCCATGATGCGGCCATCTTCGGCGAGAAGGCGCTCAATGGGCGCGCCCGTCATCACCACGACACCCTGTGCGCGCGCCGACGTCTCAAGCGCCGCAATCAGGCCGCCGGGGCCGCCCTTGGGCTCACCCAGACGATGCTCCGCGTTGCGTTGACGCGCTGCGAGTGCAAGCGCCAGCGCCAGCAGCGTGCCCGGCGTGCGCGGGTGCAGATTGTTGCCGCGCACGGCTTCAAAGCACAGATAGCCGCGCAGCAACGGCATCTCGAAAAGATGTTCCGCCAGATCGGCAATGCCTGCCCGCGACCAGAGATCAAAGAGCGCTTTGTCCGCCTGGCTTGCGCGCGCAACCGCACCCTCAAGCGAAACGCCTTTTTTACGCGCCCCAAGAATGAGACGGGCTAGCCGGGCGGCATCAGAAAGAAATTGCGCATAGGCCGCAGCATCGCGCTGCGATAAGGCGGCGATGCTGGCAATGGCGCGCTTGGGCAGCGGCGAGATCGCAAGCGGTCGCCCGGCAGCCGACATCGCAATCGCAGGCAGACGCGTATCGGTGAAGGTAAGCCCGTGCTTCTTCAGGCGGCATGACTGGACGACCTTGGGCGCGAGCATGCCAAGCTCATGCACGCAAAGCGCGCTCTTGAACCCGTCGTTCACTTCTTCGGTGACAATGCGCCCGCCCAGCCGTGCTTCGGCTTCGATAAGCGCAACGCGGCGTTTCGCGCGCGCCAGCGTAATCGCCGCCACAAGCCCGTTAAGTCCGCCACCAATCACCAGCACGTCAAAGGCGGATGGGTTCATCGTCCGCCTCCAGTGTCAGAGAAAGAAGGGATGCCGCCGCCCGCGCCGCCACAGCACTGCCTGCGCCGGTCGTTGACAAAGGATTGAGTGAAATGATGCCAGCAGGCCCGCCAATGGCAAGCGGCGCAAGTTCGCGTGCGCCATCAAGTCCACCATCCCATTGCAGCGGCGCCATAACCTGCGTGAACGCGGCATCGCCATAGCCAGCACCGGCAAGAGCCTGCGCCACATCGATGGCAAGCCGATCGCGATCCGCCAGCGACCAGCCGCCGCTGCGCGCCCGCACCTCGACCGGCGCTACGATCACGGCGATTCCGCCCTCNNTCGCAAGGGCAAAGGGTTCGCTCGCAATGATGGCGCGCACGCCAACAGGTGGTGCACCGCCCGCACTCAAAAGACAGGAGCGGCCGTCAGTTTGCGCCTGAACCGGCGCGCCGCGCACCAAAGTGATGCCCGCTTCGTGCGCAATCGCCTCGAGCCCGAGAGCAACTTCCGGCCACTCCTTGCGCAGAATTGCATGGCCGGAATCATCCAGCGGATCACAGGGCGTCGCGCGTGCGAGGGTTCTTGCGGCGAAGGGCGATGCGCGCACGATCAGGTGCGGATTGCGCGAAGGATGCGAAAGGGCCCGCTCACCCTCGAACAGGAATACATCTGCGCCTGCGCGCGACAGGCGCAAGGCGGCAAGTAACGCTTCAAGACTGGCGCCGATCACGCCAACGCTGCGGTTAACCCTGTTGGCCGGACGCACAGCCTTGTCTGCTGCCTGTGCCGCATCGGCACGGGCAAACCCGGAAGCGCGCCGTTCCGCGCCAAAGCGGAACAGCCGCCGCAGTGATGATACCGGCCAAAACACGGCGTTCTCACCCGTCACAACGCAACCATGAGGGACAGAAACCGGGCCCTCACCTGCGCCTTACCATCCTTTGAGCAATCTTTGCGCCAGAAAGTGGTCAGGTGATGACGCCCCATGCCGATGGCGCAAAACAAAGCGGCGCCGGAGTTTCCTCCGGCGCCTTTTGCTGCCATCCCGGCCAGAGCCGGAACTTGAGGCCAACGCGTCAGATGATGCCGCGCTTGTGCTCTTCCAGAGCCATGCGCTTCGGACGGAAAGCCGCCTTCAGCACGGGTACCGCCTTTTCCGGCTCAGCAGCGCCGCACATGAAGATGTCGAAGGCGGCATAACCGCGCTCCGGCCATGTGTGAACACTGATGTGGCTCTCAGAGAGAACCGCCACGCCCGAAACCCCGCCATTGGGCGAGAATTTGTGGACATGGATGTGGAGGAGCGTGGCTCCTGCCGCCTTGACCGCATCCTGCAAGGCCTTTTCCACACGCTCGGCGCTGTCGAGGCCAGTGGCCTCCCAGAGATCGAGAATGAGGTGCCGGCCCGCATAGGTCACGCCGTTGCGGGTAATCCAGTAGTCTTTGACTTCAGCTTGCTCGTGCTTTTCAGCCGTAGCGGGAACCAGTGCGGTCCTCGCCGGGGCGGTGGCTTTAAGGGCCGGTGCCTCGTTGATCGCCGCCACTTTCCGAGCCAGTCGAGCCATCATGCCCTCCCAACCAAAAAGAAGCGTTTCACCAAAGCGCTCGCGCGCCATCTCATCTTCCGCGCTCGAATTGCGGAAGCGCGGAATATAGGTTGCGTTTTTCGCAGCGCAACAAGTTTTTGAGCCTTCAGCAAAATTCTCTGCCGCGCGCTGTATCGCGCATGACACACCTCTATCTGTCACGCGATCGTCACAATCGTGCCCATCGCGTCGCTGGAAGAGGTGAGCGGTGGCGAAAAATATGATTTACGCGCAGGCGCGCTGCCCTTATGAACCGCGCCCGCCCCACAGCGCGTGATCGCCAAAGGCGTAACGATTCCCCACACATGCATCGCACGGGAGCGCGCCATGTCCGACAAGCCAGCCGAGACATTCACCGAGAAACTTCATCCTGGCTATTCGCAGGTGATGCACCTCAAAGGCTCGCTGATTGCCGAGGAAAAGAGCCAGTTTCAGCACATCAAGTTCTTCGACACCGAGCGCAACGGCCGCGTCATGGTGCTGGATGACATCGTGCAGATCACGACGCGCGATGAGTGCGCCTACTCCGAAATGCTCACCCACGTGCCGATGTTCGAGCACGGCAAGGTGCAGTCGGTTCTGATCGTCGGTGGCGGCGACATGGCTATTGCCGAGGAGGCCCTGAAGCACAAGGGCGTCAAGGAAGTGGTGATGGCCGAGATCGACGGGCGAGTCGTTGACCTGTCAAAAGAATATTTTGCCTCCCTGAACGCCAGGGCGGTGAAGGACAAGCGCTTCAAGATCGAGATTGTGGACGCTTTCGACTATCTCGCGCGCCCCGATTCGGCCAGGCGCTTCGACCTCATCATTGCCGACCGCCCCGATCCGGTTGGCCCGGCAAAGGTGCTGTTCGCCGATACCTTCTATAAGCGCGTGCTCGCGGCGCTGAAGCCCGGCGGCTTTGCCGTGTTCCAGAACGGTGTGCCCTTCTACCAGCCGGAAGAACTGACCGACACGCTCAAGCAGATGAAGAAGGCATTCCCGAAGTGCGGCACCTATCTGTCGGTCGTGCCCACCTATATCGGCGGCTTCATGGCGCTGACCTGGGTGTCAAAGGGCGGAAAGCTGGGTGATCCCAAGAAGGCGGCGGCAATTTCGCGCGCCTTCAAAGCCTCGAAGATCAAGACGGATTACTACACGCCCGCGATCCATCAGGCTGCGTTTGCCATACCGGCGTGGATTCAGCGCCTGATTCCGTGACGTTTTGCACCCGCAACTGAACGCAAACCCCTTGCCCTGACCCGTTTTTTCCGGGAGGCTCCGCGCAGGGGTTGTTCAGTTGGGGGTGGCAAGCGTGGCGACAAGTGCCATCAGCCAAAGTGCCAGCCAGAGTGCCGGAACGGGCGCACGCGGCGGCCTTCGCGCCTGGTTCCTGCGGTCCGAAAATGCGCGCGGCTATGCGCTCATGGGGCCGACGCTCGTCATCATGTTCATCGCGCTGGCAGCGCCGCTGATCCTGCTTTTGCTCTACAGCTTCTGGACCCAGGAAGGTTACACGGTCAACACGACCCTCACCTTCGACCGCTACTTCGACATTTTCGTCAACGATACGAGCGAGAACCGCCTCTTCTGGACGCTGTTCCAGCGCTCAGTGTCGATCTCGGGCGTCGTGACGCTGGTGACCGTGCTGCTCGCCTACCCGATTGCCTATTACGTCGCGTTTCACGTCAAGAAGTACAAATTCCTCTGGCTCATCCTGCTCACCATCCCGTTCTGGACGAGCTACCTCCTGCGCGTGTTCGCGTGGAAGATCATTCTGGGCTATCAGGGCGTCATAAATTCCGGATTGCAGTCACTGGGCATCATCGACGCGCCGCTGGAGTTCCTCCTTTATAATCCCACCTCCATCGTCATCACGCTGGCGCACGCATGGGCAGCCTTTGCCATCCTGCCCATCTATGTGAGCCTTGAGAAAATCGACCGCACGCTGCTGGAAGCCGCCGCCGATCTTGGCGATGGACCGTGGCGGCGATTCTGGCGGATCACTTTCCCGCTCTCGATGCCCGGCGTGATTTCTGCCGCTGTCCTCATCTTCGTGCCGACGACCGGCGACTATGTGACGCCAGAGCTCGTGGGCGGCACGCAGGGCAAAATGCTCGCCAACCTGATCCAGATCCAGTTCGGCAAGAGCAATGACTGGCCGCTGGGTGCTGCGCTGGCGCTGTCAGGTCTTGCCTTTGTGGGTCTCATTGTCGTCTTCACGGTGGCCGCCTTCCGTGCCGCCGTATCACGGGTGCGATGATGGCCACACCCAGACGCATCCAGAGCCCCAAAACGGCGCGGCCCAGCATCGGCCTGATGATCTTTGCCATTGCCTATCTGGTGTTTCTCTACCTGCCGGTGCTTTTCCTGCCGGTTTTTTCGCTGAACGACAGTGCCTTCATCAAATTCCCGCTCGAGGGCTTTACCACCCGCTGGTACGACGAGGCGCTTTCTGACCAGAACATGATCGCCGCCCTGATGAACAGTCTCAAGGTCGGCGCCATCAGCGCTGTATCGGCGACGTTTCTCGGTCTGCTCGCAGCCAAGGCGGTGACGCGCTATCGCATGCGCGGCGCTGGCACCGCCATGGGCGTCATCATGCTGCCGCTCTTCATTCCCGAGATCGTGCTCGGCATTTCGATGGTGTTGCTGTTTGACGCTGTTGATTTGCCGCTGTCGCTGGTGACCGTCACCATCGGCCACATCATGCTGACCGTGCCCTTCGCCATGGCCGTGCTGATCGCGCGCATGGACGGTTTCGATAAAAGCCTCGAGGAGGCATCGCTCGATCTGGGCGAAAGCGCGTGGATGACGTTCTGGCGCGTGACGTTCCCGCTGGTGCTGCCCGGCATTGTTTCGAGCCTGCTGCTCACCTTCATTGTCTCGTTCGACGAGTTTCTCATTGCCTTCTTTCTCGGCGGCACTGACATGACGCTGCCTGTCTACATCTGGAGCCAGCTGCGCTTCCCGGCAAAACTGCCCAGCGTTCTGGCTATGGGTGCCCTCATCCTTGTTGCCTCATGTGTGCTGGTGGTGCTGGCCGAATGGCTCCGGCGCCGCGGTGTCAGTGACGAGGCCAAAAAGGGAGCCATCGGAATCTGATGAGCAAATCTTCTCCCGCCACGCAGGACGGCTATCTGCGCATTGAGCATGTGACCAAACGCTTCATGGGTGTCACGGCGGTCGAAAACGCCAACATCTCGATCGCACGCGGCGAGTTCTTTTCGCTGCTGGGCCCGTCTGGCTGCGGCAAGACCACGCTTCTGCGCATGATTGCGGGGTTCGAGTTCCCGACCGAAGGCGCCATCTATATGGACGGGCAGGACATGTCGGCGGTGCCCGCCAACAAGCGCCCGTCCAACATGGTGTTCCAGTCCTACGCAATTTTCCCGCACCTCAATGTGCACGACAACATCGCCTATGGCCTGCGCCGCCTGCGCCTTTCCCGCCGCGAGGTGAACCGCCGCGTGGAAGAGGCGCTGGCGATGATCCATCTGCCGGGTCTGGGCAAACGGCGCGCTGACCAGCTTTCGGGCGGCCAGCGCCAGCGCATCGCCCTTGCGCGCGCCCTCGTCAATCGCCCCAAGGTGCTCTTGCTCGACGAGCCACTGGGCGCGCTCGACAAGAAATTGCGCGAGTCCATGCAGCTGGAGCTGCGGGAGCTTCAGCGCTCGGTCGGCATCACCTTCGTGTTTGTGACCCACGATCAGGAAGAGGCGCTCTCGATGTCTGACCGCATTGCGGTCATGTTCAAGGGCAAGGTGCTGCAGGTCGCAAGCCCGCGCGCGCTCTACGAAGCGCCCAATTGCCGCGAGGTCGCAGACTTCATCGGCAGCATCAATTTCTTTGAGGCAACCGTGCGCGGCCAGGAGGGCGGCGACGTCATTCTGGAAGCTGCGGGCCTTGGCACGGTGCGCGCGAATCTTCCGGCAGAGCACGGCTTTATCAGCCCGGGTGCCCGCGTGATTGCCGCCATTCGCCCTGAGAAAATCCTGCTCCTGGCAGATGGCAATGGCCAGCCGGGGCAGTCAGCCGTCGGCGTGATTGGCGCCCACGCCTATCTTGGAGACCGCGACCATCTGCAAGTCGCGCTTTCGGGCCGCAAAGAGCCGGTTGCTGTTGCTGCCCAGCAAATTGAACGCGCCCTCACCGCCCGCTTTGACTCCGGCCAGAAAGTAACACTGGGATGGGACAAAGCCGCGATGCTGGTGCTGCCCGGCTGATTTCCGGGTCTTCGCCGTCACGTATCCGTCGTCTGTCAGGTTTATTCCCGGAACAAGCGCAAGGGCCGCAATTCCGGGGATCACGCCATGCAGCAGCTTTACTCACGCCGCCTTCTGCTTCGCCGCGCAGCACTTCTTGCTGCCTCAGGCTTGACGGTCGCTGCATGCGGTGATGGCCGCCCCGGGCGCATCAAAGGCGCCAATCCCTTTACACTTGGCGTCGCCAGTGGCGATCCCGTTCCCGATGGCGCCGTCATCTGGACGCGCCTTTTGCCGTTTCCACAGGAACCGGCGCGCACCGGTGCATCACCGATCGAGATCGGCTGGCACGTGGCAAGTGACGAAGGCTTCACCCAGATGGTGCAGTCGGGAACGGTCATGGCGCACCCTGATGAGGCGTTTGCCACGCGCATGGAAGTGCGCGGCCTCGAACCCGGCCGCCCCTACTGGTACCGCTTTGTTACGGCAAACGAAGAAAGCCCCGTGGGCCGCTTCATCACCGCGCCGCCGCTGGGCGCAGATCTCGCGCGCCTGCGCATGGTGCTGGCAAGCTGCGCGCATTACGAACAGGGATATTTCGCATCCTATCGCCACATCGCTGCGCTCAATCCCGATGTCGTGCTGCACACGGGCGATTACATCTATGAATCAAGCTGGGGCGATCCCGTGCGCCGTCACGATGGTCCCGAACCTGAATCGCTTGATGAGTATCGCAGCCGCTATGCGCTTTACCGCTCGGATGCCGATTTGCAGGCCGCTCACGCCAATGCCGCCTGGCTCTTCACCTGGGACGACCACGAAGTCGATAACGACTATGCCGCCGCCCAATCCGAAGAGGGCGTTGACCCGGAACGCTTTGTGCAGCGCCGGGCGGCCGCCTATCGCGCCTGCTTTGAGCACATGCCGCTTCGCCGCTCGCAAATGCTGCGCGGCCTTGAGATGCGACTGTTCCAGCGCAATGTGTTCGGCAACCTTGTTGATCTGAACATTCTTGATAACCGCCAGTATCGTTCAGATCAGGCCTGCGCCGTTCCCGGCAGGCTGGGCGGACAGCCCGTCGCGCCTGATTGTCCCGAACTGCTCGATCCTGCGCGCTCGATGCTGGGTGAGGCGCAGGAGCGCCAGTATCTGCGCAATCTGCGTTACAGCCGCGGCCTGTGGAACGTCATGGCCAATGGTGTCATGTTCTCGCGCTTCTTCCAGACCAACCGCGAGGGCGCGCCCGTTGTGTGGACCGACGCGTGGGACGGCTACATGCCCGCACGCCAGCGCATTCTGTCGCGCGTCGCCGAACTTGGCCTTCCCAATTTCATTACTCTTGCCGGTGACATGCACTCGTCGTGGGTCAACGAACTGAAAGCCGACTTCGACAATCCTGAATCATCAACCCTTGGCACCGAATTTGTGTGCACCTCCATCTCGTCGGCAGGCCCCGACCACGAACTCTTCTCGCGATTCGTCGCGGGCAATCCGCACATGAAGCATTTCGATGCGCGCCAGCGCGGATTCACGATGCTCACCTTTACGCGCGAGCAGCTTCTGGCCGAGATGATGGTGCTGGATGACGTGAGGAAAAGGGATGCGTCACTGTCTGTTCTTGCGGCGTTCGCGGTTCAGGCGGGCACGCCCGGCGCGACACAAATCTGAATCCAAAATTTCATTCTTCCTGTCAGCGCCGCGAGTCCGGCTTGAATCAAGGGCATGCTGCGAGACGTGCATTGCAGTGCACGCACTGCAAAAAAACTTTTGCCAAGACATCACAATCGCCCGTTAGACGCCGCCATGGGGGCGCGCGGGGTTGAAGACGCGCCCGCATCTGACCGGGGGTCTCATGTTGACGAAGCGTCTGTTGGGCAGCGTTGGCGCTGCCGCACTCCTCTTTTCGCTCGGCCAGCCCGTGCTGGCACAGTCATTGACATCAAGCCTGCGCGGCGACGTCACCGGCGCCGATGGCGAACCAGTGGCCGGCGCCAATGTCACGCTGCGCGACACGCGCACGGGGCTGACGGCCACCACGACGACAGGCGATGGCGGTGGCTTCAATCTTTCCGGCCTCGAAGTGGGCGGCCCCTACTCGCTCACCATCGACGCGCCCGGTTACGAATCCGAGACCGTTGATGGTCTTGCGCTCGCGCTGGGCGAACCCTCGCGCGTTCAGCTGACGCTCAAGGCAACCACCGCCGATGAAATCGTGACGGTCACCGCCTCGCGCCTGCCCCGGCTGGAGTCGCGCGGCACGTCGGAGGTCTATAATCAGGAAGCGATTACGCTCACCCCCACGATCAACCGCGACTTCAAGGACATCGTCGCGACCTCGCCGCTCGCCTACCAGCAGAACGCACAGGACTCCACAACGCGCAGCCAGAGCCCGATTTCGATTGCTGGCCAGAACCCGCGCTGCAACTCGTTTCTTGTCGATGGCATTCCGGTCAATGACAATTTCGGTCTGAACTCGGCGGGTTATCCGACGGCCCGCTCGCCCATGCCGATCGACTGGGCAGCCCAGGTTGAAGTCGCCGTCACACCCTATGATGTCGAGTACAACGACTTCTGCGGCGGCATCATCAACGTCGTCACCAAGACCGGTTCGAATGAGTTCCACGGTTCGGCTTACGCCTATTGGGCGCGCGATACCTGGACCGGCACCAACACGGTTGACAACTCGATCTTCGGCCCGCCGGGCGGCAGCTATAGGCGCGGCAAGTTCGACGAATTCAACTATGGCTTCACGGTCTCCGGTCCGATCATCGAAGACACGCTGTTCCTGTTTGCCGGTTATGACCGTCTGGAACGCACAACCCCCGTCTCCATCGGCCCGGAAGGTTCGGGCTCTGCCTCGACCGTCAATGGCGTGACGCAGGCTGATGTCGATGCCGTGCGCAACATCTCCATGGCGACCTACGGCTTTGATCCGCTGACACTGGCCAACTCGTTCACGGAAGAGAACGAGCGCTACATGTTCAAGCTCGGCTGGAACATCACCAACGGCCACCGCCTTGTTGCAACCTACCAGAACGCCGAAGGCGCCCAGCTGGAAATCAATGGCGTTGTCGTCTCGAACAACCCGACCACCACCGCGCCGCAGCTCAGCCTGCCTTCGAACTGGTATCTCGATGCTGAAAAGCTCGAAACCTATAACGTCCAGATCTATTCGGATTGGACCGAGCGCCTCTCGACCCAGTTCTATGCGGGCCGCCTTGATGTGACCGGCGATCAGGCGCCGCTCGCGGGCGCTGACTTCCCGGAAATCTTCGTGCGCACCGATGGTGTGGACAACATCCAGGGTAATAACGATGACGGCTATGTGCGCATCGGCCCCGACCAGTTCCGTCACGCCAACTTCCTTGAATACACGATGGACCAGATCAAGTTGAGCGCGACGCTTGATCTCGACGAGCACGTGCTCAAGGCCGGTTATGACCGCCGCATGCTGGAGATTTTCAATCTCTTCGTGCAGGGCTCGGACATGGTCCTGCGCTTTGACTCGATTGCCAACTTCCAGGCGGGCATCCTGCCGACGACCAACGACAACCGCCTGACCTCGGGCCGTGGCCGCGAGCCGATCTTCTATTCAAACTCGCCCACCAACAACGCCAACGACGGCGCGGCCGACTGGGGCTACGACGTGGATGCGCTCTTCATCCAGGACGACTGGTATCCGCTGGATAACCTCGCGGTCTCGGCCGGCCTGCGCTACGAGTACTTCTCGACCGAAGGCACGATCCCGGAAAACACGATCTTCACGCGCCGCTATGGCTTCGACAACACCGGCGATCTCGACGGCAAAGACATCTTCCTGCCCCGCATGTCGTTCAGCTGGGATCACTTCTGGGAAGAGGCTGGCCTGCCCTCGGCGCTCACCCTGCGTGGCGGCGTTGGCCGCTTCTCGGGCGGCGGTCCGCGCGTCTGGGTGTCGAACAACTACCAGAACACTGGCACGCTGATCACCGACGTGCGCGGCGCGCCGAACGCAGGTGCCTTTGCCGGCATTCCGGCGAACTTCATCTCGCAGGCGCCGGTGAGCTTTGACCTCTCGGATGTCCCCGCCGTCATCCAGAACACGCTGACGGCCGCAAACGGTCTTGGCGAAGTCAACGCGCTCGATCCGGACTTCAAACTCCCCTCGATGTGGCGCGCCAATATCGGCCTCGACATCGACACCGGCTTTGGTCCGCTGGCCTCCATCGAGGCGATCTACATGCGCGGCGAGGATCAGCTGCGTTGGCGCGACCTGCGCTACACGCCGACCGGCGCGCTTGCACCCGATGGCCGTCGCATCTTTGGTAACCGTCCGCAGGCAACTTTCGCTGATCCCACGGCACCAGCAATCACGGGCGGCTCTGACTTCCTGCTGACGAACGCCGACGCGGGCGAAAGCAAGATCATCATGGCCGCGTTGCGCCAGGAGTGGGAAGACGAAGACCGCGACATCGCCATGTCGCTTGGCTATGCATGGTCTGACATCACCGACATGGGCTATGGCACGTCGTCGACGGCGGGCTCGAACTTCCGCATCCGCGGCTTCAAAGACTATGACTCGGTCGAAATCGGACGCTCCGACTATGAACGCCGCCATCGTTTCACGATGGGCGTGACCTGGGCAGAGCGCTTCTTTGAAGGCGTCGAAACCCGCCTGTCGCTGTTCGGCCAGCGTATGTCGGGTCAGCCCTTCAGCTACACCTTTGCCAACGCGCCGTTCGGCGGCAACGCCTCCGGCCAGCAGCTGTTCTATGTGCCGCAGGTCAATCCGGGCACCGGCCTCGTCGACGCAACGTCTGATCCGCGCGTCATTTATGGCGGCGGCTTCAACTTCACGAACTTCAACAGCTTCCTGAAATCATCGGGCCTGATCGAATATGCAGGCCGCATCGCACCGCGCAACGAGTTCTTCTCGCCGTGGACGACGCGCATCGACCTGAACCTCGAGCAGGAAATCGCGCTCTTTGATGACAGCAATATCACGCTGGAGATGAACATCTTCAACTTCGGCAACATGCTGAACGATGAGTGGGGCCGCTACGAAGCGCCGACCTTTACCGGCGGCGTCACCCAGCGCGTGCTCAGCGCAAGCATTGTGGGCAATCAGTACAATTACGGGTCAACGGCGCCCACAAACCTGACCACCCCGGTCGATGACCGTTACCCGGCCTCTGTCTGGCAGATCTCGTTCGGCGTGCGTTTCGAATTCTGATCTGCTGCCCTCGTCCGTGACGTGCCTGAATTGAGTACGGGTTGGTAGCGTAAGTTGCGTAAAGCGGGGGCGGCAGCAATGCCGCCCCCGTCGCTTTCAGGCTTGCGCCGCCGGGGGGAGCAATTGATCGAAGAGCCGGGAAACATC
>DEIC01000078.1 GCA_002352285.1 Alphaproteobacteria bacterium UBA2784 | reverse complement strand
GTCCGCCGCTTTCTTTTGGAAAAGGCGGAAGCCATCGGCCCGCTGATTTCACCTTGCGTTTGCCGGGCAAGGGGCGCCGGAATGGCCGGTGCTGTCGCGGGCCGAAAGGTTAATTTTGCCGGTTTCTCACGGGTTAGCCTGAATGAGAGGACCGCTGCTTGCCACCACGGCAGGCAGGCCGTAATAGCTTTACGCCCGCGGGCCTTTTGCCCCGGCTCAAACAGGTGAACACATGACCATGCGCCCCAATATGGGCCGGCCGATGCAGGGCCGTCCCATGGGCCCGCAGCGCCCCGGACAGCCGGGACAGCCGCAGCAGGCCCAGCCGCAGCAGCCCCCCGCCAATCCGGAAGAGATTGCCGCCCTGCTGAAAGAAGCAACTGAAGCCTTCAACCGCAAAGAGTTTCCGCTTGCCGAGTTGCGCACGCTGGAACTGGTGCAGAAGGCCCCCGGCCACGTCGAAGGTCTGACGCTGCTCTACAAGCTGAAGCGCCAGTCGAACAAGACCGACGAAGCGCTCAACATCCTGCGGCGCCTGGGCAAGCGCGATCCCAATCTGCTCTGGGTCCAGCTTGATCTCGCCCAGCTCCTCTTCTTCAAGGGTGACCGCGGCGAGTGCGAGATCTATGGCCGCAACGCCATTCGCCTGGCGCCGCGCAATCCCACGGCCCATCAGATCATGGGCATGATCCTGACCGAGACGAACCGCACCCTGGCAGGCGAGTGGCACTATCGCCGCGCGCTGGAGCTTTCGGGCCCGCAAAGCCGCCTCTGCGCCAATCTTGCCAACAATCTCAAGAACCAGGGCAAGATGGATGAAAGCGAATATTACTATCGCGAAGCCGTGCGCCTTGAGCCGAAAAACTATGGCGCGATCATGGGCTGGGCGCGCATGGAAGAAGCGCGCCGGAACTTCGACCGCTCGTGGGAGCTGATTGAGGAAGCCGGCAAGCTCGTCAAGGATCCGCCGCCCGACATGCGCCTTGCGCGCGCCGTGCTCTATGGCCGCTCAAAGGAGTATGACAAGGCGCTGACCGAACTGACGCTCGAGAAGAACGAGGTCGATGCGGCGGCGGGCAAGGACGACCGCGCGCGCAACGCGGCGGGCCTCAACTCGATGCATCTGCTGGAGCGTGGCCGCCTGCTCGACAAGATGGGCCGGTTTGACGAAGCCTGGGCCGATTATGCCGAGGGCAAGCGTCTGGTGCGTGAAGTGCAGGGCCGCCGCTATGGCGAAAAGGCCGCTGCTGATCTTTCACGCCGCCTGAAGACGTTCTTCACCCGCCAGCGCCTTTCGCTGCTGCCGCGCGCAACGGTCAACAAGGCCATGCCGCAGCCGCTTTTCATCGTCGGCTTCCCGCGCTCGGGCACGACGATGGTGGAGCAGACGCTGACCGCGCATCCCAACATGTGCGCGGGCGACGAGCTACCGTTCATCAATGACATCACGCGCGTGCTGCCGCGCATGCTGAACAGCCCCTTGCAATATCCCGAGGCGCTGGCCGATCTCTGGATGGGCGACAACCAGCTGGCGCTCGACAATCTGCGCGACTTCTACCTCAAGCGCACCGAGCAGCTGGGCATCCTGCGCGATGGTGTGCACTATTTCACCGACAAGATGCCGCTCAACGAGACGCATCTGGGGCTGATCTCGCTCCTCTTCCCGGAATCGCCGATCATCCATCTGATCCGCCATCCGCTCGATACGTTTACGTCGGTGTGGTCGAACTATCTGACCCACGGCTTCAACTGTGCGTTCGACATGACGACGATCGCCAAGCACCAGATGCTGATTGCGGATCTGGTGGAGCATTACCGCGCCAATCTCGACATGAAGTACATGGCCGTGCGGTATGAGGACATCGTGGCCGATCAGGAGCCGCATGTGCGCAAGCTGCTCGACTTCGTGGGCGAGCCGTTTGATCCGCGCTGCCTGCAGTTCCATGAAAATGTGCGTTACGCCCGCACCGCGTCCTATGCGCAGGTGACGGAGAAGCTCTATGACAGCTCGAAATTCCGCTACCGCAATTATGTGAAGCACATGGTGCCGGTGATCGAGATCCTTGATCCGCTGATCAAGAAGCTCGGCTATGAGGTCGAGATGTGAAGTGGCATCCTGTTCCCTCTCCCCTTTGGGGAGAGGGCAGGGTGAGGGGTTTCTTTCCTATCCGATCAGCGACCCCTCACGAAATTTGCAAGGGCAAATTTCTGCTCTCCCCTTAAAGGGGAGAGCGAAGAAAGCCGAGGGCAGTTCCGCCCTACTGCCCCTTCTGCAGCCGGTTCGTCACGAGCCAGGTGAAGCAGTGGCGTGAGGCTTCGCGGATGTATTTCTCGCCGTTGGCGGCGATGTCTTTCTCAATGGCGGTGGGCAGGCGCAGATTGACCTTCGGGTTGATCTTCATTTTGCGGAAGCCCTTGTTGGACGCGTAGTCCCACTTGCCCTGGGCTTCGACGATGATCATTTCGTTCTTGAGATAGCGGAAGCGCTCGTGTGCGATACGCCTGGAGGTGATGACGCCGGCAAAGTCTGTCGTCATGTCGAGCACGACGCGCGTCCCCGCCTTGTTGGGCTGCGGGTTGAGGTTCGTGACAACCAGCAGATTGAACTCAAGATCGTCGGAGAGATTTTCCTTACGGCCGAAATTCAGCATGCCCTTGGCCAGGAAGTCGCGCCAGTTGGCCAGCACCGCCTTCATGTTGGGGTGCTGGATCTGCAGCGAGAACATTTCAAGGATCGGCTTGACGTCCTTGTTGAGCGTGGGGGCGCCGCCCGAGGCCGGGGCCTTTTCACCAGAAGTTGCCGTCTTTGCCTCAGCCATCATGCACTCCTTGCCGCGCCGCGCGCGTTCGCCATTTGCGGCAACGGCTTAACGGGTCAGGCCGCGGGCTTCAAGGCAAGCCGTGGCGGGTGGCCTGTGATGGACCGGCGGTGAAGGCCACAATGGTAAAGAGCCGGGCGGCCGGGTCATCCGGCCAGGGCCCTTCAGCCTGCAGGAAATGGCCATTGCGGGCGCACCAGACCGGGATGTCGAGGCGGGAGGCGGGATCATCCGCGACCAGAGCGACGCGCCCTCCTGCGGCTGTCTTTGCAATCCTGCGGCCCAAAAGAATGACCGGCATCGGGCATTTCAGGCCCCTCGCATCAATCAGCTCTGCGCCCTCATCCGGCCCTTCATCCGGGATTGCCAAATGTATTTCCCCATTTTCCACAGGAATTTGTGACTTCGCGAGCAATTTCCGGCAGGAGGCGTGATTTTCTTGACCCGCACGCGCCGCACCCGCATCCTTGGGCAAAATTCGCACAACCTTGGGACCGGGTCGAGAAGAGCTGATGGGAATTTTCGAGAACCTTTCGCGCGAGTGGACTTTCCTCTCGGGGTCCATGCGCATGCTGAAACTCGTCAAAGATTTGACGCCCGAAACGCCGCGCACAGTCACCGACCTCATGGAGGCGACCGTCCGCGCGCATGCGGACAATCCGGCAATCCTGTTTGAGGGAACAACCCTTACCTGGCGCCAGCTCGACCAGATGGCCAACCGTATGGCGCGTGTTGCGCTTGATCTCGGGATCGGGCGCGGGGATGTGGTGGCGCTGTTGATGGAGAACCGGCCCGAGTTCATTGCGACATGGTACGGGCTTCACAAGATCGGGGCGGTGGCGGCGCTCATCAACACGAACCTTGCTGCGGCGCCGCTGGCACACTCGATCGGCATCTCTGGTGCCCGCCACATCGTGCTCGGCAGCGAGCTTGCCGACCGCTATGCGACGGCGCGGCCCCTGCTTGAGAACGCGCCGATGGTGCTTGCGACCGGTGGCCGCGTCGAGGCGAGCGAAGACCTTGACGCCGCCCTTGCTGCCAAGGCGCCGGCACCCGTTCCGCCCAGCTATCGCGAAGGGATTCTGGCGAAAGACAAGGCGCTATATATCTATACGTCGGGCACCACCGGCATGCCGAAGGCTGCCAATATCAGCCATCTGCGCATGCAGAACATGTTTGCCGCCTTTGCCGGATCAACCAAGGGCACGTCGCGTGACATCATGTACAACGTGCTGCCGCTCTATCACTCTGCCGGTGGCGTCTGTGCGCTTGCGCCCGCCATCCATGCGGGCGGTGCGATCCTCATCAAGCGCAAGTTTTCGGTCAGCCAGTTCTGGGATGATTGCGCGACTTACAAGCCGACGCTCTTCCAGTATATCGGCGAGCTGTGCCGCTATCTGCTCAATGCGCCGCCGCATCTCAAAGAGCGGTCGCACAGCCTCAGGATCGCCATCGGCAATGGCCTTCGGCCCGAAATCTGGCCTGCCTTCCAGGAGCGGTTCCGGATCCCCCACATCATCGAATTCTATGGTGCGACCGAGGGCAATGTTGCGCTGCTCAATCTTGACGGCAAGACGGGCGCCATCGGGCGAGTGCCAAAATATCTCCGCAAGAAAATCCAGGTGCGGCTCGTCAGGTTTGACATCGAAAGCGAGCAGCCGGTGCGTGACCCGAAGACCGGATTCTGCATTGAGTGTGCACCGGGCGAAGCGGGCGAGGCCATCGGCAAGATCGATTCAAGCGATCCACGCACGAGCTTTGAGGGCTATACCAGGCAGGCCGACAGCGAAAAGAAGCTGCTGCGCAACGTGTTCGAGAAGAACGATCTCTGGTTCCGAACCGGCGATCTCTTGAAGGCAGACGAGCGGGGCTATTTCTATTTTGTAGACCGCATCGGCGACACGTTCCGCTGGAAGGGCGAGAATGTGGCGACCAGCGAAGTCGCCGAGGCGATATCTGTCTATCCCGGCGTCAAGGAAGCCAATGTCTATGGCGTGAAAGTGGAAGGGGCCGATGGCCGCGCCGGCATGGCCTCCATCGTGGCGGGCCCCGAGTTCCGCATGGAGGGGCTGAATGCGCATCTGGAAAAGCAGTTGCCCGCCTATGCACGCCCGCTTTTCATCCGCCTGTCGCCCGAGATGGAAATTACGGGCACGTTCAAGCATCGCAAGGTCGAGCTGGTGAAAGAGGGCTTCAATCCGGGTACGATTGCCGAACCGCTCTATTTCCTTGAACCATCCGCGCAAGCCTATGTGCCGATGGATGGCGCGCTGCATGCGCGGATCGTTTCGGGCGAATTCAAATTCTGACAACAGCAGGATGACCCATGATTGATCTTTACACGTCGCCGACGCCTAACGGGCACAAGGTGTCTGTCACGCTTGAGGAGATGGGTGTGCCCTACAAGGTGCATGCCATCGACCTTGGCAAGCAGCAGCAGAAAGAGCCGTGGTTTCTGGAAATCAATCCCAATGGCCGCATTCCGGCGATCGTTGACCGCGAGGCGGGTGACTTTCCGGTGTTCGAATCCGGCGCCATCATGATCTATCTCGCCGAGAAGACCGGCAAGCTGATGCCCGCAGACGCCAAGGGGCGCAGCCGCGTGATCCAGTGGCTGATGTTCCAGATGGGCGGCGTGGGGCCGATGATGGGGCAGGCGAACGTGTTCTTCCGCTACTGGAAGGAGAAATATCAGCCTGCCATTGACCGCTATCAGAACGAGGGGCGCAGACTTTTCTCGGTGCTCGACGGCAGGCTGGCACACAGCGAATATCTGGCGGGCGATTACTCGATTGCCGATATTGCCAATTGGTGCTGGGTGCGCACGCATTTCTGGTCCGGCATTTCGGTTGACGAGTTGCCGCATCTGCAACGCTGGCTTGCCGCCATCGGCGAACGCCCGGCGGTGCAGCGCGGCATCCGGGTGCCGGTTGATCTCGAAGCCCTGCGCAAGGGCACGGGCGAGGGCGCCAAGCAGGTGGTCTCCAGCGCGCAGAGCATTCTGCAACGCTGAGTGCTCACAGAAGAAAACGGCGGCAGGGAGACCTGCCGCCGTTTGCGTTTCAGGTCAGCGCTGTTCAGCCCGGCTGGAACCCTTCGATGCCGGTCTGCCAGAAGATGAAGGCAAACTGGTCGGCGACTTCCAGATCGCGCTGGGCGCGGGTGGAGCCGATGCCGTGACCGGCCTGGAAGTCCACGCGCAGCAGCACGGGCTTGCCGGATGAGGTGGCGGCCTGCAGATGGGCTGCCATCTTCCCGGCCTGCCAAGGATCTACGCGCGGATCGGTCATGCCGGTTGTCAGAAGCACGGCGGGATATTGCGTGCCCGCTTTGACGTGCACGGTTGAGTCCATCTCATAGAGGCCCTTGAAACCGTCCTCGGTTGTCACGGTGCCGAATTCGGGAATGTTGGGCGGGCCATTCTGGCTGAACTCGGCGCGCAGATTGTTCGAGACGCCGACATTGGAAATGACGACGGCAAACAGGTCGGGGCGCGAGGTCATGGCGCGGCCCACCGTAATGCCGCCTGCCGAGCCGCCCTGGATGGCAATGCGCGCGGAGCCTGACCAGCCCTCAGTGTACATGTATTCGGCGCAGGCAATCAGATCGTTCCAGGTATTGGGCTTGGTCAACAGGCGGCCAGCCTCGTGCCATTCGCGGCCGCGCTCGCCGCCGCCACGCACATGGGCGGTCGCCCACACACCGCCGCGCTCCATGAAGGCAATCATGCGCGGAATGAACGCGGGATTGGAGTTGATGCCGTAAGAGCCATAGGCCTGGATCAAGGTCGGATTTGATCCGTCGCGCGGCGTTCCCTTTTTATAGACAATCGAGAGCGGCACCATCACGCCATCGGCGGCGCGCGCCTGCACCTCGACCGACTCGAAGACCGAGACGTCGATATCGGCAGGCGGGGCTGAAAGGGTGGTGGCCGCCGAAGCGCCACTTGCATCCAGCACATGCACCGTGCCGGGCCTGACCCAGCTTTGCAGGTCATAGACAACGCCATCCATCGTGGGATCAAGGAAGGACGCGCCCAGCGTGCCAGCAAAGGGCATGGTGATTGCCGTGACCGATCCATCATCGTTGAGACGGCGCAGGCCGGAAATGCCGTCATTCAGATCGAAGAGATAGATGCCGTCGCGCGCCGCGCCCACGCCCTGAAGCACGGCGTCAGACTGCGGCACGGCTTCATGCGCGCCTGAAATCGCAGGGCTTTGCGCCTTGACATGGAGCACGCGGTAACGCGGCGCGTCCTTGTAGGTGACAAGCCAGATGTCATCGCCGCGATGGGTGAAGCCGGTCACCTGATCCGCGGGCACGCAGATTTTCTGCCAGCCGCCTTTGCCCTCAACCGCATTGGCAAGCGAGTTGACATAGAGCGTGATCTCGTTCTGCACGCCCGCAAAAAGTCCGCCGATCACAAAGTCAGAGCCGGGCTGAACCGTCACGCCCGGGAATTCGATCTCGCTCACGTCCATTTCAGGGTGCAAGCCGCGCGCGAGCACCTTGATGTCGGTTGAGGGATCGGTGTTGAGCTTGTGCAGCCAGCAAACCGAGTTCTTGTAGAAATCTGTTGTGCCCGCGGCCGCACCCTCTGCCAGGCGGTTGAGGAAAAAGCCCGATGAATCCGGCAGCCAGGACGGGCCTGCATATTGGGCGCGGTCGATGCGCTCGGGCAGGGTGGTGCCGGTTTCAAGGTCCATGATTTCCATCACAGCCTGCTCGCCACCCGAGGGCGACACGCCGAGAATGAGGTAGCGGCCATCGGGCGAGGCAAGCCAGTAGTTCAGCGAATAATGCACTTCGCCTTGCGTGCGCGATTCCGGATCAAAGAGGAGGCGGTCGGCGCCCGTCATCCCGTCGCGCACAAAAATCTGGAAGTTGTTCGCGCCAGCAGGGCGCTTTGACGTGAAGACCTTGCCGCCCGCAATCTGGATGCCGCCCACCAGTTCAAGACCGCCCGAAAGCTGCGCCACACGCTCCTGCATGGCGGGAAGACCGGGAATGCGATCCAGCTGCGCGCGGGCATAGTCTGCCTGTCCGCGCATATAGGGTTCCCACTCGGGGTCTTGCGGATTTTCCATCCAGCGATAGGGATCGGTGACGTCGACGCCGAAGAAGGTTTCGGTCACGGGCTCTACGCGCGCGACAGGTGGACCCATCGGCGGCTCGGGCGCGGCGTCGGCATGCGCCAGGCGCGGCAACTGTGTGGCCAGAAGCAAGGCAGAGCCGTTGCGCAACAAAGCGCGGCGATCCATGTTCAGCATGTTGTTCCCCATGAAAATGCTGCGGCCAAATTTGGCCGTTGGGCGCAAGGCTATGCCTTTGCCCCCCAATCCACAAAGGGGAGAAGGGCGGAAATTCATCACGCCTGTGTGAAAGAACCGGTTGCGTTTCACGCCCACTTGGGTTTGGCGGCCTCTTCAATGGCGTGTTTCTGCAGCGTGTGCATGATGGCCGAGACGGCTGCGCCGGTCAGTACCTCGCGCTTGGCTGCGGTGGTGTTGAAACTCTCCACGCGCCCGGCATTCACGTTGTTGATCGCCGGGGTCACGTAACGCTGCCACAACTCGTAGGATTTTTTCGTCTGCTCCCAATCGGCCCAGTTATGGGCAAGCTGGAGGAAGCAACCAAAGTCGCCCTGCTTGGCCTGAAGGCGGCGGATCTGCGCAATGGCATCGTCGGGCGTTCCTACCACCAGCACGCCTTCGCGGATGCCGCGTTGCAGCGGGTCTTCATTGGGATCACCGGCAGCGCCTGCGGGGCTGACCTGCTGGAAATAATGCGCCCACTTGTGATAGCCGAATTTCACATTCTCAAACGCCTTCTCGCGCGTTTCGGCGATGTGCACAGGGCCGACAAGGCGCAAGCGCGCGGCATCCATGGTGCGGCCATTTTCGGCTGCAATGTCGTTGGCAATTTTCCAGTTGATGCCGAGTGCGTCATAGCCGCCGGCCTGGGTGGCTGCGACGCACAACATGCCAAAGCCGTGGCGGCCGGCAAGTTTGCCGCCCGATGGCGTGACGGATGAGGCCACCGCAATCTCGGGATGCGGAAAGGTGTAAGGGCGCAGCTGGCAGACAGCATCAACCAGATTGAACCATTCCGTTTTCTTCGTGACCTTTTCGCCGGCAAAAAGTTTCAGGATCACCTCCAGCCCCTCAACCATGCGGTCGCGCTGGGTGTTGGGATCTATGCCGAGCTGGAAGGCGTCTGACGGCAAAAGGCCGGGGCCGACGCCAAACATCACGCGGCCGCGCGTCTGGTGATCGAGCTGGATGATGCGGTTCGCAACCGTCAGCGGGTTGTGATAGGGCAGCGAGACGACCCCCGTTCCCAGCTTGATGCGCCGTGTGCGCTCGGCGGCTGCCGCGATGAACAATTCCGGCGAGGCGATGATTTCATAGCCCGCACTGTGATGCTCGCCGATCCAGGCCTCCTCATAGCCCAGACGGTCCAGATGCTCGATGAGCTCCAGATCGCGGTGGATGCACAGGGTGGGGTCTTCATCCAGCGGGTGGAAGGGGGCCAGAAAAATGCCGTTGCGCATCTGCATGGGTGTACCTGCTCTGTCATTGGTGTCGCTGGCCTGATGCTGGAAGAGACCAGGGCAGTTGGCAACTCCGGGTTTGCGCGGCAGGATGTTTTCTCCACGCCTCTGCTTCCCGAAGGTCAACCTCATGCGCGCTGCAATTTTCTCCAGCCCTGGCGAGAAGCTTTCCATCCAGACGCTTGATGCGCCGCGCGCTGGCAAGGGCGAACTGGTGCTGAAAGTCAGGAATTGCGGCATTTGCGGCTCTGACCTGCACATGACCGAGGCGCACACGATCCAGCCGCTGCCTGCGGGTTCGATCATGGGGCACGAATTTTCGGGCGAGATTGTGGAGGTGGGGGCAGGGCTTTCGGGCCGCTTCCGCGAAGGGCAGCGCGTGGCCGGATTTCCCTTCATGTGCTGCGGCCAGCAATCGGCCTGCCCGAACTTTTCCGGCGCGAAGATTGCCTGCACGAATGGACGCGGCATCGGCCTTGGCACGTCGCCCGGCGCCTATGCCGAATTTGTCACCATTGGCGGGCATGGCGCGCATTTCTTGCCTGATATCGTGAGTTTCGAGGAGGGCGCACTGGTGGAGCCGCTCGCCGTTGGCCTGCACGCGGTTGACATGGCGCGGATGAATCGCGGTGACACCGTGCTTGTGATCGGCGCGGGTCCGGTTGGTCTTGCAGTCGCGCTTTGGGCGCGGTTTCTGGGGGCGCGCCATGTGATCGTGAGCGAGAAGGCAGAAACGCGCCGCGTGATGGCCGCCAAAATGGGCGCGACTGATGTCATTGATCCCGCCAAGGCGCTGACACCGCAGGTCGAGGCAATTGCGGGTGCGCCGCCCGATATCATCTTCGAGTGTGTCGGCGTGCCGGGCCTTCTCAACGAGATTTTCATGGCAGCGCCGCGCGGCTGCAAGGTGGTGGTCGCTGGCGTGTGCCAGCAACCGGATACGATTTTTCCGCTGATCGGCATTGTGAAGGAACTGAACGTGCAGTTCGTGTTTGGCTACCGGCCGGCCGATTTCGACTATGTGATCGAGATGATCGCCAAAGACCGCATTGACGCGGGTGCAATGGTGACGGATCGCATCAGTCTCGATCAGCTGCCGGATGCGTTTGAGGCGCTGCGCAAGCCATCGACACAATGCAAGGTGATGGTCGGGTTCTAGGGGGGCCTCGACAAGAGGAGGCGGGGGAACCTTTCTTCCGCCTCCCCTTTTCTGAAAGGGGTGAGCGGAGCGCAAGGGGTTTGGCGGAGCGAAGCGAATGCCAAGCCCGGTGGGGTTGCGGGACGCTGTATTGACGTCGTTGACGGCGCCCCCCACCGATTTGCGCAAATGCGCAAATCTGCCTCCCCCATTTCGGGGGAGGCGAAAGAGTGAGTGCTTATCTGTTCACCAGCCTCGCCGCCTCTGCGCGGATGCGTTTGACCATGTTGGCAAATCCGTTGGCGCGGCTGGGCGAAAGATGGCTGCCCAGCCCGATGCGTTCGGCAAGCGTGAACGGCGCAGCCACGATCTCGCCAGGCGTGTGGCCGGAATAGACTTCGACGAGCAGCGCAATCAGCCCCGCAGTGATGAGCGCATCCGATGCCGCGCGGATCTGCATGCGCCCGTCAACCAGCTTCACTTCGACCCACACCTGCGACTGACAGCCGGGCACTTTCATGTCGTCGCGGCGCTCTGCCTCGGGCAAAGGCGCCATCGCCTTCGCCTTATCGAGGAGGAGCTGGTAGCGGTCCATCCAGTCATCAAAGACCAGAAAGTCCTCTGCCAACGCCTCCTGCTTTTCAGCGATGGATTTTTCGTTGTCCATCGTCTCACAGTGCAGCCGCATACAGCGCCGCGTAATCCTCCGGCGTTGCCTTGCGGGGGTTGGAGAGGTTGGAAAGATCGCCCATCGCATAGGGAATGAGGCCGGGGATCATCTCCTTTGTCACGCCCATGGCGCCAAGGCCGTTGGGCAGACCGATGGCCCTGTTCATCTCTTCCACCGCTTTGGCGAGATCGGCGCCATCGGGCAAACCCATGGCCTGACGCAGACGCGCGTATTTTTCGGCGCAGACGCCTTCGTTAAAGCGCAGCACGGCGGGCAGGCACACGGCGTTGAGTGTGCCGTGATGGGCCTTCAATTCCTTGATGCGCCCCACGGCGTGGCTCATGGCATGCACGGCGCCAAGGCCCTTCACGAACGCCATCGCGCCTTCGGTGGAGGCCATCATCATGTGCCAGCGTGCGTCGCGGTCTTTGCCATCGGCAACAGCGCGCTTGATGTGACGCCAGCCGCGCCACAGACCGTCCAGCCCCACGCCCTCTGCCGGCGGGTTGATAGCGGGCGTCAGAACCGCCTCGATACAGTGCGTGATCGCATCCATGCCGGTCGCAGCCGTCAGAAGCGGCGGCAGGCCCAATGTGAGTTCGGGATCACAGATGGCGGCCTTGGGAATGATCTGCGGATTGGCAAACGTCACCTTGCGGCCATCCTTGAGGATGATGACAAAGCCGACCGAAACTTCGCTGCCGGTGCCCGCCGTTGTTGGCACGCAGATGACGGGCGCCAGCCCCTTGATGAAGCGGCCACCACCTTTCAGGGGATCAAAGCGGTCGAGCGGCTCACCACTGACGGCCAGAAGCGCGACCGCCTTGCCGAGGTCCATCGACGAGCCGCCGCCCAGACAGATCACGCCATCGCAATTCTCGCTGCGGTAAAGCGCCAGCGCCTCTTCGACAGCTTCTTCTGTCGGATTGCCGGGCGTGCCGTCATAGACGGGCCAGGCCTTGGCCTCCGGCACGGCAGCAATCACCTGATCGAGCAGGCCTGCCGCGCGTACGCCCTTGTCGGTTGCGATCAGCGGCTTTTTTGCGCCAAAGCGGGCTGCTTCCTGCGCCAGCAATTTGATCGCGCCGAAATCGAAATGCGTGGTCGTCAGGTAATTCAGAACTGCCATGGGATCATCCGTTTTGTGTCAGGTGCGGAAAACGTGAGCGTCGTCAGCAAAGGCCTTGAACTCAAGCGCATTGCCGGAAGGGTCGGTGATGAAGAGTGTCCATTGCTCGCCCGGCTCGCCCTGAAAGCGCACATGCGGTTCGACAATGAAGCGGGAATTGGCCGCCTTGAGTCGCGCGGCCAGTGCGTGAAACTGCGGGATGGTCAGAATGACGCCGAAATGGCGCACCGGCACATCATCGCCATCGACCTTGTTGGTGGCGGCCGCACGCGCCTCATCTGAAAGATGGGCAACGATCTGATGGCCGTAAAAGTCAAAGTCTACCCATTCGGGCGACGAACGCCCCTCGCGGCAGCCCAAAAGCCCGCCATAAAAGGCGCGCGCGGCGGCAAGATCGGCCACTGGAAAGGCGAGATGAAATCGGCAAAGGTCGGGCATGGCGGTGAAATCTAGTCCGCGCGCGGGCCAAGGTCGAGGGGCAGAAGGTCCGGTCCTCAACATTGAGGGGCGCGACATTCCCCTGCGCTTCAAGGTGCATGCGCGCGCACGGCGCATCACGCTGCGCGTCGATGCGCATGGCAGCGCGATTACCGTCACGGCACCTTCGCGGCGCGCTTTCGGCGACGCGCTGGCCTTTGCCGAACGCGAGCGCGCATGGATCGCCAGGCGGCTTGAGCGGATCGGCGCGCGCATCCCCTTCCTGCCGGGCAACTCGTTTCCGCTGCGTGGTTCGCAGACTGTCATTGCGGCTGCGCCAAAGGGATCAGCGCCCGTGACGTTTGATGAGGCAGCGTCACTGCTTCTTGTCAGCGGGCGCGTGGAACATGCCGACCGGCGGGTGCGTGACTTTCTGACGGAACTGGCGCGGCGTGATCTCAAGGTGCGCGTGGGCGTGCATTGTGCGGCGCTTTCACTTCATGTGCCGCAGCTTGTGGTGCGCGATCCCAAGGCGCGCTGGGGCAGCTGCTCGGCCAATGGGCCGCTGTCGTTTTCGTGGCGGCTCATCATGGCGCCCGAATATGTGCTCGACTATGTGGCCGCGCACGAGGTTGCGCATCTTGCCGAAATGAACCACAGCCCGCGCTTTCATACGCTGGTCAAGTCTCTGACGCCGCGCGTGCGCTGTGCCGAGGCGTGGCTGAAAGAGAAGGGGCACTTGCTGCATCGCTATGGCGCGGCACGGTGAGGGGGTTTCCCAAATTCCTGCCAAATCCACTTTTGCCTCCGCCCGCGTGGCTTAGCGCGGGGGAGGCCAGCGATGCGCTTGCATCGCGGGTGGGGGAAAGCGGCAGAAAAGTAAGGCCCCCACCCGGATCGCAAGCGCGATCCGACCTTCCCCGCAGCAAGCTGCGGAGGAGGTGGGAATGAGTTGTGCGAAACCGAGTGCCCCAAACCCCAGATGCACCCGCGCCCGCAATCTGCCATGATGGGCAGCGAAAACGCCTGACCAAAGTCTGGAGACTGAAATGAAGCGCCTTCCCCTCGTTCTGACTTGCCTGTTCATCGCGTCACCCGCACTTGCGCAGGATGCGCCCGTCAGCCACCGGCAGGAGCTTTACGACGTGTGCGCCAATTCGGGTGATGCGTCGGCGACGCCCGGCTATTGCGGCTGCTCGGCCGATATTCTGGCGGCGCTGCCCGAACAGCAGCAGATGCTGCTGCTTGCCATCAGCAATCTGCATGTCGCGGGCAATCTGAACGAGCAGACGATCAAGGATGTGCAGACCTCCATGGGCCTTGATGATGCAGCGTTTCAGGCGCTTTTTCTTGAGGCCACGAATGCGGGCAGCCAGGCGGATGCCGCCTGTATCGGCCAGTAGGACGGCTTAGCGCCGCCGGTTGAAACGGGTGCCGCGCGCCTCTTCGGCGCCCGAGTCTTCGGGTGTGTCGATCATGTCATCGGCGGCGGCTTCGTCAGGCCCGATGCCGTCAATGATGCCATCGACCAGCTGCTCCAGAATGCCGGGATCATCGTCTGCGGGCGCGTTGTTGGGTTCGGAAAGCGCATCGGGAGCATTCTCCAGCGCGATCAGTGCGCCGCCTTCCGACAGCGGCCCTGCTGCCTCCATGAAGTCATGCCAGATGCGCGCAGGCAGCGTGCCGCCTGTGACCTTGACCATCGAGGTGTTGTCGTCATTGCCAACCCAGACGCCCGTTGTGATGGTGCGCGTAAAGCCGATGAACCAGGCGTCGCGGTGATCGCCCGACGTGCCTGTTTTTCCGGCGTTGGGGCGATCCGTCAGCTGTGTTGATTTCGCCGTACCGGTCAACACCGCCTCGCGCATCATGGCAACCATCTGGCCCGCAAGCTTGGGGCTCAACACACGCCAGGCGCTCTCGCCCTCACGCTCGTAAAGCACGGTGCCATCGCGTGCGATCACGCGCACAATGGCAAAGGGCAAAATGCCATTGCCGCCATTGGCAAAGGGCACATAGGCGCGGGTCAGCTCCAGCAGGTTGACCTCTGACGTGCCCAGCGCAAGGGCGGGCACCGGCATCAGCGGCGAGGTAATGCCCATGGCATGGGCGGTTTCAACCACGGGCTCGGCGCCGATGTCGGCGATCAGCTTGACGGCGACCGAGTTCAGCGATTTGGCCAGCGCTGTCATCAGCGTGACTGTGCCCTTGTACTCATCATCAAAATTGCCTGGCGCCCAGTCGCCGAGGCTNNGAACCCGGCGGCCGCATGGCGGTGACGGCGCGGTTGAACGGGCTTGCGTCATAGGAACGGCCGCCCACCATGGCAAGGATTGCGCCTTCGCCATCCATGGAGAGAAGTGCGGCCTGGCTTGCGTTGCGCGGGCCTGCTTCGGCTGCCATCACTTCGGCGATGGCGCGTTCGGCCTCACGCTGAAGATCAAGATCGAGCGTCGTTTCGATCACGACATCATCCGACAGCTTGCCGGCAAAGTCGGGCACGATGTCGAGAATGTAATCGGCAAACCAGCCAGCACCAGGCGTTGCCGCCATGGCGGTAAGCTTTGGCCTTGTGGCGGCGGCGCGTGCGCGCTCGTCCTCGGTGATGTAGCCCGCATCGACCATGGCGGCGAGAACGTGCTCGGCGCGTGCCGAAGCAAGGGTCGGATCGTTTGTGGGCGAGTAGCGCGACGGCGCCTTCAGCAATCCCGCCAGCATTGCTGCTTCGATCAGTGTGACGTCGCGGGCCGATTTTCCGAAATAGCGGCGCGCCGCAGCATCAATGCCATAGGTGCCCGCACCGAAATAGACGCGGTTGAGATAGAGCGCGAGGATCTCGTCCTTGGTGAAGCGTGACTCCAGATAGATGGCGAGCAGCGCCTCCTGCACCTTGCGGCCGAAGGTGCGGTCCGGCGCAAGGAACAGGTTCTTGGCAAGCTGCTGGGTGATGGTGGAGCCGCCCTGCACTACGCGGCCCGCCTCGATATTGGCAAAAAGCGCGCGCATCAGGCCAAGCGGATCGATGCCGAAATGGCCATAGAAGCGGCGATCTTCAGTTGCCAGCACCGCCTGAATCACATGAGGCGGCAGCTCATCAAGCCGTAGCTCATCACCATAGCCTGAACCGCGCTTGGCGATCACGCGCCCGCGCATGTCAACAATGGTGACCATCGCGCGGCCGCGCGGCTCGAAGAGGGCGGCGGTCGAGGGCAGATCGGCTGCGTAATAGGAAATGACGAGTGTCAGGGCGAACAGCGCAAAGCCCGCAGCAAGGCCGGTGATCTTCAGTATGCGGCGCAACAGCGAGCGCGGCTTTTTTGCGCGGCGGCGCGCGGCTGGCGGGCGGTCTTGCGGCGGCTCGATCTTGCGGCGGCGACGCGCAATACGGCGCGCCTCCTCACGGCGCAGTGCCTGTTCGGCGCGCAGTTCCTGTAACCGGTCGCGGGCGGGCGGCAAGGGCATGAAAGGGCGCGGCAATAAGGGGGAAGCCGGAACTCACCCCCCACCAAACGCCATTGCGGTTAATGGGTGATTAACTTGAAGTGTGGGAGTCAGATTCTTGGGCCTCCCCTTTTCTTAAAGGGGAGGCGGGATTTGCGTGAGCGTAGCGAACGCAAGTCCGGTGGGGTTGCGGGACGCTGTACTGAGTTCATCAATGGTGCCCCCCACCCGCGATGCAAGAGCATCGCTGGCCTCCCCCGAAGGGGAGGCGCAAGAGAAGGTGACATCGAATCCTACGCGTCAATCGCGGCGTTGAGCGCGTTGGTCTGGATGAAGTCGCGGCGCGGCTCCACCACGTCGCCCATCAGCTTGGCGAACATGTCATCGGCCGTATCGGCGTGATCGACCTTGACCTGCAGCAGCGAGCGGACATTGGGGTCCAGCGTCGTTTCCCACAGCTGGTCAGGGTTCATTTCCCCCAGACCCTTGTAACGCTGGATGGTCACGCCCTTCTGGCCCCAGGCCATGATGGCATCGAGGAGCTGGCTGGGTGAGCGCACGTCCACGCTTTCGCCACCGCGGGTCAGCTTGCCGGCCTTGAGGTAAGCCGCCTGCAGATCAGGCGCGAGGCGGTCGAGCTTGCGCGCGTCGGTCGAAGATATCAGCGCGCCATCAATCACCACAGTCTCGCGCACGCCGCGCACTTCGCGCGTAAAGGAGAGGCCGCCGTCATCGGTTGCAGCGCCCGCCCAGCCACGCTCGGTTTCTGCCGAAAGCGTATCGAGGCGTCTGGCAATGTAGGAGGCGCTTTGGGCTGCATGGCCCGCGTCCGACAGGATTTCGGGATTGAGGGCACCCGCAATCGCTGCCTGTTCAATGACAAAGCGCGGATAGCGCGGCGGCAATGCATCCAGCGCCGACTTGGCAACGCGCGCCTTGTCGATCAGGGCGGCGAGATCGGCGCCTGCCACCTGCTCGCCGGAATGCAGCGTGAAGACAGCGCCGCTGGCGCCTTCGGATGTCAGATAGTCCTCGTACTCGCGCGCATCTTTCAGATAACGCTCTGACTTGCCGCGCGTTACTTTGTAAAGCGGCGGCTGGGCGATGAAGAGATGGCCGCGCTCCACCAGATCCGGCATCTGGCGATAGAAGAAGGTGAGCAGCAAAGTGCGGATATGCGCGCCATCGACGTCGGCGTCGGTCATGATGATGACCTTGTGATAGCGCAGTTTATCGATGGAAAAGTCATCGCGCCCGATGCCGGTGCCCAGCGCCGTAATCAGCGTTGCGATTTCGTTGGAGGCGAGCATCTTGTCGAAGCGCGCACGCTCAACGTTCAAAATCTTGCCGCGCAAAGGCAGCACGGCCTGATTGGCGCGGTTGCGCCCCTGCTTGGCAGAGCCGCCGGCTGAATCGCCCTCAACCAGAAAGAGTTCACATTTGGCGGGATCACGCTCCTGGCAGTCGGCCAGCTTGCCGGGCAGCGACATGCCGTCGAGTGCACCCTTGCGCCGCGTCAGTTCGCGCGCCTTGCGGGCGGCCTCGCGGGCGGCGGCGGCCTCCACCACCTTGGCGACAATCGCCTTGGCGTCGGCGGGATGCTCCTCGAACCAGGCGGCCAGACTTTCGCCGACATAGCTTTCGACCGCGGGCCGCACTTCCGACGAGACGAGTTTGTCTTTCGTCTGCGACGAGAATTTGGGATCGGGCACTTTGACCGAGAGCACGCAGGTCAGCCCCTCGCGCGCATCATCGCCGGTCAGCGTGATTTTTTCCTTTTTCGCGATACCGCTCTCGTTTGCATAGGCGTTGACGACGCGCGTCAGCGCCGCGCGGAAACCTGCCAGATGCGTGCCGCCATCGCGCTGCGGAATGTTGTTGGTGAAGCAGGACATCGACTCGTGATAGCTGTCGTTCCACCAGAGCGCGACTTCCACGCCGATATTGTCGCGCTCGGCCGAGAACATCACCGGTTCGCTGATCAGCGGCGTTTTTGTGCGGTCGAGATAGCGCACGAATTCCTTGAGGCCGCCCTCATATTTGAGGTTGACGTCCTTGCGCTCCACGCCGCGCAGATCGGTCAGCGTGATGTAAACGCCGGAATTGAGGAAGGCGAGTTCGCGCAGCCGGTGCTCCAGCGTTGCAAAGCTGTATTCGGTTTTGGTGAAAGTGGCGGGCGAAGCAAGGAAGGTGACTTCGGTGCCGCGCTGGGGCTTGCCGTCCACCAGCGGCGCATTGCCAACGACTTTCAGCGGCGCTTCGCTTTCACCGTGACGGAAGCGCACAAAGTGCTCCTTGCCGTCACGCCAGATGCGCAGGTCAAGCCGCTCGGACAGGGCGTTGACGACAGAGACGCCCACGCCGTGCAGGCCGCCCGAGACCTTATAGGAGTTCTGGTCGAATTTTCCGCCGGCATGAAGCTGGGTCATGATGACTTCGGCGGCCGAAATCCCCTCCTGCTCGTGGATGCCCACGGGAATGCCGCGGCCATTGTCGCGCACGGTGACCGAGCCATCTGGATTGAGGATCACTTCGACATGGTCGCAATGGCCCGCCAGCGCCTCGTCAATGGCGTTGTCCACCACCTCATAGACCATGTGATGCAGGCCCGAACCGTCATCGGTATCGCCGATATACATGCCGGGGCGCTTGCGCACCGCATCAAGGCCCTTCAGGACCTTGATGGCATCCGCGCCGTAATCATCGACTTTGCTGGCGTTTGACTGGGCCAAGGTGGCAAATCTCTCTATCTGGAACTCAATGCGGAATGATGGCGCCGTTGCCGACACGGAATTTCTGTGCGCGCGAATCCATGGGCTCGAACATGGTCATGTCGGTGCCTGTCATCCACGCCTGTGCGCCCAGTGCGGTGATGGCATCGAAAAGGGCCATGCGGCGCGTCTCGTCGAGATGGGCTGCAACTTCGTCCAGCAGCAGCACGGGCACGGCACGGCCGCTTTGCGCGCGCGCAGCGGCAAGGATGAGGCTGATGAGCAGCGCCTTCTGCTCGCCGGTAGAGCATGAGGCCGCCTCGCGGTTGCGGCGTGCATGCCGCACATCAAGATCGGCGCGATGGGGCCCGAACAGCGTGCGGCCAGCAGCTTCATCCAGCCGGCGGCTTCTTGCGAGCCGGGCGGCAATCGCCTCACAGGCGGAAGCGGGATCAGCGGCAAAAAGCGTCTCGGCCTCGCCTGCAAGGGCAATGATGGCGGCGGGAAAGCCGGAAGTTTCCTCTTCCATTGCCGACATCAGGCGCATGACGGCATGCAGGCGGTTGCGGATCATGGCGGCGCCGTGGCGCGCCATTTCCGCCTCCAGCCCATCCAGCCAGCGCGGATCGCCACGCCCGTCGCGCAACAGACGCAGGCGTTCGCGCGTGGCGCGCTCATAGGCGGCGCAGGCTTGCGCATGACCCGGCTCAAAGCCCATGGCGATGCGGTCAAGGAATTTGCGGCGGCCCGATGCGCCCTCGATGAAGAGGCGATCCATCGCTGGCGTCAGCCACAACACGCTGAAGATTTCAGTCAGCGCCGAGGGGCCGGAGGCGGGTGCGTGATTGATCCGCACCAGTCGGCGCGGCGTCTCGCCCTCGCTATTGGCCGAAATGCCGGTGCCCGCTTCAAAGGCGCCATCGGGCCCCAGAAGCGTCGCCGCTACGGCCCAGGCTGCGGGTGCAGCGCCGGGCTCTTCACGGCAGGCCTCCACAAACGGCACGCCACGCAGGCCGCGTCCGGGCGACAGCCACGAGATCGCCTCGAGCACGTTGGTTTTGCCTGCGCCATTCTCGCCTGCCAGCACCACGGGGCGCGCATCGCATTCCAGCGCAATGCCGACATAGGAGCGGTAATTCGACAGCGACAGGCGCGTCAGCGCATAGGCGCGCGGGGCCGACGCCGGAGCGGGAATTTGCGCATCCATGGGCCGGGCGGCCTGCATCAAGTCTCCTTAAACCCGCATCGGCATGATGACATAGAGGGTGGCGGCATCGGCCCCCTCACCCGCATCACGCACGATGGTGGGTGAGCCTGCATCGGCAAAAAGGAAATGCGCCTCCGAGCCGTCCAGCTCGGCGGCGATGTCCATCAGATAGCGGGCGTTGAAACCGATCTCGAAGCTGTCACCCTTGTAGTCGGCGATGACTTCTTCGGTGGCGCTGCCCTGCTCGGGATTGACGACGTTGAGGGTGACGCGCTCCTTGTCCACCGTCATCTTGACCGCGCGCGAGCGTTCTGACGCCACGGTTGAAACGCGGTCCACCGCATCCTTGAACTCGGCGCAGGAAAGCGACAGGGCTTTGTCGTTGCCGGTTGGAATGACGCGCTGATAGTCGGGGAAGGTGCCGTCGATCAGCTTGGAGGTGAGCGTAAAGCCCGCCGCTGCAAAGCGGATCTTGGTGTCAGAAACGCCGACTTCCACGCTCTCACCCGCCGTATCAAGCAGCTTGCGCAATTCCGTGACCGTCTTGCGCGGAATGATGATGCCCGGCATGGCCTCCGCGCCCTTGGGCGCAGGCAGTTCGATGCGCGCAAGGCGATGGCCGTCGGTCGCAACCGCGCGCAACAGCGTGCCCTCCTTGGCCTTGTGCGCGTGCACATAGATGCCATTCAGGTAATAGCGCGTCTCTTCCGTCGAGATGGCAAAGCGCGTCTTGTCGATGATGCGCGCAAGGTCGGAGACGGCCATGTTGAATTTGTGCGGCAGGGCGCCTGCGTTCATCGCCGGAAAATCTTCACGCGGCAGCGCGCCCAGCTGGAAGCGCGAACGGCCCGCCGAAACCGTGACGCGGCCATCGCCCGCCACCAGTTCGATCTGCACCTGCGCGCCATCCGGCAGCTTGCGGGCGATGTCGTAGAGCATGTGCGCGGGCGCGGTGGTGGCGCCGGGGCGGATCACTTCGGCGGCGGCCTCCTCCACAATCTCGATGTCGAGATCGGTGGCGGTGAAAGTCACGCGCTTTTTCTCGGCGTGCAAAAGCACGTTGGAGAGAATGGGGATCGTGTTGCGGCGCTCAACCACGCTCTGCACATGATTGAGGGCTTTCAAAAGGGCACTGCGCTCAAGCGTGATCTTCATGGCCAGCGGCATCGCGAAAGTTGGAAGTGAACCGGGGGCGTCCCGGCCCGTTTGGGGCACCGTGCCAGCGGGGAAAACTGAATGAAAACAGGGCGCTGGAACGCGTCCGGCCACTATAGCAAGCCTGTCGTGCCACGCATCCTTTTTGATGCGCAAAAGGGGCCGGTAGGGCCCCCTTCAACACATTGAAATATATAGGATTTCCTGCGGATTTGGCGCGCAAGCCGCCGCTTACATCTCGATCATGCGCTGGAGGCGGACAATCTCGTCATCCAGCGTCGAATCGGTGGAGCGCAAATTCTCGATCCGGCGCACGGCATGCAGCACCGTGGTGTGGTCACGGCCACCGAATTTGCGTCCGATCTCGGGCAGGGAGCGCGTGGTCAGACGCTTGGCAAGATACATGGCGACCTGACGCGGACGCGCCACGGCGCGCGCGCGGCGCTCGGATGTCATGTCGGGCAGGCGCATGCCGTAAAAGTCGGCGGTGTGGCGCATGATCTCGTCGATCGTGATCTTCTTGTCGTGTGCGCGCAGCATGTCGGCCAGCACTTCCTGCGCCATCTCCACCGACAGCGGGCGGTTGACGAGTGTTGCCTGCGCAATGATGCGGTTCAGCGCACCTTCGAGATCGCGCACATTCGAGACGATTTTCTGGGCGAGGAATTCCAGCACGCGCGGCGGCACGGCCAGCGCGCCAAACACTCTGGTTGCCGCCTGAACCTTGGATGCAAGGATCGAAAGGCGCAGTTCAAAGTCGGTTGCGTGGATGTCAACCGAGAGGCCCCAGGCGAGGCGCGAGCGGATGCGCTCCTCCATGCCCTCCAGAGCCTGCGGGCTGCGGTCTGCGGAGAAGATGAGCTGCTTGCCGGAGCCGATGACGGCGTTGAATGTATGGAAGAACTCGTCCTGCGTATATTCCTTGCCGCCGATGAACTGCACGTCGTCGATCATCAGCACATCGGCGGCGCGCAACTGGTCCTTGAAGGTCATCGTGTCCTTGTGGCGGAGCGCGCGGATGAAGCCGTGCATGAAGCGCTCGGCTGTCAGATAGAGCACATTCGCGGTGGGCCGCTTTTTCCGGATTTCCCAGGCGATCGCATGCATCAAATGCGTCTTGCCAAGGCCCGAGGCGCCATAGATGTAGAGCGGATTGAACTGGGCGCTGTCGCCCTCGGCCACGCGCTGGGCGGCGTGATAGGCAATCTCGTTGGGCTTGCCGACGATGAAACTGTCAAACGTGTAGCGCGGCTCCAGGCGGCAGGCGAGCGCGTGATCCGGCAGCGGGCCTTCAAAGACCGCATCTGCCTTTGGCACAGGGGTTTCGGCTTCAATGGCGGACGCATCGGCTGCTGCGGGCGCGGCGGGCAAAACGTCGCTTGCATGGACGAAGCGGATGTCGCGGATTTCAGCTTCGATCTGCGCAATCGCACGGCGCAGCGCATCGCCGTAGTGATCTTCGACATAGCGGCGCATGAAGGCGGTGGGCGCAACGATGGTGGCGCGGTTCAACAGGCCGTCCTCGCCCGCTTCACGCACAAAGCCGAGCGGTCGGATGAAAAAATCGAACGATGCGTCGGTCACTTCGCGGCGCAGGCGCACGCGCACGGCATCCCAAAGACGTGCTGCGCTCAGCTTTTCGCCGTTGCTGCTGTCTGATCCCGGCGATGTTGCCGCGCCCTTCATCCGATCCACCATGTCCATCCATCCTTGAATTTGTGCGGCAGCTCTTTTCCGGCTGCCTTTGATTTCGTTTTCCAGAAGCGCGCCTGGCGAGGCCATCAGCGCCACATGAGCCTTGCCGCTCTAACCCTGACGCCATGGAAGGCCATGCGCCTTCCAGCCATTTACGTGCCCCCTGTGCCCCTTTTCATCATGGTCCCCCTCAAAGCCCCCGGTGATATTGAAACAGCGCGCATAGCCCATCGCCGTCATGGCCATGGCAGCAGCGCGGCTGCGCGCGCCAGAGCGGCACAGGAAATAAACCGGCGACTGGGCGCTGGCGCCGCGCGCCTTGAGAGCCGCCGCAACGTCGCTTTCAAATGCCGGATTGCGCGTCATGGCCGGGAAGGATTGCCACTCGGCCATCACGATGTCCTTGCCGATGGCTGAAAGATCGGCAATGCCGACAAAGCTCCATTCAGCTGCCGTGCGCACGTCAACGAGCACGGCGTCTTTTGTTGCGGCAAGCGCATCAAAAGCCGTGCGCGGGTCAACATCGCCCGCATAGGCCGCGCGCGGGCGCGTGCCCTGTCCCTGGGATTCCGTCATCCCCCAACCCCTCTTGCACAGACACGGGCGCGCAAGCGGCAAGCGCGCGCCGAACCCGCATTCTGTGCGAAGCAAGCGGGCCAAACGCCCCCTTGCCATGTTGACACCCCGTACCACGCACCGGATTTCTGTCCGGCCTGTGCATCGCGCGCTTCTTGTTCTGGCGCGTCGATGCGAAATCCTTGAACCGAACCGGCAGGAACGCGCCGGCTGAACCTTCTCACTGGCACTGCGGAGCAAAAACCGCCCGCGCGCCTGACCCGCTTTTCACGGCGGCCCATGCCTTTGTGGCTCACGCAACTCAACTGGAGATGACTGCCGGACAGCGATGTCCATCCGTCGCAAAAACTTTACGCTTAACGCGCGCCGGATGACAAGCCGGATCGAAATGCGAACGTGCGAGAATCTTTTTTTCGGCATCAAAGACACAGGCGATGATCACAACATGCGCGTTCTTGATCATGCGCGTGCGGAAAAATCTTGTGCGTTGCGATGGCGCGCCATCCGTGCATTGAGCGTGGATGATTTCGTGCGCATCGTTGTGCAGCCGGAACGCTCGCGCAAATTTGTCCTGCGCTGAAAAGCGCTTCCGGCAAAGAAAATGCGCGCGCGGGGAAATCCCGCACGCGCATCACAAATCTCTGGCAGTCTTGCGTTCAGGCCTTGATGGCGCGGACACGCTTGGTCAGGCGCGACACTTTGCGTGCTGCTGCATTCTTGTGCATCACGCGCTTGTTGGCGCCGCGCGCCAGCTCCGGCTCGGCAGCCTTGAGGGCAGCTTCGGCAGCCTTGCGGTCATTTGCCTTGATCGCGTCTTCAACAGCGCGCACGTGGGTGCGGATGCGGCTCTTGCGCGCGGCGTTGATGACCGTCTTGCGGGCGATCTTGCGGGCCGCCTTTTGCGCGGAAGTTGTATTGGCCATGGATGGAAATTCGTCTTCTGTGGTCGGTGGTTCAGGGCAGGGCTGGTGCACATGCCCCTTTGGAAGGCGCGGGTTATACTGACAGGGCCTTGCTGCGTCAACGCACCGGGCCAGCCCGGAAAACGGCCCTTATCCAAAAGGGTTAGGGGTCAGCGGTTGCGGAACTGGGCCTTGCGCTTGTCGATGAAGGCGGCCATGCCCTCTTTCTGGTCTTCGGTCGCAAACATCGCGTGGAACAGGCGGCGCTCAAAACGCACGCCCTCTGCGAGCGTCGTCTCATAGGCGCGGTTCACCGACTCCTTCGTCATCATGACGATGGGCAGCGACATTTCGGCGATTTTCTCTGCTGCCTTCATGGTTTCGGCCATGAGGTCTTCAAGCGGCACGATGCGGCTGACCAGCCCGGCGCGTTCGGCTTCGGCCGCGTCCATCATGCGGCCGGTCAGGCACATGTCCATCGCTTTGGACTTGCCGACGAAACGCGTCAAACGCTGCGACCCGCCAATGCCGGGCATGACACCGAGCGTAATTTCAGGCTGGCCAAAGCGCGCATTCTCGGCGGCGATGATGAAGTCGCAGAGCATCGCCAGCTCGCAACCGCCACCCAGCGCATAGCCGGAAACGGCTGCAATCAATGGCTTGCGGAACGAGGAGACGCGGCCCTCAAATTTCGCAAAGAGGTCATCGTGATAGACCTCCATATAGGTGCGCGGCGCCATTTCCTTGATGTCAGCGCCTGCCGCAAAGGCCTTGGCCGAGCCGGTCATGACCACACAGCCGACCGCGTCATCGGCTTCGAAACGGTCAAGGGCCGACATGACCTCCTGACAAAGCTGGGCGTTCAGCGCATTGAGCGCCTGCGGGCGGTTCAGCGTAATCACGCCGACCTGGCCCTGGACTTCGATTTTGATGGTTTTGTAGTCAGCCATGTGTGCCGGGCAGGGTGTTGGGCGCCATGCGCGAAACCCCTTGGGCCCCCTCTTCTTGAAGGCGGCGAGTTAAAGCGCCGATCCGGGCGCGGTGCAAGCGGGAAAGCGCGCTGCCCTCATCACGATTAACGCCCTGAAAGTGCGCCGCTTTTGGCCTAACGCTGGCATTGGCTGCAAAAAAATGTGGAGCGGCCCGCCTGAACAATGCGCCTTATCGTGCCCTTGCAGCCTTTGGTGCGGCAGGGTTCGCCTTCGCGGTCATAGACACGGAATTTGTGCTGGAAATAGCCCAGCTCACCATCGGCGTGCGCGAAGTCCCGCAAGGTGGAGCCGCCCGCCTTGATGGCCTCGCGCAGGACAGCCTTGATTTCAGGCAAAAGGCGGACGGCACGCGCACCCGCAATGGTTGATGCCCTGCGTTTGGGCGAAATGCCGGCGCGGTAGAGCGCCTCGCACACATAGATATTGCCAAGACCTGCCACGACCCGCTGATCGAGCAGGGCAGACTTGATCGGCGTATTCTTCGATTTGAGCGCGGCGCTGAGCGTTGCTGCATCAAAACCGGCGTCCAGCGGCTCTGGCCCCAGCCCCTTGAAGAATTTGTGGGAGGCGATTTCATTCGTGGCCGCGAGGTCCATCAGGCCAAAGCGGCGATGATCATTATAGGTCGCGGTGGTGCCGTCTTCGGCCTCGATGACCACGTGATCGTGCTTGTCCGTTTTGGCGGGGCCATGTTGCGTGTGATGAAAAGCGCCCGGCCTTGTCTTTGCGCAATTGTGCGAGATCAGAACGCGGCCGGACATGCCCAGATGAATGATAAGCGTTTCACCGGTCGAAAGGGCGGCGAGAATATATTTGGCGCGGCGGGAAAAATGCGTGATGCGCGCGCCGGTCAGACGCTGGCCAAAGCCCTCGGGCAGGGGAATGCGCAAGTCGGGCCGCCGTGCAATCACGCGCGTGATGCGCTTGCCCGCCAGCGCCGCCTCAAGGCCGCGGCAAACGGTTTCGACTTCGGGCAGTTCGGGCATTTCGCCTCTGGATCGCTAAGAACTTTCATGATGACACGTTAACGCAGCCCCGCATAACGCGCATCCGGTTGGTGGCATAAGCCGGGGCCAGAGGCTAAAAGGAGCCATGACCACCAAAGACGACACCGTCTCCTTCGGGTTCCGCGACGTGCCCGCCGCCGACAAGGCGCGGCTGGTGCGCGGCGTCTTTGACAGTGTGGCGTCGAAATATGACCTGATGAATGACCTCATGTCGGGGTTCATCCATCGCCTGTGGAAAGACGCCATGGTGCACTGGCTTGATCCGCAGCCGGGCATGGCATTTGCCGATATTGGCGGGGGAACGGGCGACATCGCCTTTCGCATTCTCGACCGGCTGGGTGCGAAAGGCGCGCCCGCCACGCTCAACGTCATCGACATCAATGCCGAAATGCTGAAGGCGGGGCGCGGGCGCATTGGCGCCGATGCCGCGCGCGCTGCGATCAACTGGGTGTGCGGCGATGCGGAGCGTCTGCCGCTGCCAGACCGGTCGGTTGATGCCTATACGATTGCGTTCTGCATCCGCAACGTGACGCATATCGCGCAGGCGCTGGCCGAAGCGCGGCGCGTGCTGAAGCCCGGCGGGCGATTTCTTTGCCTTGAGTTCTCGCGTGTCAATGTGCCGGTGCTCGATGATCTTTATGAGATGTGGTCGATGCAGGTGCTGCCCGAAATCGGCGCGCGCGTGACGGGCGACCGTGACAGCTATCGCTATCTGGTTGAAAGCATCCGCCGCTTTCCCGACCAGAAGAAATTTGCCGCGATGATTGCCGATGCCGGACTCTCGCAGGTGAAAGTACGCGATCTCTCCGGTGGCATCGCGGCTCTTCATTCGGCGTGGCGGATCTGAGGCGATGGCGCGGCTTTCATCCTATTTCCGTCTCTTTGGCGCGGCGCGGCGGCTGGCTGCCCATGATGCGCTGGCGCCTGCCGAGTATCGCGCGCTGTTGCCGTGGCCTGCACGGGCAGGATCATTCCTGCTCAAGCTCACCATCTGGTCGCGGGGCGACCGCACAAAAAGGCCCGGCGAGCGGCTGGCGGACGCGCTGGTGGCGCTTGGTCCCTCTTACATCAAGCTTGGCCAGTTTCTGGCAACGCGCCCCGACGTTGTTGGCCGCGAACTCGCAAACGATCTTGGCCGGCTCCAGGACCGGCTTGCGCCCTTTCCTGATTCACAGGCCCGCGAAGTCATTGAGGCCGAATTCGGCAAGAAGATCGAAGAGCTCTATTCCGCCTTCGGGCCGCCCGTTGCCGCCGCGTCGATCGCGCAGGTGCATCGCGCGACCGTCAGTGACGGAAAGGGCGTGCGTGATGTCGCGGTCAAGGTGCTGCGGCCCGGCGTGGGCGCGCGCTTTGCCCGCGATCTCGACACCTATTATCTCGCGGCCGATCTGGTGACGCGCTTTGTTCCGGGCGCACAGCGGCTCAAGCCGCGCGCGGTAGTTGATACACTGGCAGAGTCGGTGCGGCTGGAGATGGACTTACGGCTTGAGGCGGCAGCCGCCAGCGAACTGGCCGAGCGCGCCAGCAGCGATGAGGGCTTTGCGGTTCCCGCCATTGACTGGGAACGCACGTCGCGTCTGGTCATGACGTCGGCGTGGATTGATGGTGTTCCGCTGCGTGACAATGCGGCACTTGATGCGGCGGGGCTTGACCGCAAGCTGATCGCCCAACGCGTGGTGCAATCGTTTCTGACCCATGCGCTGCGCGACGGGTTTTTTCATGCCGACATGCATCCGGGAAACCTGTTTGCACTGCCCGGCAACCGGCTGGTGGCGGTTGATTTCGGTATCATGGGGCGGCTTGACGCCATCATGCGCCGTTTCATGGCGGAAACGCTGCACGGCTTCCTGACCCGCAACTACCGGCGCATTGCCGAAGTCCATTTTGCCGTCGGCTTTGTGCCACCACACAAATCGGTTGATGCGTTTGCGCAGGCATTGCGCTCCATCGGCGAAGGCGTGTTCGGCAAACCGGCGGCTGACATTTCGATGGCGCGATTGCTGGCGCAGCTTTTTGAAGTGACCGAACTCTTTGAAATGCCGCTCCAGCCACAGCTGGTCCTGCTGCAAAAGACGATGGTGGTGGTTGAGGGCGTCGCGCGCGATCTCGACCCCGGCCACAATATCTGGGAAACGGCGCGGCCCGTGCTCGCGCGTTTCATGGCTGAGGCCGCAGGACCAGAAGCCGCGCTTCGTGATGCCGCAGAGGGGGCGGGCGCCATTGCGCGTTTCCTTGGCCACATGCCGGAGGCGCTGCGCAAGGCAGAGCAGCTGATGGATGCGGTAGGGCCGGATGGTTTGCGCCTGTCGCCGGATGCGGCGCGCATGATCGGGGCGCGCGAGGCCAATGCGTCGCGCCTGACACGCACGGGGCTGTTCATGGCGGCGCTGGCGCTGTGTGTGCTGGCGGGCATCGAAATTTTCCGATTGCTTGATGGAGCGCCGTGATGGCGCGCGTCCTTTTTCTGGGCGGCGCGGGTGCGATGGCACGGTCGGCGATCGCGTCATCTTTCTCGTTTTCGTCGGTCAATGAAGTCATCATTGCCGATCGCGATGGCACAGCCGCTGCACGCGCTGCGGCCGCGTTTGGCGGGCGGGCACGCGCACTGCAACTCGACATTCTCGATGCGCCTGAAATGGCCAGGGCGCTGGAAGGCGTTGATGCTGTCGTCAATTGTGCGGGCCCGTTCTATCGCATCGGCATGCCCGCGCTTGATGCCGCGATTGCAGCTGGCCGCACTTATCTTGACATCTGCGATGACTGGGAGCCGACGCTGGAGATGCTCGCGCGCGACGGCGAGGCGCGCACGCGCGGCGTAACGGCGCTTATCGGCATGGGCGCATTGCCGGGCGTCACCAACCTTCTGGCCGTTGCTGCGGCGCGCGGCATGGATCGGGTCGAGACCATCATCACCGGCTGGAATCTTGATGCGGGCAGCGCCGAAAGCGTTCTTGATGCCGAGCGCAATGCAGGCGGCGGTTCGATGGCTGCCGTGCAGCACTGGCTGCATCAGCTGACGGGCACGATTTCTGTCTGGCGTCTGGGGCGCAAGACCAGCGTCAAGCCGTTTGCGCGCGAAGTGCTGGCCGCGCCTGATCTGAAAAAGCGTCCGGCATTTCTGGTTGGCCATCCCGAGCCGCTGACA
This sequence comes from Alphaproteobacteria bacterium UBA2784, assembly GCA_002352285.1. GTDB lineage: Bacteria > Pseudomonadota > Alphaproteobacteria > Micropepsales > Micropepsaceae > UBA2784. Next base: position 18,420 of record DEIC01000078.1, on the reverse strand, counting down.
TTGCCGCACCGGTTTCCCGGCATCGAACATGCGCGCAATGTCATGGTGCTGCCGCGCCGCGATCTGGCCGTGGTGCGTGCGCTGGCTGGAAGGGTTGAGCGCGGGGCGATTACGCTTGATGCGGCGGCGCGCCTTCTTCTTGCGCCGCGCAAGCTTGATCTATGGACCAAGCTCAAATCCGCGTTCGGGGCGCTCCTGGATCAGGCCCTGCCGCTGGCGCCGTTTCCGCCGCTATTTGCTGTGGTACGGGGAAGCTGCAACGGGCAGTTGGTGGCCCGCACGGCCTGGGTGAACCGCTTGCCGCCGCCCGGCATGGCGGGGGCAACCGGGGTTCCGCTGGCGGTTGCCCTCAAACTGGCGCTGTCGGGCAGGCTGGCGCGTTCCGGCGTCATCACGCCTGAGGAAGCCTTTGATCCAGATGTGTTTTTTGAAGAATTTGCCCAGCGCTGCACGCCCGAATTGGGGCCGCTTTTGCATGTCAGCGGCGATCAAGCGGTACGCCCTTGAAATTTGATCGGCAAAGCCGATTTACACTTCCAATCGTGAAAATGTATAACAAGGCACCTGTCCGCGGGAAATCGAGACTCCCATGTCGCACGCGCTTACTGGCCGAAAGGTGCTCCTGATCGTTGGCGGCGGCATTGCTGCCTACAAGTCGCTGGAGCTTGTGCGCCGTCTGGCAGAGCGCGGCGTTGAGACCCGCGCCATTCTGACTGCAGCGGGCAGCCATTTCGTGACGCCGTTGTCGCTCGCCAGCCTGACCGGCAACAAGGTGCATCAGGATCTCTTCAGCCTCACGGACGAGGCAGAGATGGGTCATATCGAATTGTCGCGCTGGGCCGATCTTGTTGTGGTGGCGCCCGCAACCGCTGATCTGATGGCCAAGATGGCGCATGGCCATGCCAACGATCTTGCATCGACCGCGCTGATGGCTACCGACAAGCCGGTTCTGATTGCGCCCGCCATGAATGTGCGCATGTGGACCCATGCCGCCACCCAGCGCAATCTTGCAACGCTGCTGGCCGATGGCATTCATGTGGTTGGCCCCGATGACGGCGCCATGGCGTGCGGCGAGTTCGGCCCGGGCCGCATGGCAGAGCCGGATGTGATTGCGGCTGAGATCGCGCGGCTGCTTTCCGGCGCGGGGCCACTTTCCGGCTATCGTGCGCTTGTCACCGCCGGGCCGACGCTGGAGCCGATTGATCCGGTGCGCTTCATCGCCAATCGCTCATCCGGCAAGCAGGGCTATGCGATTGCCCGCGCGCTGGCAGAGGCGGGCGCGCAGACAACGCTGGTCAGCGGGCCGGTTGCGCTTGCTGCACCGCCGCGCGTGAAGCTGGTAAAGGTCGAAACGGCGCGCGAAATGCTGGCGGCCTGCGAGAGCGCATTGCCCGCCGACATTGCCGTGTGCGCTGCTGCTGTCGCTGACTGGCGCACGGAAGATCTGCCCAATGCCAAGATCAAGAAGACAGCGGGCAAGGCCGTGCCGGAACTTCGGCTGGTCGAGAACCCGGACATCCTCAAGACGCTGGCGCAGCTTTCCAAGGGGCGCCCGCGCCTGGTCATCGGCTTTGCCGCCGAGACGCATGACGTGATTGCGCATGCCACGGAAAAGCGCGCGCGCAAGGGCTGCGACTGGATCATTGCCAATGACGTCAGCGCCGCAACGGGCGTGATGGGTGGCGATCAAAACACGGTTCACCTCATCAGCGCCGGGGCGCGCGAGGATTGGCCGCTGCTCTCCAAGGATGAGGTCGCACGCCAGCTTGCGGCGCGCATCGCCCGCCATTTTGCAGGGGCGGCGTGATGGTTTCTGCGATCCTTCCCATTGCTGTTGAGATCAAACGGCTGCCGCATGCCGTCGATCTGCCGCTGCCCGCCTATGCCACGCGCGATGCGGCGGGCGCGGATCTTGTCGCGGCACTTGCCCATGATCTGACGCTTCAACCCGGCGCGCGGGCGGCGGTTCCAACGGGATTGCAGATTGCATTGCCGGAAGGATTTGAAGCGCAGGTGCGGCCGCGTTCCGGCCTTGCCGCGCGCCACGGTCTAACTGTGCTCAATGCGCCGGGCACGATTGATGCCGATTACCGCGGCGAGGTGATGGTGCTGATGGTCAATCTGGGCGATGCGCCTGTCACGCTGAGGCGCGGCGACCGCATTGCGCAGATGGTGATTGCGCCCGTCATGCGCGCGGCCTTCCGCGAGACCACAACGCTTGACGACACCGCGCGCGGCCAGGGCGGCTTTGGCTCGACCGGCGTTTCCACAAAAATTGCCTGAGTGACTTTCCCCCACATTCACGACTGAGCAGAAACAATGCTGAGACTTTCACGAAAGACGATCCTTGCGCTTGAAGCAGTGGTTGACATTGCCATCAATGCGCGGCCCGACCCGGTGCAATCCAAGGAGATCACGCGGCGGCAGGGCATTCCCCAGCGCTATCTGGAACAGGTGATGCAGAGCCTTGTGCATGCGGGCATCCTGCGCGGTGTGCGCGGCCCGCGCGGCGGTTATCGCCTGGCGCGTGAGCGGCGGCGCATCTCTGTCGGCGATGTGGTGCGCGTTGTCGCCATGCTGGAGGTCGCTGACGAGGAGCCCCTGGCGCCCGGCTCGGAGCTTGCCCAGCGCGTGGTGCGGCCCCTCGTGGAGAAAACCCACGCCGGCCTGATGACACAGCTTGATGCCATCACCATCGAAGACCTCTGCAACGAGGCCGAGAAGAAGGGCGTGGCGGCAACGGAAGCCGAGCGCCAGGATTTCACCATCTGAGAGAGAATGAGCGATGAGCAGCCAGAAAAAGCCCGGCCGCGGCCGCATCTATGATTCAATCACGGAAACCATCGGCGATACGCCTTTGGTGCGCGTGCCGCGCCTTGCGCGCGAGGCGGGCGCGAAGGCTGATCTTCTGCTCAAGCTCGAATTCTTCAATCCGATTGCCAGCGTGAAAGACCGCATTGGCGTTGCCATGATTGATGCGCTGGAGGCTTCGGGCAAACTCACGCGCGGCAAAAGCGTCATCATCGAGCCGACGTCGGGCAATACCGGCATTGCGCTGGCCTTTGTGGCGGCGGCGCGCGGCTATCGCCTGATCCTGTGCATGCCGGAATCGATGTCGGTGGAGCGGCGCAAGATGCTCCTCCTGCTTGGCGCTGAACTGGAGCTGACGCCCGCGGCCAACGGCATGCGCGGGGCGGTGGCGCGGGCGCAGGAGCTTTCGGCGGCGACGCCCAATTCTGTCATTCCGCAGCAATTTGAAAATCCCGCCAATCCCGAGATCCACCGCCGCACCACGGCCGAGGAAATCTGGAACGATACGGATGGCAAGGTGGATGCCGTCATCAGCGGCATCGGCACGGGCGGCACGATCACCGGCGTGGGCAGTGTTCTGAAAGCGCGCAAGCCCGGTTTGCGCATGGTGGCGGTGGAACCGGAAGATTCAGCGGTGCTTTCGGGCCGCGCGCCGGGGCCGCACAAGATTCAGGGTATTGGCGCAGGCTTTGTGCCCGGCATTCTTGATCGCGGCGTGATTGACGAGATCATCACGATCTCGAACGAGACGGCGTTCCAGCACGCGCGCAAGGCAGCGCGGCTTGAGGGCATTCCCTGCGGCATTTCCAGTGGTGCGGCGCTGGCAGCAGGGCTTGAGGTCGCGTCACGCCCGGCGATGGCGGGCAAGACGGTTGTTGTCATCATTCCCTCGTTTGCCGAACGCTATCTTTCGACGGCGCTGTTCGAGGGGCTGTGAAACTTACTGGATGGTGATGCGGGCACGGCGCGACAGGCGGCCCGCCAGCATGTCTACCACCAGCGAGCGCAGGCAGCGCCAGTGATGGGCGCGTGTCTCCTCGCCCTGGCCTTCAAGTTCATTGACGGCGCGTTCGGCAAAGCCGAGCGCGTTGGCGCCGTGCTTTTCCACCATGAAGGCGGCAAGCGACTGGAAGTCGTGGGCGGTAAGCATGGCGCATCTCCTTGGGCCTTCTGGCCGGTGAAACGAAGTGTTCACCATGTGCCAAGCAAGGGCCGCGCCAGACGGCTCCCGCGAATCTTTTCAGTGGGTTGCGCGGCGCACGGCGGCATCGGCGCCGACTTCAGGCGGCAGAATTTTCCGGGTTTGCGCGCGCCGACGGCTAATCGCTGACCAGTTCGACCCTGTCGCCGGTTGAGATCACACCGCCCTCCAGCACCTTGCAGCAGACGCCGCCGCGCCAGTCGGGCGCCAGCGCCGCGCGAAGACCTGCGTGCTGCTTTTCCATGACGCCGCAGGGTTTGGTCTCCTCCGTCACCATCAGGAGCACCGGGCCGATGCGCAAGCGCGCGCCCCATTCGCGCGGCGCGCTCATGCCATCGACCAGAAGATTGGCGCGGCGCAATGTCCACGGCAGATCGGCGTTGAGTTCGCGGCAGGCCGCCTGCCAGCCATCGCTGAAGACGATCGTCACCTGCCGGTCCTTCTTGACGCCGCGCGCGTCACCCTCGATGCCCGTGGCTGCGCTGACCGCAACATGGGTGACGGCTTCAAGCGGCCCGCGTAATTGGGCGGCCCGCTGAATGGCGAGAAGTTTTCCTGCGGTGGTCACCTCAATTCACCCGGCGCGCCTTGCCGGCCCAATAGGGTTCGCGCAGTTCGCGGCGGAGAATCTTGCCCGATGGATTGCGGGGCAGGGCGGCGATAAAGTCGATCGACTTCGGGCATTTATAGCCTGCGATTTTCGACCGGCAGAAATTGATGATCTCGGCGGGATCGGCCTTGGCATCCTTTTTCAGAACCACCACGCCCTTCACGGCCTCGCCCCACTTCTCGTCGGGTACGCCGATCACGGCGGCATCGGCGATGGCAGGATGCGCCATCAGGGCATTTTCGACTTCGGCGGGATAGATGTTCTCGCCGCCCGAAACGATCATGTCCTTCACGCGGTCATAGATGAACAGGAAACCGTCTTCGTCGAAGAAGCCGGCATCGCCCGTGTGGAACCAGCCATTGACGATGGACTTCGCGGTTGCCTCGGGCTTGTTCCAGTAGCCCTTCATGATGGTGGGCGAGCGCATGATGATCTCGCCCACGCTGCCGGTTTTCACGTCCTTGCCGTTTTCATCAACAACGCGGATGTCGAAGCCGGGATAGGGCTTGCCGCAGGAGCGCAGGCGGTGGCCGACATGATCGGGCGGGGCGAGCATCGTGCCCGCGCCCACGGTTTCGGTGAGGCCATAAAGCTGCAGAAAGTCGCATTTCAACAGACGCTGGGCGGTGACCAGCGTTTCCTCTGCAATCGGCGAGGCGCCATAGAATACGCGCTTCAGCGATGAGAGATCGCGTTTCTCCAGGCCGGGCACCTGGATCAGGAACTGGATGACAGCAGGCACCAGGAACATGTCGCGGATGCGATATTTCTCAATCACGTCGAGCACCTTGACCGGATCGACCATCTTCATCACGACGCCGCACGCGCCCTGACCGATGGAAACAAGACCCGCGTTCACGCCCGCCACGTGGAAGTTCGGCATGGCGACCAGATTGGGCGCACCTGCATCATAGAGCGCCCAGCCTGCCTTTTCGGCCATCGCAAAGAAGGCGATGTAATTGTCGTTGGTCAGCTGTACGCCCTTGGGGTGGCCCGTGGTGCCCGAGGTATAAAGCTGGATGACGTCATCGCTGCCCTTGGTTGAAACCATCGGATCGGTGCGGCTCTGGCGGTCGCGCCATTCGGCGTATGAGGGCCAGCTGGCATGGCCGCCATCGACAGCAATGAAGTGCTTGACGGTTTTCAGCTCGCCCTTGATCGCCTCGATCAGCGGCACGAATTCAGCGCCGACAAACATCACCTCGGCATGCGCGTCGTTGAGCACGTAAACGACTTCCGGCCCGGCCAGACGCCAGTTCACGCCCACCAGAACCGTGTTCGACTTGAAGCAGCCCGTGACCACCTCAAAAAACCAGTCCGAGTTCATGCCGATATAGCCGATGCGGGCCTGCGGCTTGACGCCCAGCTGGATGAGGCCGTTGGCAACCTGACTTGCCCTTGCGTCAAGCTCCCCAAAGCTTGTGGCGCGCGTCTCAAACACCATGGCGATGTCATTGGGCCGCACCTTGGCTTGCGAGCGGGTGAGATCGGCGCAGGTGCGGATGGCAGAAAGGTCGAACATCGAAAGACTGCTCCTTGGCGACGCCCCGAAATGCGTGAAAGATGGCCCGGTGGCGGCGGGACTGTAGCAAGCATTCGGCCTGTGGCAACCCGCCGCATGGGCGCTCAAAGTCCAGTGAAAAAGAGGGGAATAGGTGATGGCGATGAAAGCGGGGCGCGTGCGCCTTCTCAACGCGGAATCGGCGCCACCGGAAGCGCGCGAGATCATGGCCAAGCTGCCGCCGCTCAACATCTTCCGCACCATGGCGCATGGCGGTGCGCTGCTGCCCGCCTTTGTGCAGTTCGGAAATTTTCTCCTGATGAAAACGAAACTCGATCCGGTGCTGCGCGAGATTGCGATCATCCGGGTGGGCGTGCTGTCGCGCGCGCCCTACGAAGTGGCGCAGCATGAAAAGATCGGGCGCGACATCGGCATGAGCGATGTGTTGCTGGCGGCCATCCATGAAGGGCCTGATGCGCGCGTGTTTGATGATGTGCAGCGCCTCGTCATGCGCTTTACCGATGATGTGGTGAAAAACGTGCGGGCGGGCGATGACACCTATCAGCCGCTTGCTTCCTGCCTGTCGCTCAAGGAGATGCAGGAGCTGACTGTGACGATCGGCTTTTACATGCTGGTGAGCCGGTTCCTTGAGACCTTCGATGTCTCGCTTGACGGCGAAGGCGCGGTCAAAGTCAATCTTTCGCGCAACGCCTGATACGGGAGCAAAGCCGATGAAACTTGCCCATCCGCGCTTTGGCTATCGCAAGGGACTGGAAGACCTTGGCTGCGGCTGCTTTGCGTGGCTTCAGCCGGATGGCTCGTGGGGCTGGTCAAATGCCGGGCTGATCTGCGATGGCGGCGAGGCGCTTCTGGTCGATACGCTTTTTGATCTCAACCTCACGCGTGACATGCTGGGCGCGATGAAGCGGGCGAGCCCGGCTGCGGCAAAAAAGATCGGCACGCTCGTCAACACGCATCACAATGGCGATCATTGCTATGGCAATTGTCTGGTGCAGGGCGCGGAGATCATTGCGAGCGCGCATGCCAAAGAGGAAATGACGCGTGAGCCACCCGCACTGCTGCAGGGGTTCATGAAGGCGGCCCCCGGCCTTGGCGAGATGGGCGCGTATCTGACGCATTGTTTCGGGGCATTTGACTTCAATGACATTCCTCAAGCGCTGCCCACAACCACATTCACCGGCCATATGACGCGCCACGTCGGGTCGAAGCGTGTGGAGCTGATCGAAGTTGGCCCTGCCCATACCGGCGGCGATGTGCTGGTGCATGTGCCGGATGACCGTTGTGTCTATACCGGCGACATTCTCTTCATCGAGGGGCATCCGATCATGTGGGCGGGGCCGTCATCCAACTGGATTGCAGCTTGCGAGAAAATTCTGGCGCTGGATGTTGAAACCATCGTGCCGGGGCACGGACCCATCACCGACAAGAGCGGCGTGCGCGCGGTGCGCGACTATCTCGTCTATATCCGTGACGAGGCGAAGAAGCGCTTTGATGCGGGGCTTTCCTCGTTTGAGGCGGCCATCGACATTTCACTGGGCGACTATGACAGCTGGGGCGATGCAGAGCGCATTGCCGTCAATGTCGCAACGCTTTACCGCGAATTCGGATCGACCGAGAAAACACCTGATCCTGCCGAACTGTTCGGGCGTATGGCTCTCATCTGGAAGGCGCGCCGCAAGTGAGCGACACCATCATCCTGCATCATTACCCGCAGTCTCCGTTCAGCGAGAAGGTGCGGGTGGCCTTTGGCATCAAGGGTATCTCGTGGGCATCGGTCCACATTCCCACGATGATGCCCAAGCCTTTGCTGATGCCGCTGACCGGCGGCTATCGCAAGACGCCCGTCATGCAGATCGGCGCTGACATCTATTGCGACACGCAGATCATCCTGCGCGAGATCGAACGCCGTCATCCGGCGCCGCCGCTGTTCCGCGGCAAGGGGACCGGCTTCATGACGGCGCTGTGGAGTGATCGCGCCTTTTTCCCGGCCACCATTCCGCTGATCTTTGGCGAGGTGGGCGACTTCCTGCCCAAGGAATTTGCTGCAGACCGTGCGAAACTCATGCCCGACCGGCCGTTTGATACGCAGGCAATGCGGGCCGTCATGCCCCAGTTCCGGGATCAGTGGCGCGCCCATGCCGGGCTGATTGCGGATCAGCTTTCAGATGGCCGCGCGTTTCTTTCCGGCGAAGCGCCTGACGTGAACGACATCCACGCCCACATGAATGTGTGGTTTCTGAAGGGTGCTGTGGCAGCGTCTGCCGAAAAGCTCCTGAAAGAATTTCCGGCAGTCGATGCGTGGTTTGCGCGCGTCACCGCCCTGGGTCACGGCACGTCGTCGCGCATGACGGGGGAGGAGGCGCTGGCCATCGCCAAGGCCGCCACCAGCACCACAAAGGAAGCCGCCGACCTGCATGATCCCAACGGGCTCAAACCCGGCATGCGCGTCAGCGTGACGCCGGATGATTATGGCCGCGATCCGGTGACGGGTGTTGTTGTTTCCTCTTCTGCGCAGCACATTGCGATCCTGCGGAACGCGCCCGAGACCGGCGATGTGGTGGTGCATTTCCCGCGTATCGGGTTTGTTGTGAAACGGGTGGATTGAAGCGGCAGCATGACCATTGGCGTTGAGAAAATTGTCGAGACCCCGCGCGGCAAATTGCGCGGCATGCATCGCCACGGCATGGATGTTTTTCGCGGCATCCGCTTTGCCACAGCCAGACGCTGGGCGCGGCCGGAGGCGGTCAAGCCGTGGGCGGGCGTAGCGGACGCCACCGTCAATGGTCCGATTGCGCCACAGACGTCGAGCCGCATTGCGCAATTGCTGGGCGCCAGCATGGAGCATCAGGGCGAAGATTGCCTGTCGCTCAATATCTGGACGCCGGCCTGCGACGATCACAAGCGGCCGGTGATGGTGTGGTTTCATGGCGGCGCCTTCGTGTTCGGCTCGGGCTCCAGCGGCATCTATAATGGCCGCTATCTGACGGCGCGCTCAAACCATGTCATCGTCACCGTCAACTACCGGCTGGGGGCGCTCGGCTTTCTCAATCTCAACGACATCACCAACGGGCGCGTTCCGGCAACGGGAACCGAGGGCCTGTCGGACCAGCTGATGGCGCTGCAGTGGGTCAAGGAAAACATCGCCTGCTTTGGCGGCGATCCCGGCAATGTCACCGTGTTCGGCGAGAGCGCGGGCGCGATGAGCATCGCGACGCTGATGTCGATGCCTGCCTCAAAGGGCCTTTTCAAACGCGCGATCACGCAATCAGGTGCGGCCCATGTGGGTCATCCGCGCGATCGTTCAACCCGTGTGGCCGCACGCTTCCTGCGCCATCTTGGCATCGCGCCCGCGCGGGCCGAGCAGCTTTACGATGTGCCCGCCAACAAGCTGATGCAGGTGCAGACGCGCATCATTCTGGAATCGCGCGAAAGCCGCGATGCAGGCCATCTGGGCCGCATGCCGTTTCAGCCGTGTCTGGATGATGTGATCCTGACCGAGCCGCCCATCCGCGCGCTGCGCAAAGGTGCTGCGAAAAATGTTGCGCTGCTGACAGGCACCACGGCGGAGGAATGGAAGCTCTTTTCCGGCCTGCTGCCGCATTTGCGCGCCATGAGCAAGCGCAGGCTTGAGACGCGCGCACGCATGACATTCGGCGATCTTCTGGCGCGCGAATTGCTGCTGGCACATGACGAAGGTTCATCCTTCGACCGGTTCAACGCAATGATGACGCACAAGGTGTTTACCGAGCCCAGCACACGGCTTGCCGATGCGCAGATGGCGGCGGGCGCGCCGGTGCATGCCTATCGCTTTGACTACAAGTCGCCGTTGCTGGGGCTGGGCGCGTGCCACGCGCTGGAGCTTGGCTTTGTGTTCGGCACGCATCATGTCTCGCCGGTCAATCGCTTTTTCGGTTCGGGTGAGGCGGTGACGCGGCTATCCCATCTGATGATGGATGCCTGGGCGAATTTTGCCGAAAGCGGTGCACCGCAAACGGCGGAAACCGGCGCGTGGCCCGTGCTGGGCAAGGGTCCGCGCAAGGTGATGCGGTTTCATCCTGATGCTGCTCTGCTTTCCGACCCGCTGCCGCAGGCCGCCCGGACATGGGCACTGACAGATGATGTGATTTTGGGGCCGTGACGGCCTACATTATCGCTTGAAGCGCGCCTTCGGCCTGCCCAATTTCGGCATGACGCTGGGCCACCCCCTGAAGTTTCCACTCCACGCGGCATCATGGCCGGCGAAAAACCGAACGCATCCAGTGCTGCCGAGGTCGGGTTTGCCGTTGATGGCATGACCTGTGCCGCGTGCGTGTCGCGCGTGACAGCTGCGCTGCTGCGCGTGCCCGGGGCGATTGACGCGCATGTCGATCTGGTCACGGGCCGCGCCGAGCTGATGGGCGATGCCCGCATTTCCTTTGACGCCGCGAAAAGTGCGATTGAGGCGGCAGGCTATGAAGCGCGCGACCCCGACGATACGGCAAAGGCCGAGCGTACGGCGCGGCGCGAACGCCTGATCCTTTACGTCTCGCTTGGCCTGGCCGCGCCGTTTGTGATCCAGATGGTGGCAATGTGGCTGGGCGCGCCCATGCTGCTGCCATCATGGGCGGAGCTGGCGCTTGCCAGTCTGGTGCAAATGATTGCGGGCGCGCGCTTCTATCGCGGGGCGTGGCGCAGCGTGCGCCATATGGGGCCGCGCCTTTCGGGTCTTGGCATGGATGTGCTGGTGGCGCTCGGCACCAGTGCGGCCTATGGGCTTTCCGTCTATGAAATGTTTTTCGGTGATGCGCATGGCGCGCATGGGCCACCCCTTTATTTTGAAGCATCGGCGACGGTTCTCGCTCTTGTGCTGCTGGGCCGCCATGTCGAGGCGCGGGCGCGCAAGGGCGCTGCCCAATCGCTGGAGGGGTTGATCGCGCTGCAGCCACGCCGCGCCCTGCGCATCCGTGAGGGTGGCGAAGAGGAAATTGACGCAGCCGAAATCGCGGTGGGTGATCTGGTGCTGGTCAAACCTGGCGAGCGCTTTCCGGCTGATGGCGACGTGGTTGAAGGCCAGTCCTATGCCGATGAGAGCCTGATCACGGGTGAATCCGTTCCGCAGTCGAAATCGTCCGGCGACCGGGTGATTGCCGGTGCGCTCAACGGTGCGGGTGTGCTCACGATGCGGGCGGGTGCAGTCGGGCGTGACGCAACGCTCGCCCAGATCATTGCGCTCATCAGCGCGCTCAAGCGGCGCAAGGCGCCGGCCGAGGCGCTGGCCGAGCGCGTGGTCGGCATCTTCACGCCAGCGGTTCTTGGTCTTGCTCTTGTGACGCTGCTTGGCTGGCTGATCGCCGGGGCGGCCCTTGAAGATGCGATCATTTCTGCCGTGTCGGTGCTGGTGATTGCGTGTCCCTGCGCCATCGGGCTGGCGACGCCGGTTGTCGTTTCCGTGGCCACGGGCGCGGCGGCGCGGCGCGGCATCATCCTGCGCGATGCGGGTGCTTTTGCTGCTGCTGCCACCATCAACGGCGTCGTGTTCGACAAGACCGGCACACTGACGCGCGGCGCGCCTGCCATCGCTGCCATTGAGGCGGTTGATGGTGACGGGAATGGGCTCCTTGGGCTTGCCGCTGCCATCGAACGGGGCAGCGAGCACCCTTATGCGCGCGCCATTGTTGCGGAGGCTGCCGCGCGAAACCTTGCCGTGCCTGTGGCGGTGCCGGTTGCTGTTGTCGCGGGCGAGGGCATCAGCGCAGAGATTGACGGCCAGCGCTTTCATGCCGGATCACCGCGTTATGCCGCGCGGCTGGGCATTGCGGATGATGTCATCGCCGGGGCGATCCGGGCTCAGACCGAGGTTGGGCGTTCCGCTGCGCTGGTGATGGCAGAAGATAGCGGGCAGAGACGGCTTATCGGCGTCATCGCCCTTCACGATGCGCCGCGCGATGAGGCGGCTGAGGCTGTGCGTCTGCTTCAGGCAGCCGGACTCGGCACATCCATTCTGTCGGGTGACGCGCCCGCGGCTGTTGCGGCGGCGGCGCGCTCGGTTGGCATTGCGCGGGCCGAAGGTGGCCTTTCGCCCGCCGCCAAGGCGCAATGGATCGCGAATGCGGTGGCGCGCGGTGAACGCCCGGCCTTTTGCGGTGACGGGCTGAATGATGCCGCGGCACTGACCGCTTCACCGCTTGGCATCGCGATGGGGTCGGGCGTTGATGCGGCAGCCCAGAGTGCGGCCATCATTCTGATGCGGCCAGATTTGCGGCTGGTGCCGCAGGCGATTGCCTTTGCGCGCGCCACGCAACGCAAGATGCGCCAGAACCTGTTCTGGGCCTTTATCTATAATCTGATCGGCTTGCCGCTGGCGGCTCTGGGGGTTCTTACCCCCGCCTTTGCCGGTGCGGCGATGGCGTTTTCCAGCGTCAGCGTCGTTGCCAATGCTGCGCTGCTGGCGCGCGCGCGCAATTTCGTGCTGGCGCCGCTGAAAATCCGGCCACGCTGGCGCGTGATCCTGAGGAAGATTTTCCTGCTGGCTGCCGTGCTGCCGCCGCTGGCTGTTGCCTTTACCGGCTTCGTTACGCCACCGACCCTCTTGATGGCGATCCGCAGCGTCGAGGGCGATGGCGCCGCGCGCGATGTCGTGCCGCTTGACGCCATCTCGCCGCATCTGGTGCGCGCCGTGATCGCCGCCGAAGACGCCAAGTTCTGCAGCCATTGGGGCTTTGACTGGGACGCACTCGAGAACGCCTTTGGCGGCTTGTCGCGCGGCTCAACCTTGCGCGGAGCCTCCACCATCTCGATGCAGACGGCCAAGAACGTGTTCCTGTGGCCGGGGCGCGATTACGTGCGCAAAGGCTTTGAGGCGGGCTTCACCGTGCTGATCGAGGCGATGTGGTCGAAGCGGCGGATCATGGAGGTCTATCTCAACGTCGCTGAATGGGGGCCGGGCATTTTTGGCGCGGAGGCTGCGGCGCAACACTGGTTCGGCAAGCATGCGCGCGATCTTTCGGCGCGTGAGGCCGCCCTGCTGGCCGCCATCCTGCCGCATCCGCGCCGCTGGAAGGCAGCGCCCGCAGGCCCCTATGTGCGCAACCGCGCGCAGACCCTTTTGGGGCGCATGGAGACGGTTGCAGCCGACGGACTGGCCAACTGCGTTCTGCCGCCCAAGTAGCGTGAGACGGGTTCTTGCGCATGCCGCGTTCATCGCTTATGCCGCAAGCCCATGCGCGAACTCTTCCATCAGACGCTCAGCCCCGCCTGCCGCAAGATCCGGCTTGGCCTTGGCGAGAAGAAACTTGAATATGCCGCTACGCTTGAACGCGTGTGGGAAAAGCGCCCGCAGTTTCTTGCCCTGAATCCGGGCGGCGAGGTTCCCTTCCTGATGGATGGCGGCACGGGCGTTTCCGGCGCGATCACCATCCCCGAGTATCTGGAGGAGCTGGACTGCGCCATCCGCCTGTGGCCGCAGACGGGGCCGGAGCGCACCGAGGCGCGCCGCCTGCATGAGTGGTTTGCTGTGCGCTGCGAGACCGACATTGCGCAGGCCGTGCTTCTGGAAAAGATCAATCCGCGTTTTGCCGGTGCGCGCGAGCGCGAGCGCGGGCCGGACATGGCGGCGATCCGCGCCGGGCTTGATGCGCTGCGCCGCATGCTGGATGCGATCGGCACGCTTTCTGACACGCGCAACTGGCTGGCGGGCGATGCGCTGAGCTGGGCCGATCTGGCGGCTGCCGCGCTTTTGTCGGCGCTCGACTATATTGGCGATGTGCCGTGGGCGCATAATGAAGCGGCCAAGCACTGGTATATGCGCATCAAATCGCGGCCCGCGTTCCGCCCGCTGCTGGCCGATGCCATTCCCGGCCTGCCGCCGCAGCGCCAATATGCAAATCTGGATTTTTGAGGCAGGCTCAACCTGCCCATGACGCAGAATTCAAACTCCCGGCCTGTTGTCGATCCGTGCGCGATGATCGGCGCCCGCGCGCGGGCGTTGGGGTTTGATGCGGTCGGATTTGCCGATGCGCGCGATCCGCGTCTTCAGGCGGCGGCCAAGGGCCTTTCGGCGTTTCTGGAGGCAGGCCATCACGGCACCATGGACTGGCTGGAGGAGACGCATGACCGGCGCAGCGCCCCTACCGCCATGTGGCCCGAGGCGAAGAGCGCCATCGTGCTCGGCCTCAATTACGGGCCAGAACATGATCCGCGCGGGGTGCTGGCGCACAAATCCCGCGCGGCGATTTCGGTCTATGCGCAGAACCGCGACTATCACGACATCATCAAAGGCAGGCTGAAAGAGCTGGCGCAGGGTGTGGTGAAGCAATTGGGCGGCGATGTGAAAGTATTCGTCGATACCGCGCCGCTCATGGAAAAGCCGGTGGCGGCGCTGGCGGGCATTGGCTGGCAGGGCAAACACACCAATCTTGTGTCGCGCGATTTCGGCTCATGGCTGTTTCTGGGTGTGATCCTTTCGGATCAGGCGTTGACGCCGTCAGAGGCCGAGGCCGATCATTGCGGCAATTGCCATGCGTGCCTTGATGCGTGCCCGACATCGGCGTTTCCCGCGCCCTATCAACTCGATGCGCGGCGCTGCATCTCTTATCTCACCATCGAGCACAAGGGGACGATTGACCGCGATTTGCGCGGGCTCATGGGCAACCGCATCTATGGCTGTGATGACTGTCTGGCCGCATGCCCGTGGAACAAGTTTGCGCAAAGCTCGCGCGAAATGAAGCTGGCCGCGCGCGACGATCTGAAATCACCCGATCTGGCAGCGCTGGCCAAACTTGACGACGCCGCGTTCCGTGAAAAATTTTCCGGCTCGCCCATCAAGCGCATCGGGCGCAACCGCTTCCTGCGCAATGTCGCGATTGCCATCGGCAATTCGGGTGATACGGCGCTGGTGCCGCTTGCGCGTGCGCTGGCAGCAGATGAAAGTCCGCTCGTGCGCGCGATGAGTGCATGGGCGCTGTCACGGCTGATGCCCGAGGCGGAATTTGCGCATTACGCAGCATCCGCGCTGGTGGCAGAGCGTGATGACGAAGTGCGGCGCGAACTTGTCGCTGAAAACCGTCAGGGCGTGCAGTAAAACCCGCCCTCAACCGCCTGGCAGTTGGGATAGACGGGATCCCGGTCGCGCCAGACGATGTATTCGCCGCCATAGAAGCGATAGACGCAGGCGAGCGTCTGGCGGCCGCCCAGATCCATCAGGCGCGTGGTGAAGACGTTCTGTACCTGCGGGGTTGCGGTCCAGGGCGCGGTGACGCCCGACGTTGCCTCCACTCGCACATTTTGTGGGCAGACAATGTTGATGGAAGCGGCGCGCGCGGGCGCCGCCTGGCTAATGAAGGTGATGAGGGCGAGCAGAAAAAGTTTCATGTGGCTTCCTCAGAAGTTTGCTGCATCCAGCATCATGATCGTGTCGGCGCCCGCCTTCATGCGCTCCAGCAGGGCGGCGGTGTCGGGCATCATGCGCTCCATCCAGAAACGCGCCAGCACCAGTTTCGACTCATAGAAGGATGCCGGGTTCAGCGCGTCGCCGTTCTTGCGCTTGTCCGCCACGGCGGCCATCTCCAGCCATTTCATGCCGACCAGCACAATGCCGAACATGCGCAGGAACTCCACTGAGGCTGCACCTGCATTGTCCGGGTTCTTCAGGCCGTTTTCAGCGAGCCAGGCGGTTCCCTCCTGCAACCGGCCAAAGCCGCGCTTGAGTGAAGTGGCAAGCGGCGCCAATGCGGCGTTGCCCTCGTGCGCGGCGATCACATCGCCAATGTGCTTGAACATGGCGCCGATGTTCTTGCCGCCCTTGGCCATCAGCTTGCGGCCGACGAGATCAAGCGCCTGCACACCGTTGGCGCCCTCATAGACCTGATTGATGCGGGCATCGCGCACGAACTGCTCCATGCCGTGATCGCGGATATAGCCGTGGCCGCCAAAACACTGCATTGCAGCATTGGTCGCCTCAAAGCCCATGTCAGTAAAAAACGCCTTGATGATCGGCGTCATCAGATCGGCCATGCCGGCATAGTCTTCACGTCTGGCGGGATCGCCCGAGCGCGCCTCGGTGAGCAGGAACGAGTTCCACATGGCAAGCGCGCGTGCGCCCTCCACAAAGGAACGCGCCGACAGGAGCATGCGGCGCACATCGGGATGCACCATGATGGGGTCGGCCGATTGCTCGGGAAATTTCTTGCCGGTCAGCGCGCGGCCAGCGGTGCGCTCGCGCGCATAGGCAACGCCGTTCTGATAGGCGACTTCGCCAATCGCAATGCCCTGAATGCCCACGCCGATGCGGGCGGCATTCATCATGCCAAACATGCCCTTCATGCCGGCGGATGAGCTTTTCTTGTCGGCGGCCGCACCGGGCGCCTTGGGCTCCGGCTTGGGCCCCAAACGCCAGGCGACGGCGTTATCGAAATTCATCACGCAGGTTGACGAGCCCTTGATGCCCATCTTCTTTTCAACCGCGCCGCAGGAAACGCCATTGCGCACACCCATCTTGCCGTCTTCGGAGACAATGAATTTCGGCACCATGAAAAAATTCACGGTTGAAAGATCATCTGACAGCTTGCCGTTTTCATCCGGGATCTTGGCGATCACCATGTGGATGATGTTGTCGGCCATGTCATGATCGCCGCCGGAGATGAAAATCTTGGTGCCGGTCATGCGATAGGTGCCGTCGGGCTGCTCCACCGCCTTTGTCTTCATCAGGCGCAGATCGGTGCCGCAATGGGGCTCGGTCAGGCACATCGTGCCCGTCCATTCGCCTGAGGCCATGCGCGATGCGATGTGATCGCGCATCCATTTCGCGCCGGTGCCCATCAAGGCGGCATAGGCGGCATTGGTGAGGCCCGGGTACATCGCAAAGGCCTGATTGGCGGAGAACATCATCTCCGTCATCGTGAAGCTGAGGAGGATGGGCAGCGATGCGCCGCCATGTTCCTCGGGCGCTGACAGGCGGTTCCAGCCGCCCTCGCACAATGTCTTGTAGGCCTCCTTGA
This sequence comes from Alphaproteobacteria bacterium UBA2784, assembly GCA_002352285.1. Lineage (GTDB taxonomy): Bacteria > Pseudomonadota > Alphaproteobacteria > Micropepsales > Micropepsaceae > UBA2784. The sequence goes on along the minus strand of DEIC01000078.1, from coordinate 1,303 downwards.
AGCCCGGCGGCGTGCGCACCACACCGTTTTCCAGAACGCAGCCATGCTCGTCGCCAATCTGGTTCAAGGGGGCGAGCACGTCTTCACAGATTTTTGCGCCGCCTTCGAGGATGGCGTCGATCGTGTCGCGGTCGAGATTGGCGAACTCCGGCAGATCGCTGCGCTTGTCGATGCCCAGCATCTCGTAAAGGTTGAAGCGGATGTCGGCGAGGGGGGCCTTGTAGCTCGGCATGGCACGTTCCCGAATCGGAAGGTGGGGGAGGGCACCATTTTAGAGGGCCACCGGTTTACGAGTCGATGACGATCAGGGCGGAAAGCCCGCCTGCGGCAAAGGTGAGCGTGGCCTCGGTACCCCTTCCCGTCAGGGAAACACCCTCGCTGACGGGAGAAAGCAGCGTGGCTTTGCCCGGCGGCAGGCCCAAGACAGCAAGGGTTTCGCTGGCCGGGCCCGACGGGTTGACCACGCGCGACAAGACGCGGCCATCCGCGCCTGTGATGCTGTCGGCGATCAAGGCCGGATGGGCATGAAGGCGATACTGGCCGCCATGGATATGCGCGCGCCATTGCCTGAACGCGGCGCTGTGGGCAGCAAAGCGGGCGAGATCTTCCGCACGCAGACGGCGCGGGTCGAGTTCATAGCCATAGGCGCCAAACATCGCCACATGGGCACGCAGGTCAAGGCCATGGCGCTTGCCGCTGATATGGCTTTTGGATGCGCCCGCATGCGTGCCCATGGCGCAAAGCGGAAGGAACAGCGCGGCGCCGCGATTGATGGCGAGGCGATCCATCGCATCGATATTGTCTGACACCCACACGCGATCCGTGCGCGCCAGCATGCCCCAATCGGCGCGGCCGCCACCGCTGGCGCAGGTCTCGATGGCAAGGTCAGGGAACTCCACCCGCAATTCATCCATCACGGCATGAAGCCCGCGCGCATGGCGGGCGTGGGAAAGGGCGTCGCCCAGCAGATCGCGGTTCATGTCCCACTTGATGTAATCGGCGCGCGTGTCATGCAGCAGCTGCTTCAGCCAGCCCAGCACATGGTCGCGCACACCCGCATCGCCAAAGTCGAGAGCATGCTGGTTGCGCATCAGCCAGCGTTCGTGATCGGGCAGTTTTGGATGAAACGCGGGCTGCGTGCGCCACAGGTCGCTGTCGGGATTGACCATCTCGGGCTCTACCCAGATGCCGAATGACAAGCCCTTTTCACGCACGGCGTTTGCGACAGGCCCGAGGCCATGAGGAAATTTTACGGGATCAGGGGTCCAATCGCCCAGTCCGCCCTTGTCGTTGTTGCGGTTCT
>DEIC01000099.1:710-18490 GCA_002352285.1 Alphaproteobacteria bacterium UBA2784 | reverse complement strand
AAGGCACTTGCATAGGCCTCGCGCGAAATCGACGGCGCCATGTTTTCGAGATATGCACCGCCCGCCGGCAGCAGCGCCAGCACCTGCGCGCCTGAAAGGGCGACCGGCGCATCATGCACATAGACATCAATCAGCGGGGCATGCCCCCTTTGCAGGAGCGGCGTCAGACGCGGTTCCAGCGCAAGCCCGAGCTCATAGGCAAAGGCGCCCGCCACAAAGTTTCCGCCCGCAACCGCGCGGTCCATGGCAAGGAGGGCGCGCGGCACATCGGCCAGTGTCTTCGCCGTGATGCGCGACGATGCATTGCGGAACAGAAGGCCGTGGCCCGGCCATGCCCGCGCATCATCCAGCAGCACGTCGCCGAAGGCTGTCATCAGACGAGATAGTGAATGTCGAGCGCCGCACCGCGCCCGCGCACGCTTTGCTGCGCCTCGTGCACCAGCCCTTCAAAGAGGTGCGTGAGATTGTCGCCACCCTCTTCGTGGATGCGCTCCAGCAGCGCGCCGGAGACGACGAGGCGCGCGCCCTTTTCCTTGCACATGGTTTGCAGGCGGCTGGCGGTGTTGACCGTATCGCCGATCACTTCAAAAGAAAGGCGGCGCTCACTGCCGACATCGCCCAACACGACCGGGCCATAATGGATGCCAACGCCGATATTGACAGGGGCCAGCCCCTCCTCGCCGCGCACGATGTTCCAGCGGTCCACCACGTTGATGAGATTGCGTGCGCAGGCAAGTGCGCGGGCGCTGTCACGCACGCCGATGACCGGCGCGCCAAACGTGGCCATCAGGCCGTCGCCGATGATCTTGTCGAGCGTGCCGCCTGCCTCGAAAATCTCGTGCTCGGCGCGCGCATGAAAGCCGCGCAGGAGATTGACGACTTCTTCCGGCTCGGCGGATTCGGCAAAGCTGGTAAAGCCGCGAATGTCGGCAAAGAGCACGGCAGCGTTCTGGCGGCGCACGGCGCCAAAGGGTTCGTCGCGCTCTGACAGTGTTTCAACCAGGTTGGGCGAGAAGTGGCGCGCCAGATTGCTGCGCGCACGCTCGGCCTTTGAAAGCACGCCCACAAGGCGGCGCGAGCGCGACACGGAAACTGACAGCGCGCCTGACAACAGGATCACGACTGCTGTCTCGATGATCCATTTGGAGAGCGGCACATAAAAGGGATTGGCGTATTTGGCGGCATAGACGCGNNGCAAAGCTCGCCTGCACCAGGAAGATGAAGAAATAAAGCACGGTGCCTTCGCGCAGGATGGCCGATGGCGGCGGCCCCTCGGTCACAAAGGGGTTTCTCATGGCGATGATGGCGGCAAGGTAGGCGCAGTCGATCAGCACCCAGACATATTTGAGGGCAGGCGGGTTGATGCCTGCGCGCGCCATCAGGAACTGGATGCCGCCGGTCACAGCCAGGAATCCATAGGAGCCGACAGCCCAGAGCCAGGCGTCACCCGAAAGGTTCTGGCCCAAGGCTGCCGAGATGGTGAGCGCCAGCGCGATTGCCACGCGCACAAGCGCGCCGAGCATGAGGCCGGTGCGCTCCTCTCCCCGGAAGGCGCGGGCCAGATGGCGGTAATCGACCCGGTCCTGCTGTGCGGCCAAGGCACGGCCAAACGGCCGGCGCGGCCGGCGGCCGGTTTCGCTCCCGTCGCGCGGTGGCCCAGCACCTTCAGGCGTGTCTGAACTCATTCAAGCGTGCCCCTCGCCCGCCTTGCGCCCCGAAGGGCTTTCCCAAGGGGGCCATCGCGCCCCGTGATTGGGGCAGACTCATGGCAAAGGACCGGAAATTGCCGTGGCTTCACGCAAATGTGGCACCGGCACAAACCGGACCTGTCACTTGAACCGGATAACTGCTTTTCCCACATTAGGGAAGGTCTGCCATTCGCCTTTCGGGGGTTTGGCGGGCGCCGCACTGCTTCGCGAAAGGGTGTTCACATGTCACGCACGGGTGTTTTCTCGAACCCGTTTCTTCTGGGCTTTGACCAGATCGAGCGCACGCTCGACCGGCTGGCGCGCAACGGCCATGACGGCTATCCGCCCTATAATATCGAGCAGACCGGCGAGCATGACTATGCCATCACGCTGGCGGTGGCAGGCTTTGCGCCTGCCGATCTTGAGGTGACGGTCGAAGACAATCATCTCCAGATCAAGGGCCGTCAGGCGGATGAGAAGCAGCGCGCGTTCCTGCATCGCGGGATCGCGGCGCGGCCGTTCCAGCGCAGCTTCGTGCTGGCCGATGCGATTGAGGTTGTGGGCGCCAATGTCGCCAACGGGCTTTTGTGCATCTCGCTCAAGCGCCGGGTGGAGGCGCCCAAGGTGCGGCGCGTTACGATCACCAGTGACCCCAAACCCGTCTCCCCGAATATGGGCCCCAAAAATGCAGGCCCCAAAGATGCAGGGACTGAGAACGCAAAGCCGCAGGCCGTGTAAGTGACAGAAGGAGTTGCATCCATGCGCGATACTGTCTTTTCGATCAGCAAGGAGGCGCTGGCCAATCTGGGGGCGCCGCATCTGGCCTATGTGCGCGAGGTGGATGCATCCGTGCTGTCCGCCGAGGGCATCCTGCCCACGGGCATGCGCGTGAAGCGCGGCACGCGGTTTTTTGCCGTGCATCTGGCCAATGGCGTGCGGGCCGCCGTGCATGACGACCGCGACAGCGCTTTTGCCGCAGCCCGGGCCAACGGCCTTGTGCCGATGGCGGTGCACTGACGCGCCCTGACTGTTGTTGACAAGAGCGCGGCCCCTCCGCACAAAGCGGCGCTTTCGCCCGAAAGGGATTCGAAAAAGGGGACTTGCGTCATGCGCCCTGCAACTGCCCGCGACCGCCTGATCGTGGCGCTGGATGTTCCCTCGGTATCGCGCGCGGATCAGCTGATCGCCGAACTGGGCGAGGCGGCATCATTCTACAAAATCGGCTATCAGCTTATCTACCGCCCGGGCGGGCTTGATCTTGCCCAGCGCATTGTGGCGTCGGGCAAGAAGCTTTTTGTCGATGCCAAGCTGCTCGACATTGCCGAAACGATTGAAAATGGCGTTGCCTCCATTGCCGCCCTTGGCGCGCATTTCGTTACCGTGCACGCGCAGCACCGCCAGACCCTTGCGGCGGCGGCCAGGGCAGCTTCCGGCACACAGACGCGTATCCTGGGCGTGACGGTTCTGACCTCGCTTGATGCCAGTGACCTTGCCGAGTTTGGCTGGGCGGGAACGGCGGGCGAGCTGGTGCGCGACCGGGTGAAAATCGCCGTCGCATGCGGCATTCATGGCGTGGTGGCGTCGGGCGCAGAGGCGCCGCTGATCCGCGCCTATGCCGGCACTGACCTCCTCATTGTTACGCCGGGCGTGCGCCGCGCGACGGATGCAGCGGGCGACCAAAAGCGTGTTGTTACGCCGCGCGATGCGGTTGCGGGCGGGGCGGATTACATCGTTGTGGGCCGCCCGATTGTGGCGTCCGACAATCCGCGCGCAGCGGCGGAAGCGATTGTCGCGGAGATGGGGTGAAGGGGCTGGCGCTGCGCACTTGTTTCGGCAGGTTTTCCGCGCGAGGCGCTTTCGTCACTCTGCGAGAATTTCCTCTCCCCTTGGGGAGAGGACGCGAGCGCTTGCGAGCGGGTGAGGGGGCAGCGGCAAAAGCAAGCCCCCCTCACGAAGTTTGCTTCGCAAACTTCCCTTGCGCTTCGCTCACCCCAAGGGGAGAGCAAACAAAAAATGATAGCGTTGGCGTTGGCGCCGCCCCCTACCCGCCCGGCATCGCCAGGATGCGCGCGGCCGAAGCAGGATCGATGGCAAGGTCGCGCGCAAGGCGTGACAGGAGCGCCGTCTCCTCACGCGTCAGTTGGCCGTCGGCAAAGGCAATGCGCACAAGGTCCGCAAAAATTTCAGCGCGCGCCAGATCATCGAACGCATGGCGCACGGTTTCGATGAAAAGGAAATCCGAATAGACCTCGGCCTCGCGCCGTTCGGCAATGGCATGGAGGGTCTGGGCATCGCCGTGTGACAGGAAAAAGCGCTCTTCCAGCGCGCGGATCGCCGTCAGGCGTTCGGCCACCAGCTCATTGCCTGCCATGCGCACCATTTCAGCAAAGAGACACGCCGCCGCCAGCATCTCGCGCTGGATACGCGGCTCGGCCAGAGGCGCGCCCTGACCCTCGGCGCCGCTGATCATGGCAATGATGCGTGTGAGCATCGCCCTCCCCCACAGAATGGCTCAAGCAAAAGGGCCGGTCCTTGCGGCCGGCCCCCTTGAGTTAGGCATTCAGGCGCGCCGTTTCAATGTGACGGCGCCACCACGCGCGGACGCTTCTTGCGCGGGAAGACCGCCTCGATCACCACCGCCATCGCGGGCAAGGCCGTGACCGCGTTGAACATGTTGATGACGAACATGAAGGTGAGGAGAAGGCCCATATCGGCCTGGAACTTCAGGTCCGAGAAGGCCCAGGTGGACACGCCGATCGCCAGCGTGACCGCGGTGAAGATGACGGCGTTGCCCGTCTCCAGCACCGCTTCCTTATAGGACTCGGTCACCGTCATGCCGTGGGCGAGGTGATATTGCAGGCGGTTATAGATGTAGAACGCGTAGTCCACACCGATACCGACCGCCAGCACCATCACCGGCAGGGTTGAGACCTTGAGGCCGATTTCCAGCTCGTTCATGAACCAGTAGCCGAAGAACGTCGCAAAGGTGAGCGGCACGGTGCAGCACACGGTTGCGCGCCAATCAAGGAAGGTGAAGATCACCAGAATGATGATGACCGCATAGACGGCCAGCGTCATTGGCAGTTCCTGATGCTCGATCTCCTGGTTCACTGCTGCCGCAACGCCCGAGTTGCCCGAGGCGAGGCGCACATAGAGCGAATAGGGCACGTTGCCGATGTCGATCTCGCTGACAGCGGACAGATCGGCATCACCCAGCGCCGCCTTCACATCAAGCGGCATGGGCTTGAGGACTTCAGCGCCGCTGACACTGACGGCATCCGAAAGGATCTCGCGCCGCAGCTTGATGTTGGCGGGGATGGACGAGATCGTAACCTCGGTCGCATCTGCCCACGTGACATCCGGCAACAGGCGCTTCAGATCGAGGCGCTCATTCGTGCGCTGCTTGGGATGGGTGATTTCAACCGGGCCGGCAAAGAGCTGGCCGCTGGCACCCTTGACCGTGACCATCAAGGTCGCCCTGGGCGCCTCTTCCTCCGGCATGAAGGGCCGGACCGACTGAACATAGACCTTGCCCAGATCTGCAATCGGGAAAGTCATGCTGCCGCCAGCGCCTGAAGTCGCAAAGCCCATCACGTCGAACGTGTAGTCAGTCGCGAACACGTTCTTGGTGTCGGGATATTGCGGCGTAAAGGTGAGGCCATCGAGGGCGGAAACCGGCATCGTCCAGACGCCGTTGCGGCTATCAAATCCGGCCGACAAGGCAGGCGTTACCGATTCCGTCTCGTTCCACTTTTCAACGGCCGCGACCACTGCCTTGATCGTTTCCGCTTTGCCGTCGCGCAGGAAGACCTGCACCGGCAGATAGGTACAATCGGTATCGAGAAGGCCGGATGAAACGCCGACCGGCGTGGTTGCCTGCACCAGCGACGGCTCGATGCGCGGCATGGCGCGCCATTTCAGATTGCCCTCGTACCAGCCGGCATTGAGCTGCTTGGCGACATAGGCAAGGCTGATGACGCTGACCACGCCCTCCTGATTCTGCATGTACCAGGAGAAGCGGTCGATGTAGTTCATATAGTGATAGTTGACGCAGGAAAGCGGCGGCGTCTCGATCACCACGGTCAGGAGTTCGAGGCCGATCGAGAATTTCTGGGCTACGACTTCTGCGTCCTGGTTGTAGCGGTGCTCGGCTTTCAGCTCCGGCATGCCGGCGTGAAGATTGCCGATATGGCGCGTCGTGCTCTGGAACACGGCATAGCCGAACACGAATGTGTAGATCAGGAACAGCGGGAAGCTGACCTTGGGCTCGGCAACCACGCCCAGATATTTGACCATGCCCAGGCGCGAGCTGCGCGCCTTTTCAACGCGATGCTTATAGCCCTCATCAAAGGTCAGGTAGCTGGCAACCACCGGCAGCATGATGAGGTTGGTGATGACCTTGAGCGCCACACCGATGGAGGCGGTGACGGCCAGTTCCTGGATCATCGTGATGGGCACGAAATAAAGGGTGGCAAAGCCCACCATGTCGGTGATGAGCGCCATCGAGCCGGGAACAAGAAGGCCCGAGAAGCTCTTGCGGGCGGCACCCTCGGGATCAAGCCCTTCGGCCAGACCTTCCGAGATCAGGTTGAGCTGCTGCACGCCATGGCTGACGCCGATGGCAAAGACGAGGAACGGCACAAGGATCGCCAGCGGATCAAGACCGAAATCGAGAATGGTCAGAAGGCCGAACTGCCAGATCACCGAGGTGAGCGAGCAGCCAACCGTCAGCCAGGTCAGTTTCCACGAGCGGCAGTAATAGAAGACCGAGAGAACGGTCAGGATGAAGGCGATGATGAAGAACTTGATGACTTCGCGCGCACCGGCCGCGATGTCGGCCATCGCCTTCGAGAAGCCGATGATGTGGACTTCGTGCGTTGACGCCGTGGTTGAGGCCGCCGCCCATTCGCCCAGCAGCGCAGACACCGCGCTGTATTGCGCGTTCGGGTCAAGGTTCTGGCCGTCAATCTCGCGCAGCTTCTGTTCGAAGGTCTGATACCAGGGGCCAACAGTCGGACCATAGGTCTGGCCGATCTTGACGACATCGGCGAGCAAATCCTTGGTCAGCGTGGCGCATTCCGGCACATCCGAGCTGCCGCCCGCCAGGCTGCCCACAAAGCTGACGACCTTGCCGATGAAGCCTTCATCGGGCGGGCATTTCTCGCCGGCCAGACGAACCAGCTCGTCAAGGCGGTAGCCGAAGTAGGAAAGGGCGGGGCCGCCTGCACCTTCAAAGCGCGAGCGGATGGCGGCCTCCAGCTTGGCGCCGAGTTCGAAATAGTCGGTGCGCTTGTTGGCGCGCTGGTCCCATTCATTGATTTCGGTGACGACCATTGCGGCCGTGAAATCGTTCGACACGAGACGGCCCACAAGGCCGCCGCGCACCACGTTGGAACGGATCTTGTCGATCAGCTGCGGCGTGAGATTTGACGGCGTTGTGGTGCCGCCGATCACGTCGTCGGCGCGAATGCCTTCTTCGGTGATTTCAAAGAATCGCGTGTTGGGGGTCCACAGCGACTGCACGGTGCGGCGGTCAATGCCGGGCAGGAAGAAGATGTCCTGCGTCACGCCGTTCAGCATCGCGAGTGTTTCAGGATTCCAGATGTCGCCCTGCGTGTTGCGCAGAACGACAATGATGCGGTTGGCGCCAAAGCTCTTGTCGCGGTATTCCTGGAACGTCTCGATATATTCGTGGCCGGCAGGCAGCTGCTTCTCGAAGCCTGCGTCGATGCGCAGGTTGATCGCGAACCAGAACATGATCGCGGTAAAAATTGCGAGCAATGTCAGGATCAATGGCTTGATCGCAAAGATTGCATTTTCGAGAAGCTTGATCATCGCGTGATACCCGGACTGGCGGCGCAAAGCCGCCGCTGTTGGCGCCTCAACTCATGGCGTTGTGCGTGACACGCACACACAGCACCCCCCGATGCGATGGAACATCAGCCGCGTGCGCTTTCCGGCCACGCGGCTCATCCCCCAAGGCACATGTCTTTCACTTGCGCGAACTCCCATTTCGCCTGCCGCATGACGGCAGATGCGCAGCCTTTAACGGTCTTGCGCACGCAACGCCCATAGTCACGGGATTTCGCCGCAAAGGTCAATTGCGGCGCGGCTTTTTGCCCTGAATTCCAAGGGGTTTTGGGATGGGTGATGCAAAAAGATGGTGAATGGCAGTGGACGTTAGGGAAAGCCTGTCCCGGGTTCTCCAGTCACCCTCCGTTAAAGATGACGTGGGTGTCATTTTTAATTGACTTTCAGCAATTCTGCGGCATTCTTGCGCGCTCTTGTCACCCTCCCCCTGCCCGGCAACCCCACCGGGCCCAACCATGGTCAGAGATGATGTCGCAGATCACCAAAGACGACGCCTATGATGCCGTGCGCCCGGATGACTTCGCAGCGATGATGGAAGTTGACCGCTACAATGCGCGCTCGACCGCTTTCGACAAGATCATCTCGGCGACCCACGACCATTTCTGGGATCCGCTCGACAAGAAATACATCGACTTCTCCGAGCCGTTCGACATGGAGAACGAGGCGATCCTGCCGGAAGAGATGTTCCCGATCTTCCACACGCGCGTCGGCGAGAAGCTGACCGGCAAAAACCGCGTCGCCTTCATCAATGAAAGCGTGCGCTGGATGCTTTCCTCGATCCTTCATGGCGAGCAGGGCGCGCTGTCACTGTCGGCGTCGCTGTGCCACATCCTGCGTGATCCGGGCGCCCAGGAATATGCCGCCAATCAGGCGCGCGAAGAGGCCCGCCATGTGGCCGCCTTCTCGAAATACATTCAGGCGCGCTGGGGCAAGCCGCTTCCCGTCGGCCCGACGCTGGGCGGGCTTCTGACCGAACTCGTCAATGCGCCGGAAGTCTATAAAAAGATCGTCGGCATGCAGATGCTGGTCGAGGGTCTGGCAATGGGCGCGTTCGCGACGCTCTACATGAAGTCGAAGGATCCGCTGCTGGTAAAGCTCACCCAGCTGGTGATGACTGACGAGGCGTTCCATCACAAGTTCGGCAAGATCTGGGCCGATCGCACGATCCCCAAGCTGTCAGTTGCCGAGCAGGAGATCATCGAGAACTGGGCGGCGACATGCTTCCAAACACTGCTCTTCAACCTCGTGAACCCGGAGCAGATGAAGGAAGTCCACGCCAAGTTCGGCATCGACTGGAAGGATGCGCAGGCCGCCATGATCGAGGCGATCACGGATGACGAGCGCCGCAAGCGCATGCGCGAATCTACCGACATCTTCCGCGTGCTGATCAAGACGCTGGTGAAGGCCGGCATCATCACCGACCGCACCAAGCAGTTCTATGCCATGTATGTGGACATGGAAGAACTGAAGTCGGAAGGCGATCACATGGTTGGCGATGACATTGCCGAGGAGGGCATCCGCTTCCTCCAGACGGTCAATTTCGGCACNNGGGGGCGGGGCCGATGGCTCCGCCCTTTTTCTTTGCGGGCATTCAAGGCAGATTGGCGCGATGGCCTATGTGCAGGAATGGACCGCAGAAGATGTGGCGCGCGGCGTGGCGCGGCTTCTTGTGCGCATGGGCTATGCGCCGTTGCGCGAAGTGACCATCGGCAACGGGCGGCGCTTTGACGTGCTGGGTCTTGATGCGAAGGGCCAGCTTTATGGCGTCGAGATCAAGGTGGCGGTTGCCGATCTGAAGGGTGACGGCAAATGGCCTGAATATCTCGACTATTGCGATGCGTTTTCGTTTGCAGTGCCGCCGCATTTTCCCGCTGAACTGGTGCCCGCCACCACCGGTCTCATCATTGCAGATGCGCGCGGCGGCGAGATCGTGCGGCCTTCGCCCGTTGCGGGAGTGGCGGCGGCGCGGCGCAAGGCGACGATGTTGCGCTTTGCCCAGATCGCCGCGTTGCGGCTTTCCCATGCGATGGACCCCGAGCTGTCGGCAGGCGGATTTGAGATTTAGGCGCTTCGGCCTTCGATCATGACGATGCCGCAATCGCGCGCGATGGCGGCCAGCGCCTCGTCGCCCCCTGTTGACGCGATCAGGCGTGTGCGGGAAAGGCGCATGACCGCCTGTGCGGCGGCGAGGCGCTCTTTCTCGCTGAGGGCGAGGTCTGCGCGCGCGAGGATGAGGCCGAGATATTTTGCCGTGCTGAAAAAGCCCTGCACGTTTTCCGGCATGCGGGCAATCGCTGGCAGGGTGAGGCCATGCACCGCAAAACCGGCGCCGCGCGACCCCAGATAGTTGACAGCAAAGGCCGCCGCATCTTCGTCCGCGATTGCTTCCGTCACCGGCACGGAGACAGTCAGGCGGCCCCTGAGCGTTTCTCCGTGGGCGCGCTCAAACGCAATGAAGCCCGCACTCATCAGCGACTTCAGATGCATGCGGAAAATGAAATGGGCGCCGTCGGGCTTCAACGGCGACAGGTCATCGGCCAGGAGGCGCAACATGCGCCCTTCGGCGTCGATGCGGGTTGGCAATTCAAGGTGCGGATTATCCTTGAGATCGACGCCACCGAGAATCTCCTGCATCAGTTGCGGCACACACAGATTGACGGTGCAAAGACCTGCCTGCGGCACCATGCCGGTAACCTGCACGATGTGGGGCGCAGGTGCGATCAGCGGCGCGCGCCTGAACATGCGCCCGGCTATCGCTGCCACTGTGCCCAAGGCCGTCATTGCTGCGTCACCCTTGATGGTTCCTCCACGCCAGAGTCTAGGCAGGATGCGTTAACTCTTGGCTTAATTGGCGGCGGGAGGACCCGCCCAAAGTCACGATCATCCCTCGCAAAAAGCGCCAAAGACCGTTAAGAACCCTTCACCCTTTCCTGATCGCGCATGCCACTGCTTTCTTCATGACCGAGACCCGCGCCGCCATCGCCGAAAAATTCGCCGGGCTGAACGTGCTCGTGATCGGCGACATCATGCTGGACAGGTTCGTCTATGGACGGGTCGAGCGCATTTCGCCCGAGGCCCCCATTCCCGTCATCGCGGTTGAGCGCGAGAGCGCCATGCTGGGCGGTGCGGGCAATGTGGCGCGCAATGCGGTGGCGCTGGGCGCGCGCGTATCGCTTGTTGCCGCCGTGGGTGACGACGAAGCCGGGCGCGAGCTGGTGCGGCTTCTGGAGGGTGAAGGCGGCATCGTTTCCAATCTGGTCACGGTTGCGGGGCGGCCCACGACGGTCAAGACACGCTATATCGCCGGCAGCCAGCAATTGCTGCGCGCCGACGCTGAAGTGACTGCCACCCTTGATGCGCGCGCGACGTCGCGGCTGCTTGCCATGATCGAAGGCGAGATGGCGGACGCAAGCGTCGTGCTTGTTTCTGACTATGCCAAAGGCATGCTCTCCACCGAGGTCCTGTCCGGCATTGCGGCACTTGCGAAACGTTCGGGCAAGAAGATCATCGCCGATCCCAAGTCGCGCGACTTTGCGCGTTATGCCGGGGCGCATCTGGTGACGCCCAATGCGCGCGAGCTTTCTGCCGCGAGCGGCATGCCGGCGGGCACCGATGACGAGGTCGTGGCGGCAGCGCGCACCATTCTTTCAGCCGCGCCGATGGATGCCATTCTGGTGACGCGCTCGGAGCGCGGCATGACCATGGTGCCGCGCGATGGCGCCCCTTTCCATGTGCGTCCGGAAGCGCGCGACGTGTTTGATGTATCGGGTGCGGGCGACACGGCGCTGGCCGCCCTTGGGCTTTCAATTGCCGCAGGCGCTTCCCTTAATGATGCGGCGATGCTGGCCAATCTGGCGGCAGGCATTGCGGTGGGCAAAGCAGGCACCGCCATCGTGCGGCGCAGTGAGCTGATTGACCGCATCCTGACCGAGCGCCTGCACCGCGCCGAAGAAAAAATGCTGTCGGCTGAGAGCATGATGGAGCGCGTGGCCGCCTGGCGCGCGCGTGGCGCAAAAATCGTTTTCACGAATGGCTGCTTTGACATTCTGCATCCCGGCCATGTCGGCCTGCTGGCCGAGGCGCGGGCGCAGGGCGACCGGCTGGTCGTGGGCCTGAACAGCGACGACAGCGTGCGCCGCCTGAAGGGGCCGGAGCGGCCGGTCAATTCCGAATTATCGCGCGCGGTCGTGCTGGCGTCGCTTGAAAGCGTGGATGCTGTTGTCGTCTTCGATACCGATACGCCGCTATCGCTCATCACCGCACTTAAACCCGATGTGCTGGTCAAGGGCAAGGACTACACCATTGACAAGGTTGTCGGCGCCGCCGAGATGATGAGCTGGGGCGGGCGCGTGCATCTTGCCGATATCCGCGAGGGCCATTCGACGACCGGCACGATCAAGCGGATGCAACGCTGATGACGCCGCGCGCCAATCGCGGGGCGATCCTTGTGACGGGCGGGGCTGGTTTCATCGGCAGCCATGCGGCGCGCGCGCTGGCGCAAGGCGGCGAGCGCATCATCATCTGCGATCCCGTCACGGGGCCTGTTGCCGCGCGCAATCTTTCCGGAGTTCCCGTCGAAGCCCATCTGCAACCGCACGTGCTTGCCGGGTTCCTTGACGCGGAGGGCGCCCATGTGAGCGCCATCATCCATATGGGTGCGATTTCGGCGACGACCGAGACCAATGTGGCGCGCATCATCGCCAACAACATCACGCTCTCGCAGACGCTGTGGACGTTTGCGGCCAATGCGCGCGTGCCCTTTATCTATGCCTCGTCAGCGGCAACCTATGGCAGTGGCGCGCTGGGCTTTGACGACGCGTTTGATGCGCAGGCGCTCGCCCGCCTTCGCCCGCTCAACATCTATGGCTGGTCGAAGCTTGTGTTTGACCGCTGGGTTGAGGCGGAGTTGCGCGCGGGCCGCGCTGCGCCGCCGCAATGGGCGGGGCTTCGCTTTTTCAATGTCTATGGCACGCATGAGGAGCACAAGGGACCGCAAAGTTCTGTCGTGTCGCAATTGCTGCCCCGGCTTGCGCGCGGCGAGGCGGCGCGGCTTTTCCGCTCGCATCACCCCGGCTATGCCGACGGCGGGCAATTGCGCGACTTTGTCTATGTGGGCGACTGCGTGAGAGTGATTGCCTGGCTTTTGTCATCGGGCGCGAGCGGGCTTTTCAATGTGGGCACGGGACAGGCGCGCAGCTTTCTCGATCTGGCGCGGGCGTGCTTTGCTGCCCTTGGCCTTCCCGAAAAGATTGAGTTCATCGACATGCCCGAGGCGTTGCGCGCGCAGTATCAGTATTTCACGCAGGCCAATGTCGCGCGACTGAAGGCGGCATCGTTTCCGCATCGCATGACATCGCTGGAAGACGGCGTGGCTGAGTGCGCGCGCGACTGGCGAAAGGAGAACTCATGACGCTGCGCCTCGGCTTTGTGTTGGGCGGCATTGCCGCCCTGATTGCCGGCACCCTGCGTGTTGCTGCTGCGTGGCAGACGGGATTGCAGGGGCTGATTGAGCCCGAACTTCTTTACTTCATCATTGATGCCGGATTTCTGTTCGGGACGGTGGCGCTCTATATGCGCCATGCGGACGCGCTGGGCATTGCAGGTCTTGCGGGTTTTGTGCCCGCGCTTTTCGGTGTCGCGCTGATCCTGGGGCCGGACGTACCGCTGATGGGTTATGACCTCTATGCAACCGGCTCCACGCTGTTTGCGGCGGGGATGGCGCTGCTGGCGGCGGTTTCCCTTTTCAACCGGACAGAATTTGGCGGCGCCCATTTCTTTCTGGGTGCCTTTGCGCTGGGTGTTGCCGCGCAATTCGTGCCTGGGGTTCCGTATCACTATGAAGTGGCCGGTACGCTGTTTGGCCTTGGCTTTGTAATGGCAGGTGTGCAGCTGGTGCGGGGGTAGAGGGCAGCGCCTCACCTTCGCCTCCGCCCGCAACTTGTTGCGGGGGTGAGCGAAGCGCAAGGCGATGCCCTTGCATCGCGGGTGAGGGGAAACCGAGCCGATGAATCGCCCCCACCCGGATCGCAAGAGCGATCCGACCTCCCCCGCGAAGGCGGAGGAGGTTCAAAAAAAACAATAAGTCTGGTATCTTTTTACCGCGGCGAACGCTTGGCCAGAATGCGCTGGAGCGTGCGGCGGTGCATGTTGAGGCGGCGCGCAGTTTCGGACACGTTCTGCCCGCACAACTCATAAACGCGCTGGATGTGTTCCCAGCGCACGCGGTCAGCCGACATCGGATTTTCCGGCGGTTCCGGCCGTTTGCCACCTGACGCCAAAAGCGCGCGGATCACATCATCCGCATCAGCCGGTTTTGAGAGATAGTCGATCGCGCCATGCTTTACCGCCGACACGGCCGTGGCGATGTTGCCGTAACCCGTCAGGATGATGACGCGGGCATCGGGGCGCTCCCGGTGGATCGCGGCCACCAGATCAACGCCATTTCCATCGCCCAAACGCAAATCAAGCACGGCAAAGGCAGGCGGCGCCTTTTTCACGCTGGNNCGGCCGAGGCGCTGGCGGAAGGCGGCATCATCATCAGCCACCAGAAGCGTGCGGTCGGCGAGCGCCAGAATCGCCGGATCCTCGCCGCGGGCTTCAATCGTCTGCGCCTTGCCGGAAAGCTCGTTCATGACACCCAAATCCCGAAGCGTCTGATGAGGGTGGATGTAGCGCATGAAGGGAGATTCGTCACCCCTTGCGGCCAAGAATCGCATGGCCATACCGGTCGGCGCGCCTCCATCACTTCAGATGGTTAGCGCCTTCATCCCAAAGCGTTTTCAGACGCCATCAATCGTGCCGCGCGGCCAGACGAGATGGATGGCTGCGCCGCCGCCTGTCCGATTGAAATAGTTGAGGGCTGCGCCCGTGCGGGCCAGCAATGTTTTTGCGATAAAAAAGCCAAGGCCCATGCCTTCATGCGTGGCATGCGGCTCGGCCGGGCCAAGATCCTCATCACGCGGCGCGCTGCGCCCCGGCCGCGAGGTGACGTAGGGTTCGCCCAGCCGCTGCATGATCCCCGGCGCAAAGCCGGGCCCATCATCCTCAATGGCGATGCGGATATTCCTGTCATCCCAGGAAGCGCTGATCGCAACCTCGCTTTGTGCAAAGTCGCAGGCGTTCTCGATGAGCGATGTCAGTGCATGGCGCAGCTCGGGGCTGCGGCGCACGATGGGCGGATCATCGCCCTCGGCCTCCACGCGCACATCAACGGCTGATCCGCGAAAGGGTTGCGCCAGATCATCGAGCAGGACGGCCAATGGCGAACGCGACAGCGGCCCTTCATCATCCGCCTCGTCGTGATGGGCAATTTCCGAGAGGATTTTGCGGCACCGCTCAACCTCGGCAATCAGCAGACGCGCGTCTTCTGCCTGCGCGCCCTCCTGCGGCAGATCACGCGCAAGTTCGCGGGCAACAATGGCAATCGTGCCCAGCGGCGTTCCCAGCTCATGCGCGGCAGCGGCAGCGAGCGAGCCCAGCGCCGCCAGTTTTTCTTCGCGCGCGAGCACAATCTGGGTGGCGGCCAGCGCGGCGGACATGCGTGTTGCCTCGGAGGCCACGCGGAACGAAACGATGGTGGTAAAGCCAAGCCCGAACACCAGCGCAATCCAGAGACCTGCCAGATAAAGTTGCGGCATGGAGAAAGGCGCATCACCATCCCACGGCAGCGGGTGATGGAAGACGGCGAGAAGCGTGATCAGCGAGAACGCGAAAAAGCCGAGCGCCAGCGTATTGCGCAGATTGAGGCTTGAGGCGGCAATCGTGGCAGGCGCGATGAAGAGGAGCGCGAAAGGGTTTTCAAGCCCGCCCGTGTAATAAAGGAGAAAGGCAAGCTGCAGCTGGTCGAAGGCAATGTGCAGCGTGGTTTCGGCATCGGGCAGGCGGCGGCTTTGCGGCCAGAGAATGACCGAGACGATGTTGAGGGCAACGCTGGCGGCAATTGCGATCAGGCAGGGCAGCAGCGGCAGGCGGTAATCGAGCCCGAAATGCACGATGACGATGGCGGCAAGCTGGCCTGCAACTGCAAGCCAGCGCAACAGCGTGATGGTGCCAAGACGCACACGGCCCGCCTCGCCCGCAAAGAGCGACAGCCAGAACGAGCTGCGCGGCATCGGCGCCTTTTCGCCAATATCGGTCATCAGCGGCGGCAATTTGTCTGTTGGATGGCCATGGCCGTCATTATATCAACCCCAATGACACGCAGCCACTTTCTGTAAGCGGTTCAAGGCCCGGTCTCATGTCAAACCGTCTGCGCTGGATCATTGTTGTTGTGGCGCTCGCCCTGGGCGGGGTGGCGGCGACTTTATTGTGGATGCTGGCAGAGCCGCGCGCCACCACCATTCTCAGCACACAGGCAAGCACGATTGGCGGCCCCTTTACCCTGACCGACAACAAGGGTGTTCGCGTAACGGATGCTGATTATCGCGGGCGGCCAATGCTGATCTTCTTCGGCTTTACGTCGTGTCCGGATGTCTGCCCGCTGACCCTGCAGAAACTCGCCGATGCGCTGGCGCTGGCAGGGCCCATGCCGCTGGAACCGCGTGTGCTGATGATCTCGGTTGATCCGGCGCGCGACACGCCGGAGATGCTCGATTCCTATGTCCGGTCGTTCCGCGATGATTTCATCGGGCTGACCGGCACACAGGCCGAGATCGACAGCGTGGTTGGGGCCTATCGCGCCTATGCCAAGCGCATCGACATGCCGGATTCCGCGATGGTCTATACGATGGACCATTCAAGNNACCGTAAAAGACGCTTGCGCCCGCCCCTCAAATCAGCGCAGCCTTACTGCATTGCAGCATTGGCTTAAGCATCGGGCCGGGGGGCCTTTTTCCGGGATGTATCGTTCCTTTCTGTATGCGGCCGTTGAAGCAAGCCGCACGGGCGCCATGCCGCTGCGCGCGGCGGCCGGATTTGGCGCACATTTCTTCCGCAACCCGCTGAACCCGCTGGCGCACACGATGGCCGGGCGTTCGATGGCGGCGACCTGCGATCTGATCGAGCAGAACACGCGGCGCTATCACAAGCCCGCGTTCGGCATCAGCGAGGTGCTGGTCGAAGGCAAGCGCGCGCATGTGCGCGAAGAGCTTGTGTGGGCGACGCCGTTCATGGAGCTGCGCCATTTCGTCAAGACGGGCGCGCCCAGACGGGCTGAACAGAAATTGCTGATCGTCGCGCCGATGTCGGGTCACTTCGCCACGCTGTTGCGCGGCACGGTGGCGCGGATGCTGGAAGATCATGACGTTTACATCACCGACTGGGTGGATGCGCGCGACATTCCCCTCGAAGAAGGCCGCTTTGGCCTTGATGAATATATCGAGCATGTGATCGACGCCTTGCGCGTCCTGGGGCCTGACACGCATCTGATGGCCGTGTGCCAGCCGGGGCCGGCATGTCTTGCCGCTGCATCGCTGATGCATGAGGACAATGATCCGTGCGCGCCTGCAACGCTCACCATCATGGGATCGCCCATTGACGCGCGCAAAAGCCCGACCCAGCCCAACAAGCTTTCCGAGACGCGCAAGCTTTCCTGGTTCCGTGATCACATGGTGCATCAGGTTCCCTTCACCTTTGCGGGTGCGGGGCGGCTTGTCTATCCGGGGTTTCTGCAGCTGACGGCCTTCATCGAGATGAACCGCGACCGCCACATGAATGCGCAGCGCGACCAGTTCATGAATCTGGTGAAGGGTGATGGCGAAAGTGCTGCGCGCCACCGCGAGTTCTATGACGAGTATCTGGCCGTGATGGACATTGACGCCGACTTCTATCTGGAGACGGTGGATCGCGTGTTCCAGAAGCATGATCTGGCGCATGGCCGCTTCATGTTCCGCAAGCGGCGCGTCAATCCTGCCGCCATTTCGGACATGGGATTGATGACGATCGAGGGCGAGAAGGACGACATCTCCGGCATTGGCCAGACGCAGGCGGCGCATGATCTGTGCGTGAATGTGCCCAGGTCACGCAAGGTGGATCACATCCAGAAGGCTGTCGGCCATTATGGCGTGTTCAACGGCTCGCGCTGGCGCAGCGAGATCGCGCCCAAGGTGAGCGCGTTCATCGCCGCGAACAGCTGAGCGCAGGTTACTCCGCCGCCATCGCCCGATCCGAGAGTGGATGGGCGAGGCGGGCAACCATCTCCTTCGGGCAGATCTGCCAGAACTTGCCGATCTCGGCATCAAAGGCGGCAAGGATGCGCGCGGAATGGCGCGAGCCTGTTTCAGC
>DEIC01000099.1:0-674 GCA_002352285.1 Alphaproteobacteria bacterium UBA2784 | reverse complement strand
CAGCCCTCAACCACCGCCAAGGCGCCCGAGTTGCGCACGCCAAAGCGTTCACCCGCCTGACCTGCGGCAAAGAGTTTTCCGGCCGTTGCGCCATAAAGCACTGTGTTGCCGATGATCGTGTTCTTTTCGGTTTCGAGTCTGGAACTCGTCATCGGCCGCACCACAATCGTTGCGCCCGAAAGACCCTTGCCGACATAGTCATTGGCCTCGCCAAAGACTTCGAGCTTCAGGCCCTGCACCGCAAAAGCGCCCAGCGACTGACCGGCTGAACCGCGCAGGCGCACCGTCAGATGGCCGGGTTTCAGCCCCGTCATGCCATAGCGTCGGACGATATGCGATGAGGTGCGCGCGCCAATGGCGCGGTCCGTGTTGCGGATCGAATAGGTGAGCTGCATTTTCTCGCCGTCTTCCAGAAAACTTCTGGCATCCACGACGATCTTGGCATCCAGCGTGTCGGGCACTTCATTGCGGCCCGCCATGGTGGAGTGGCGCGGATTGGGGCCGGGGTCGGCCCGCACCAACAGCGGGTTCAAGTCAAGATCATCAAGGCTTTCAGCGCCACGCGAAACCTGTTGCAGAAGGTCGGTGCGGCCAATCACGTCCTTCAGTGACTTGAAGCCGAGCGACGCCAGAATCTCGCGCACTTCTTCTGCGATGAAGGAAAAGAGGTTCAC
>DEIC01000019.1 GCA_002352285.1 Alphaproteobacteria bacterium UBA2784 | reverse complement strand
CCTTGCAGCAGGGCAAGGGCTTCATCGATCCGCCGCGCAGCATCCGCACGCGGTCCGCAATCGACCAGCACGCATTGTTCTTCTGCGCGCGCCGTGTCGCAGGCGCTGTTGGAAAGCGCGAGCATTTCCGCAGCCCGCACGATGTCGGCAAGATCGGCATCCGTTGCCGGTGTCACGGTGCCTATCGCGCGCGGGTCTGCTTGTGCATGCGCCGGCGTGGGCGGAGCTGCGAATGAAAGGATGGCGATGGCGGAAACAAGAACCGAAAAGACAAAAGCGGAAAGACGGCTCATGGCGCACTCCCCCGATGGCTCGCCCGTAGAGGCGGCAGCGCAATCTACACCTTTCTGCGCGACTTTTCGTCATCACGGATTTCCCGGAAACTTGACGCGACAGGCTGCCATGCGCGATTGTCCGCCCCCTCGCCGGGCAATGACGCCTTGCGAACAAATTCAAGGAGTTACGTGCCGTGAACGCGTCAGACAATTCCATCCGTGTCACCTTGCCCGATGGGGCAGTGCGGGTGGTGACGCGTGGCACGACGCCAGCCTCCATCGCCGCCAGCATCGGGCCGGGCCTCGCCAAGGCCGCTTTGGCCGCGCGCATCAATGGCGCGCTGGCCGATCTTGATCTGCCCATCGAAGCGGATGCGACACTGTCAATTGTGACGCGAAAAGATGCGGATGCGCTTGAACTCATCCGTCACGATTGCGCGCATCTCCTGGCCATGGCAGTGCAGGAGCTTTTTCCCGGCACGCAGGTAACGATTGGCCCGGTGATCGAAGACGGCTTCTTCTACGACTTCGCGCGCAACGAGCCGTTTACGCCCGACGATCTGCCGCGCATCGAAGCGCGCATGAAAGAGATTGTCGCCCGCGACGCCGCCACGCGCCGCGAGGTGTGGCCGCGTGACAAGGCCATCGCGCATTTCAAGGCGATGGGCGAAAGCTTCAAGGCCGAGATCATTGCTGATCTGCCCGAAAGCGAGGCGATCAAGATCTACTGGCATGGCGACTGGCATGATCTGTGCCGCGGCCCCCATTTGATGAGCACGGGCAAGATCGGCACGGCCTTCAAGCTGATGAAGGTCGCAGGCGCCTATTGGCGTGGTGATTCAAAGAACCAGCAGCTCCAGCGCATCTATGGCACCGCCTGGCGCGATGAGAAGGAGCTGGCTGCCCATCTTCACCGCCTTGAAGAAGCCGAAAAGCGCGACCATCGCCGCCTCGGCAAAGAGATGGACCTCTTCCACATTCAGGAAGAGGCGGTGGGTCAGGTCTTCTGGCATCCCAAGGGCCATGCGCTTTACCGCACGCTGGAAAACTACATCCGCCGCAAGATCGACGCGCGCGGCTATGTGGAAGTCAAAACGCCGATGCTGCTTGACCGCACCCTGTGGGAGCGTTCGGGCCATTGGGCGAAGTACCGCGCCAACATGTTCATCGCCGAGGTGGAAGACGAGAAGAAAACGCTCGCCATCAAGCCGATGAACTGCCCCGGCCATGTGCAGATTTTCAATCAGGGCCTCAAATCCTATCGCGATCTGCCGATCCGCATGGCGGAGTTTGGCGCCTGCCACCGTTACGAGCCGTCGGGCGCGCTTTCAGGCATCATGCGTGTGCGCGGCTTCACGCAGGATGACGCGCACATCTTCTGCGAGCCCCACAGGATGGTGGACGAGGCGATCAAGGCCTCGGAACTCATTTTTGAAACCTATCGCGAGCTGGGCTTTGACGATGTGAAGGTCAAGCTCTCAACGCGGCCGGACGAGCGCATCGGCTCGGATGCGATCTGGGACAAGGCGGAAGCCGATCTGGCAGAGGCCTGCAAGCGCCTGTCGATTCCTTACGACATGAATCCGGGCGAGGGCGCCTTCTATGGCCCCAAGCTGGAGTTCACTTTGTTCGATGCCATCGGCCGCGGTTGGCAATGCGGCACGGTGCAGGTGGATTTCAACCTGCCCGACCGTTTTGACGCCGAATATGTCGCCGAGGATGGCAGCCGCAAGCGCCCGGCGATGCTGCATCGCGCCGTGCTCGGCTCAATGGAGCGTTTCATCGGCGTGGTGATCGAGCATTACGCGGGAAAATTCCCGCTCTGGCTCGCGCCCGTGCAGGCGGTGGTCGCAACCATTGTTTCCGATGCCGATGACTATGCAGGCGAGGTGCGCCGCCAGCTGCGTCTGGCCGGTTTGCGGGTCGAGGCCGATACGCGCAACGAGAAGATCAACTACAAGATCCGCGAACACTCGCTGGCCAAGGTGCCGGTAATGCTGGTGGCGGGCAAGCGCGAGGCGGAAGAGGGCACAGTCACGATCCGCCGTCTGGGCGTCGAAAAGCAGGAAACGCTGAAACTGGGTGACGCGATTGCGCTTCTGGCCAAAGAAGCAACCCCGCCTGACCTGCGTTAAGCTCTGGTACTGACAAGCGAAAGGGGCCGGGCGCAACAGTCCGGCCCCAATCGGTTTGTGACTCTTTCAGGGGCTTGATTGCGCCCGCATCCCCTGTATTTTGGCCGCATAAAGGACGGGCGGGCGCCGCCCCCTTTCAACCACGGACAAAGCCTTGCCAAACCGGATTGCCTCTTGATGTCTTCGTGTTCCGCTTGGGTCCCCGATGGGGGCGTTGCGGGCGCAAGGGGCGTCAGGGCGCATCCGCGCGTGGCCGCGCCTGTCCATTTCATGGAGTAAAAGACCATTCGCAGACCAGCCAGTGCCGCCCCGCCGCCCAAGCGCGAACGCGATGAAGACGGGCCGCGCGTCAATGAAGAAATCACCGCCTGGGAAGTCCTCGTCATTGATGACGCGGGCGAAAAGCGCGGCCAGATGACAAGGGCCGAGGCCCTGAAACTCGCCGATGAGGAAGGCTATGATCTGGTTGAGGTGGCGCCGCAGGCGAAACCTCCCGTCTGCCGCCTCATGGACTATGGCAAGTTCAAATACGAGCAGCAGAAGAAGGCTGCCGAAGCGCGCAAGAACCAGAAAATCATCGAGATCAAGGAGCTGAAGATGCGGCCCATGATCGACGAGCATGATTACGAAGTGAAGCTGCGCGCCGCCCGCCGCTTTTTCGAGGAGGGCGACAAGGTGAAGTTCACGCTGCGCTTCCGCGGCCGCGAAATGCAGCACCAGCATCTGGGCTATGAGCTGATCGAGCGCATCAGGAAAGAGCTGGAGCCGGTGGCCAAGGTCGAGCAGGAAGCCCGCCTTGAAGGCAAGCAGATGCAGATGGTGATGGCGCCGAAATAACGCGCTGCGCTTTCTCTACAGCCTTGCGCCTCCCCTTTGATGAAAGGCTCTCGGATTCACACATCTTGCTTCCACCTCCTCCGCAATTCATTGCGGGGGAGGTCGGATCGCTCTTGCGATCCGGGTGGGGGCCCTGTTTTCCGCCAATTTCCCCCACCCGCGATGCAAGAGCATCGCCTTGCGCTTCGCTCACCCCCGCGCCAAAGAGCGCGGGCGGAGGCGGAAAAAGTCCAGGCAAATCATGGCCCCCAAGAGATGTGTGCATACGATAGTTTGATAAAAGGGGTGAGCGGAGCGCAAGGGACTTGAGTGAGCGGCTAGCGAAACTCAAGTCCGGTGGGGTTGCGGGACGCTGTATTGCATTCGTCGATGGTGCCCCCCACCGATTTGCGAAGACGCAAATCCTTGCGCTCCGCTCACCCCCAAAAACGGGGGAGGCGCAAGAAGAGCGATTACTCCCTCAAAACCTCATCCGCCCTGTCACGCCGAACATGCGCGGTTCGCCAAGGAACGCGCTCAAATGCGAAGTGCCTGCGGGATTGGAGACCGATGGCGCCGAGCCGAACA
This sequence comes from Alphaproteobacteria bacterium UBA2784, assembly GCA_002352285.1. Classification (GTDB taxonomy): domain Bacteria; phylum Pseudomonadota; class Alphaproteobacteria; order Micropepsales; family Micropepsaceae; genus UBA2784. Next base: position 2,152 of record DEIC01000019.1, on the reverse strand, counting down.
GCGGACTGTCAAACGCGATTTGCTGATAGCGTTCGTCAAACAGGTTCGTGACAAAGCCCTCGATGCCAAAGCGCCCGTCTTCGGTTTCAAGCCCCAGCCGCGCGTTGAAAAGTGCAAACGCTTCCTGCGTCTTGGCCGGATCAAGGTTGGAGCCAGTGACAGAATCGGAAACCCAGCGCCCGTCAATTGAGGCGAGCAGTGACCAGCCCTCATAAACTGCCCAGCCATAGGTCGCAGAGCCCGTCAGCGTCCATTCGGGCGCGGAGGTCAGCTGGCTGCCGGGCAGAAAGAAGAGATTGGTGTTCTGGCCCAGGAACGTTGTGTTGTCGGTCAGCGATCCCAGATCATCGCCATACTTGGCGTCGTTCCAGGCGAGCCCGCCGGTGAAGATGAGGTCATCCGTTGCGCGCCACACCGCATCAATCTCGACGCCGCGCGAAATCACTTCCGGCACAGAGGTGACGACAAAGGAAATGCCGTTGAACGTATTGAGCTGGAAGTCGGTAAAATTCTGCCAGAAGAGCGCGACATTGGCGGTCAAGTCACCGTCAAACCATTCGGTCTTGAGGCCCAGCTCGTAGGAATCGACAATCTCCGGCGCAAACGATGTATCAGGACCGCGCACGGTCTGCGCCCCCACCGGCCCCGAGACGATGGAGCGCGGCGCACCACCCGGCCCCGACAGATCGGTAAAGGCGCGATCAAGATTGAAGCCGCCTGCCTTGTAGCCGCGCGAGAAAGTCGCATAGCCGAACACATCATCGCTGAACGCATAGGAGAGTGTGGCGATGCCCGACCACTCATTCTCAACCTTGTGCTGGCGGTGATCGAGGCCATCAAGCGCCGTGCGCTGCCACGGCAGGCAGGTGAGCGCCGCCAGCAGCCGTTCAGGCGCAGGCGCGAGCGCACCGGGATCAAGCCCATAGACGCTCTCGACGGTCAGGCAGCCGCCATTGCCGAACGTGGAATAACTCCCGCGGAATTCCTTTTCTTCGCGCGTGAAGCGCAGACCCAGTATGATCTCGAATGCATCCGTGACATTGATGACGTTATGGGTGAACAGCGCAAAATTGCGCGACACCTGCTCATAGACATCGCGCGTGCCGCCGCCGCCTGATGACACCGGCACCGCCAGCGAATGGCCATAGAGCGTGTTCAGCAACTGGCGGTGAGAAAGCGCCGTTGCGCCAAAGCGGTAGAGGCTGATGAAGGCCTCGTGATCCGCGCCCACGCCCGTTGCCGCACGGCGGTCAAGCGTTTCATTGGCGTAATAAAGCCCGGCCAGCACATCAACGCGCCCGAAGGTGCGGTTGAAACGCATCTCATGCGTAAAGGTCTTGAATTCGGTGGCCTGCGCACCATCCGGCGTGCCCAGAATGTCGGCCATCGAGAAATCATTGTCATTGCCGTTGGCAAAATCCCAATCGCGGAACGCGGTGATGGATGTCAGCGTGCCGCCAAAAATGTCGGATGTCAGCTCTGCCGAAAGGCCGCTGTCGGTGATCTCGTTGTCATAGGTGCGGTTGGCATAGACCTCCTGCGAGCCGATCTCGTTCGTGCCCGACATGCCGGTAAAGCCAAGGATCAGATTGTTGACGACAACATGCGGCGCCGACCCGCCTGCGCGCCCCGGCCCGCCCGCGCGCAGTGTGGCGGCATAGCAGCATTCTTCATTGCGATAGGTGTGATCGGCAATGACACGCAGCGATGTTTCCGGCGAGAACTCAACCAGAAGCTGGCCGCGCATTGTGTAATAGTCGCGGTCATGGCCCTCGCGCTGGCCAAAAGGCGCATCCGCATTCACATCCGCCCAGCCGTCGCGTGTGCGCCGCGCAGCGGCAATGCGGAACGCCGCACGATCTGAAATCGGCGCATTGAACATCGCCTCAAGGCTCACTTCGTTGAAGCTGCCCAGCGTCAGCGCCGCATCAATTTCAGTGAAAAAATCCGGCGCGCGGGTTGTGACGTTGATCAGGCCCGCCGACGTATTGCGCCCGAACAGCGTGCCCTGCGGCCCGCGCANNCCCACGGCAGATTCAAGGCCGGGGTTCGAGCCTTGCGTGCCAACGCCGCGGATGCGTGCGGTAACGGATGCGAAACTCTCCGTCACCGGCACGGCAAGCGATGGCACCAGAGCCGTCAGCGTCTTGAT
>DEIC01000018.1:2042-32740 GCA_002352285.1 Alphaproteobacteria bacterium UBA2784 | reverse complement strand
GTGCGCAGCGAGCGGCCAATCAGACGCTGGATTTCCAGCGTGCGGCCCGACTGCTTGCCCTGGGCTGCTTCACGGCGCATGCGCTCATGCGTGGCGCGGGGCAGCATGCCATATTCCGCCGTCACCCAGCCCTTGCCGGTGTTGCGCAGGAAGGGCGGCACGCCCTCGTCAAGGCTTGCTGTGACCAGAACATGCGTATGGCCAAAACGCGCCATGCAGGAACCCTCGGCATGGCGGGAAAATCCCGGTTCCAGCACGACGGTGCGCATCGCATCAGGGGCGCGGCCCGAAGGGCGGGCAGTTGCAGGCGGATTGGGCATTCGGGCTCCCCTTGAAGTCACGATTTGGAGGCGTTACCTACCCCCCGACCGGGTTCACTTGCAACTCGCCCAAAAGTCCTCGCCAGCAAAATTGGCTTATCTGCAGGAAGAAATGGACCCACAGGCGTCAGGCGCCGTCAGCGGCCTTTCGGAGCGCGCGCGCGACATTTTCCGCGCGATTGTGGATTCATATCTTGAGCACGGCGAGCCGGTGGGTTCGCGCACCCTGTCGCAACGTCTGGCCAGCCCCCTGTCGGCGGCAACCATCCGCAATGTGATGGCGGACCTTGAAGACATGGGCCTTCTGTCGGCGCCGCATCTGAGCGCAGGCCGCCTGCCCACCGAACTGGGCCTGCGCCTTTTTGTGGACGGGCTTTTGCAGGTGGGCGAACTGGGTGAGACCGAGCGGCGCGAAATTGAAACGCGCATGGCGGGCACCGGCCGCTCGCTGGAAGACCTTCTGACCGGCACCATCACGGCGCTTTCGGGCCTTTCGCATTGTGCGGGACTGGTCGCAACACCCCGGCTCGACCACAAGCTCAAGCATGTGGAGCTGGTGGCAGCAGGCCAGGGTCAGGCGCTGGCGGTGATGGTGACCGAAGACGGCGCCGTGGAGAACCGTCTGATTGATGCCCCGATCGGGCTTCCTGTTTCGGCGCTGATCGAAGCCTCGAACTACCTCAATGCGCGCATCCGGGGCCTGACACTATCCGAAGCGCGCGTGCGGGTGCGCCAGGAACTTGCCGCGCGGCGCAGCGAACTTGATGTGCTGACGGCGCGGCTTGTTGAAACGGGCATTGCAAGCTGGGGCAGCCCGGGCAGCAACATTCATGGCGGCGCCGAGCCGCGCGCGCTTATCGTGCGCGGGCAAGCGCGGCTGCTTGATGACGTGACGGCCAATGAGGATCTGGAGCGCATCCGGCTTCTGTTCGATGACCTTGAGCGCAAGGAAGGCGTTCTCAACCTGCTTGATCTGGTTGAGGGTGCAGAGGGTGTGCGCATCTTCATCGGCTCGGAATCGAAGCTCTTCAGCCTTTCGGGCTCCAGCGTTGTCGTCTCGCCCTATCGCGGCGAAGGCGGGCGCATTGTGGGCGCCATCGGCGTGATCGGCCCGACACGCATCAATTACGCCCGCATCATTCCCATGGTTGATTACACGGCGCGGCTTCTGGGCCGTGCGCTGCCAGCCGTATCAGGCGGATTGGCAAAGAAGGATGGATGAGCATGAGTGACGAACAGAATGCGAGCGGCAACGGCCAGCATGCGTCGGCATCTTCCGGCACGGGTTCCAGTGATGAACTCCTGAAGGCGCTGGACGAGGCGCGCGCCGAAGCGCAGCGCATGAAGGATGAATGGCTGCGCGCGGTTGCCGAGGGCGAAAACATCCGCAAGCGCGGTGAGCGGCTTCTGGCCGAAGAGCGCCAGTTCGGCATCACGCGCTTTGCGCGCGATCTTTTGAGCGTGGCCGACAATCTGCGCCGCGCGATTGAGGCCGTGCCGGCCGATCAGCGCACGCAGCCGACGGTTGCGGGCCTTGTCACCGGCGTTGAACTGACCGAGCGCGAGCTTGCCGCCGTGTTCGAGCGCAACCAGATCAAGCGCATTGCGCCCTTGGGCGAAAAATTCAATCCGCATTTCCATCAGGCCATTGCCAAGGTGCCCGGCACCGGGCGGCCGCATGGTACGATCATCGACGTGGTGCAGACCGGCTATGTGATCGCCGACAGGCTTCTTCGCCCGGCGATGGTTGCGGTGGCGGATGGCGATGCAGGCGCGGCCCCTCCCGGCTCATCGGTTGATACGAAGGTGTGAGGTTCTGCCATTTACCTCCTCCGCAATTCATTGCGGGGGAGGTCAGATCGCACTTGCGATCTGGGTGGGGGCCATTGCTTCCGTCAGCCCCCCCACCCGTTTGCAATCGCAAACGTGCCTCCCCCGAGGGGGAGGCGGAAGAGAAGTTCGGCGTTTCACCTTGGCGTCAGACCACCATTGCCGAACGTATCGCAGCTTTCCATCCGGCCGCTTTGATAGCCCGTCGTGAACCACTGCGCGCGTTGGGCTGACGTGCCGTGCGTAAAACTGTCGGGCTGAACGGTGCCGGTTGCGGCGCGTTGCAGGCGGTCATCGCCCACCGCTTCGGCGGCACCAATGGCCTCGTTGATGTCGCCCATCTCAAGCAGGCCCTTGCGCTCGGCGTGATGCGCCCAGACGCCGGCCAGGCAATCGGCCTGCAACTCCACCTTCACAGAAAGCGCATTGGCCTCGCGCTCTGACACGCGGGCGCGCACGCGCGCTACCTCCTCCATCACGCCGATCAGGTTCTGCACATGGTGCGCGACCTCGTGCGCGATCACATAGGCCTGGGCAAAGTCGCCGTGCGCACCAAAACGCGCCGAGAGATCGCGGAAGAAGGAAAGGTCGATGTAAACGCGATTGTCCGCCGGGCAGTAGAACGGGCCGACCGCCGACTGGGCAAAGCCGCAGCCGGATTCCGTGCCGCCCTCATAAAGGCGCAGGATCGCCACGCGATAGGTCGCGCCACGCTCGGCAAAGATCGCCTTCCACGTATCTTCCGTGTCGCCCAGCACATGGGCGGCGAAATCGGCCAGCTCGTCATCCGGGCGCGGGCCGGTGCGCGGCGCGTTGTTGAGGCCAGAGGTCGTGGTCGTGGTTGTATTGGTGCCGGTTTCCAGTCCCAGCAATTGCAGCGGATTGATGCCCATCGCCCAGGCGATCAGCACGATCACGACAATACCGATCAGGCCGCCCGAGCCGCCACGGCCCATGGGCAAGCGCGGCATGCGGCCACCACCGCCCAAGCCGCCGCCCAGCCCGCCAAAGGAGCCCCCTGAGCCGCCGCGGCCGCGGTGATCTTCCACATTAGAACTGCGCCGCGTGTTGCGCCATTTCATGGGGGCTTCCTTTCGAGAGTTGACCCAAGCCTTCACCGCCTGTGCCCGGGAATGCAAGGGCGGCGGTAAGCCCTTTCTTAAGGATTTCGGGCGGGGTGGAGTCCTTGCGGGCCCATCACCCCCTCCCTATATACCCCCCGGTAAAAGGGAATTTGGCTTGAGGCGTTTGCCCGGCTGTTTCCTGATCGTTCACTCCAGCACACCCGGCCTTGAGGCCGGAAGGGGTCGGCGCGCTAACGGGGCTTTCCCAAGACCGTGACTGCCGGCTGCCGCGACAGAAAGGATAAATGAGCCATGGCCAAAGTGATCGGCATTGATCTTGGCACCACCAATTCGTGCGTTGCGGTGATGGAGGGCGGCAAGCCCAAAGTCATCGAGAATGCCGAGGGCATGCGCACCACCCCCTCGATTGTCGCCTTCACTGATGATGGCGAGCGTCTGGTCGGCCAGGCCGCCAAGCGGCAGGCCGTCACCAATCCGATGCACACCTATTTCGCGATCAAGCGCCTCATTGGCCGCAAGTTCGAAGACCCGACGACGCAGAAAGACGTCGGCATGGTGCCCTACAAGATCATCCGCGCCGACAACGGCGATGCCTGGGTCGAGGGCCGCGACAACACCAAATATTCGCCCTCGCAGATCTCGGCCTTCACGCTGCAGAAGATGAAGGACACCGCAGAAGCCTATCTGGGCGAGAAGGTCACGCAGGCCGTCATCACGGTTCCCGCCTATTTCAACGACGCCCAGCGTCAGGCCACCAAGGATGCGGGCAAGATCGCGGGCCTTGAAGTGCTGCGCATCATCAACGAGCCGACGGCGGCCGCCCTTGCCTATGGCCTCGACAAGAAATCGTCCGGCACGATCGCGGTCTATGACCTTGGCGGCGGCACGTTTGACGTGTCGATCCTCGAGATCGGCGATGGCGTGTTTGAAGTGAAGTCCACGAACGGCGACACGTTCCTGGGCGGCGAAGATTTCGACATGCGCCTCGTCGGCTATCTGGCTGACGAGTTCAAGAAGGAACAGGGCATTGACCTGAAGAAGGACAAGCTTGCCCTCCAGCGCCTGAAGGAAGCCGCCGAAAAGGCGAAGATCGAGCTTTCGTCTGCCGCGCAAACGGAAATCAACCTGCCCTATATCACTGCCGATGCGTCCGGCCCCAAGCACATGGCGCTGAAGCTGACGCGCGCCAAGTTCGAGCAGCTGGTCGATGACCTGGTGCAAAAGACAATCGCGCCCTGCAAACAGGCGATGAAGGATGCGGGCGTCACCGCGGGCGACATCGACGAAGTGGTGCTGGTGGGCGGCATGACGCGCATGCCGAAGATCCAGGAGATCGTGAAGCAGTTCTTCGGCAAGGAGCCGCACAAGGGCGTCAACCCGGATGAAGTGGTCGCCATCGGCGCGGCCATTCAGGCCGGTGTGCTGAAGGGCGAAGTCAAGGACGTGCTGCTGCTCGACGTGACGCCGCTGTCGCTCGGCATCGAGACGCTGGGCGGCGTGTTCACGCGCCTGATCGACCGCAACACCACGATCCCGACCAAGAAGAGCCAGGTGTTCTCGACCGCCGAAGACAACCAGCATGCGGTGACGATCCGCGTGTTCCAGGGCGAGCGCGAAATGGCGGCCGACAACAAGGCGCTTGGCCAGTTTGACCTGATGGGCATTCCGCCCGCACCGCGCGGCATTCCGCAGATCGAAGTGACCTTCGACATCGACGCCAATGGCATCGTCAATGTGTCGGCCAAGGACAAGGCGACCGGCAAGGCGCAGAACATCCGCATCCAGGCCTCGGGCGGCCTTTCGGACGCCGACATCGAGCGCATGGTGCGCGAGGCGCAGGAACATGCCGGCGAAGACAAGCGCCGCCGCGAACTGGTGGAGGCCCGCAACCATGCCGAAGCCACGATCCATCAGCGCGAGAAAGACCTGAAGGAGCACGGCGACAAGATTCCGGCCGCTGACCGCAGCGCCATCGAAGAGGCGATCAGCGCCCTCAAATCCGTCAAGGACGGCGAGGATGCGGGCGAGATCCGCCAGAAGCTGGAAGCGCTCGGCCAGGTTTCCATGAAGCTGGGCGAGGCGATCTATAAGGCGCAAGGCGACGCAGGTGCGGACGCTGGCGCCGATGCCGCGGGCAGCGCTGGCGGCACCGAAAAGCCGTCCGATGAAAATGTCGTCGATGCCGACTTTGAGGAAGTTGACGAGAAGAAGCGCAAGGGCGAGCGCTGAGCCCGCCTGAGACGGCAAGCGGGGAAAGCCGCCCATGGCCAAGCGCGACTATTACGAAGTTCTGGGGGCGAAGCGCGATGCTTCGCCCGAAGAGCTTAAGGCCGCCTATCGCAAACTGGCCATGCAGCTTCACCCTGACCGCAATCACGGTGACGCGGATGCCGAGCGCAAATTCAAGGAACTCAACGAAGCCTATGACGTTCTGAAGGACGAGCAGAAGCGCGCGGCCTATGACCGTTATGGCCATCGCGCCTTTGACGGCAGTGGCGGCGGGCCGGGCGCGCGCGGCGGCTTTGATTTCGGCTCGGCGTTCAGCGACGTGTTCGATGATCTCTTCGGCGACTTCATGGGGCGTGGCCGGGGCCAGGGCCCGCGCGCCATGCGCGGCCAGGATCTGCGCTACAATCTCGAAGTCACGCTGGCCGAGGCCTTTACCGGCAAGCAGGCGCAGATCCGCGTGCCCTCTGCCATGCAGTGCGAGGCGTGCGAGGGTTCTGGCGCTGAGGCGGGATCAAAGCCCGTCACCTGCCCCACCTGTTCGGGTGTGGGCAAGGTGCGGGCGCAGCAGGGCTTCTTCACCATCGAGCGGTCATGTCCGAATTGCGCGGGCACCGGGCGCGTGGTGAAAAACCCGTGCAAGGCGTGTAACGGCAAGGGCCGCGTGCAGCGCGAGCGCACGCTTTCCGTCAATATTCCGATGGGCGTTGAGGATGGCACGCGCATCCGCCTGCAGGGTGAGGGTGAGGCGGGTCAGCGCGGCGGGCCCAATGGCGATCTCTATATCTTCCTCTCGGTGACGCCGCACGACATGTTCAAGCGCGAGGGCGCTGACCTTTATTGCCGCGTGCCGGTGACATTTGCGACGGCAGCGCTTGGTGGCTCTGTCGAAGTGCCGACGATTGACGGCGGCAAGTCGAAAGTCGCGATCCCGGAGGGCACGCAAAGCGGCCGCCAGTTCCGCATCCGCCACAAGGGCATGCCGACGCTGCGCGGGGCGTCGATGGGCGACCTCTATATCGAAGTGGCGGTCGAAACGCCGGTCAACCTCACCAAAAAGCAGAAAGAGCTGCTCAAGCAGTTCAACGAAGGCGCATCCGAAGAAAACCAGCCGGAGTCTGCCGGGTTCTTTGCCCGCATGCGCGACATTCTGAGCCCGAAGGGGTGAAGCAAAGTGCTCTCACTTCCTCTTTTCTGCTCTCCCCTCGGGGAGAGCGGAGATTTGCAGTTCTGCAAATCTCGTGAGGGGGCGAAGTAAAGAACCACAACAAGCCCCCTCACCCTGCCCTCTCCCCGCAAAATCGCGGGGAGAGGGAAAGTAATGCGGGCGCCGCGCTCACCAATCCACAAGCCAGTTGCGGGAAACCGGGCAATCGGTTTCACTGATCCCCTGTCCTGGGGGAGTATCGTCTGATGTTGTCAGCGTTTCTGGCGGAAGGCGCGCATGCGGCCGCGCATGGCGTGGATGGCGCGCAGCTTGGCCTTCTGTGGGTCGTGCCCTTTGTGGGCATCCTGCTTTCCATCGCGCTCTTGCCGCTGCTGGCGCCCAAATTCTGGCATCACCATTTCGGCAAGACATCAATCTTCTGGGCGCTGGCGTTCCTTGTGCCCTTTGGCCTTCTTTTCGGCTGGGCGAACGCGGGCGAGGCGGCGCTGACCACGCTGCTCCACGAATATGTGCCCTTCATCGTGCTTCTCTATGCGCTGTTCGTGGTTTCAGGCGGCATTTTCGTATCGGGCACGCTGGTCGGGCGTCCGGCCGTGAATGCGGGGCTTCTCGCCTTTGGCACGATTGCGGCTTCTGCGCTCGGCACCACGGGTGCGGCGATGCTTCTCATCCGGCCGCTGATCCGGGCCAATGAGAACCGCAAGCACAAGGTTCACATCTTCGTCTTTTTCATTTTCCTTGTGGCCAATATCGGCGGCTCGCTGACGCCGCTGGGTGATCCGCCGCTTTATCTCGGCTTCCTCAAAGGCGTCGATTTCTTCTGGACGCTCGAGCACATGATGGCGCCGATGCTGCTGTCAGCAGCCGTCATCCTTGCCGTGTTCTTTGTCATCGAGTGGTTCCAGTTCCGGCGCGAAGAGATGGCGCTCCAGAAACGCGAGACCGGAGACGCGCTCAAAATCGAAGGCGCGCACAACATTCTGCTGCTGCTCGCCATCATCATGACCGTGCTTCTGTCAAACCAGTTCTCGCCGCCGGGCGGCATGGATGTGGCTGGCGTGCATGTCGCCTATGCCGAAATGATCCGCGTCGGCGCGCTGATCCTGATTGCGTTCCTGTCGCTGCAAAGCACAAAGGAGCGGGTGCGCGTTGAAAACGCCTTTACCTGGGCGCCGATTCAGGAGGTGGCCATCCTGTTCCTTGGCATCTTCGTGACCATCGTGCCTGCCCTTGCCATTCTGCGGGCGGGCGAAGCAGGGGCGCTGGCCGATGCCATTGCGCTCGTCACCAATCCCGACGGTACGGCCAACAATGCGATGTATTTCTGGATGACGGGCGGCCTGTCATCGTTCCTCGACAATGCGCCGACCTATCTTGTCTTCTTCAACATGGCGGGGGGTGACCCGCAGATGCTGATGAATGAGGGGGCGATGACCCTTTTGGCCATTTCGGCAGGCGCGGTCTTCATGGGCGCCAATACCTATATCGGCAATGCGCCGAACTTCATGGTGAAGTCGATCTGCGAGGAGCGCGGCATCGCGATGCCGAGCTTCTTTGGCTATATGGCGTGGTCGGTCCTGATCCTGCTGCCCGTCTTCGCGCTGGTCACTTACGTGTTCTTCCTGCCATAGGGCGGAAGTTCACGCGGCGCGGCTGGAGGCCGAGGGCTCGGTCAGGATTGCATAGATCGCCGAGCGGTCTTCGGCGCCGCGCAGCTTTTCGCAGATCGCCTGATTGCGCAAAAGGCGCGAGACACGCGCCAGCGCCTTCAGATGATCGGCGCCCGCGCCTTCCGGCGCCAGCAGCAGAAACACGAGATCAACCGGCTGGTCGTCGATCGACTCAAAGTCGATCGGCGAATCAAGGCGGGCGAAAAGACCATGAATGCGCGTCAGACCCGCGATCTTGCCGTGCGGAATCGCAATGCCGTGACCAACGCCGGTTGTACCCAGGCGCTCACGCTCCAGCAGCGTTTCAAAAATCTCGCGCTCTGCAAGACCCGCAAGCGGGGCAGCCTTTGCCGCCAGTTCCTGAAGCAGCTGCTTCTTCGACGCCACACGCAAAGGCGAGATCACGCCCTGCGGACTGACAAGATCAGACAGATCCATGACGCCAAACCTCAACCAAAATACCAAGCCAGACCGGGGATCAGGACTTGCCGGCGGACTTGCCCGCCGGTGAACCGAGTGGGGGATCAAAACTGGGATCAACCCAGCCAATGTGCCCGTCGGGGCGGCGATAGACGACGTTGACGCCGCCACTTTTGCCGTTGCGGAACACAAAGACAGGGGCATTCGACAGATCAAGACGCATCACGGCTTCGCCCACCGTCATGGAGGCGAACTGGGCTGCGGTTTCGGCGATGATCGCGGGCTCGGCGCCCTCGTGCTCTTCGGCCTCGTCGTGGCCTGCATCGATGACATAGGCCTTGCCGGAAAAGGCATCAGAGTCGCGCGAGCCGCGCGCCTTATGGTCCTTCAGGCGGCGCTTGTAGCGGCGCAGGCGCTTTTCCATGCGCTCAGCCGCCAGATCAAAGCTCGCATAGATGTCGCCCGCCGAAGCCTCGGCGAAAAGATTGATGCCCGCGCTGCCATGCACGGAGCAGTCGCACTTGTAGCCATGACCCTCGCGCGAAAAGGTCACGTTGGCGTCGATGACGTTGTCGAAATACTTCGCCACACCGGCTGTCAGGCGCTCTGATACGTGCTGACGCAACGCGTCACCGATATCGATCTGCCGTCCGCTGACTTGAATCTGCATGGAGCGTTGGTATCCGCTTCTTGTCGTTCGTCCGATCACGCGCCGCCATCATAGACCCGGATGACCGGGAACACGCATGACGGATGACGCAAGGCGTTCAAAAAAACTTCTTGCAACTGGTCGCGATTTTCGTCCCGAAACCGTTGCAATCACGTTTACCGTCCGGCCAGACTCGATGGTCTCAGGGGCGGGAAAGGCGGCGGACCATATGAGGCGACCTGCCAAGTGTCAACAAAGCGGAATTGTGCAGTGCGATCAGCTAATTGACTGACTCTGTGCGTGATTCAGATGGTCCGGGAAGCGCCGGTTCAGGCTTCCATCGCGCGGCTGCGGCGGCGCTCAACCGAGGAGGGAATCCGCAGGGCCTCGCGGTATTTTGCAACCGTGCGGCGGGCAATATCGATGCCGGTCTCTTTCAGGATTTCAACGATCCGGTCATCCGACAGAATTTCCTTGGGCCGCTCGGCGGCAATCAGCTCGCGGATCTTGTGGCGCACCGACTCGGCCGAATGGGCGTCACCGCCATCGGATGCCGCAATGGCCGAGGTGAAAAAGTATTTCAGCTCGAAGAGGCCGCGCGGCGTTGCCATGTATTTGTTCGAGGTCACGCGGCTGACGGTCGATTCATGCATGCCGATGGCCTCGGCAATGTGCTTGAGGTTCAGGGGCCGCAAATGCTGCACGCCGTGAACGAAAAAGCTGTCCTGCTGGCGCACGATTTCGGAGGCGACTTTCAGGATCGTGCGGGCGCGCTGATCGAGGCTTTTGACAAGCCAGTTGGCTGACAGCATGCATTCAGACAGCCAGGTTTTCGCCTCGCGCGATGTGGCCTTGCCGCTGATCTCGGCGTGATAGCGCTGGTTGACGAGAACGCGGGGCAGCGTGTCGCTGTTCAGGTCGACAATAAAGCCGCCATGGCCGTCGTTGCGGACGAAAATGTCGGGCACCACGGCCTCAATCGGCGCTGATTCAAAGGCAAGGCCGGGCTTGGGATTCAGCTCCTTGATCTCGGCAATCATGTCGGCGAGATCGGCGCTGTCCACGCCGCAGACTTTCATCAGGCCCATGAGGTCGCGCTTTGCCAGAAGGTCAAGATGCGCGATCAGGGCTTCCATCGCGGGATCGAAGCGGTTCTTTTCCTTGAGCTGCAGCGCCAGACATTCGGCCAGCGAACGCGCCATGATGCCGGCGGGCTCCAGCCTTTGCAGGCGCAGGAGCACGCTCTCAACCGCCGCGACACTGGCCGAAAGGCGGGCGGCGATATCGGTCAGTTCGGCGCGCATATAACCTGCCTCATCCACCTCGTCGATCAGGTGTGAGGCGATCAGGCGTTCCGCCGGATCGGTAATGAGCACCGGCATTTCGTGGAGAAGATGATCGCGCAGCGAAAGTGCGCGGGTAAGCGTGCCCTCGAGCCCTTCACCATCTTCGCCCAGCTGTGCGCCATTTTTTGCGCGCGACCAGTCAATCGGCCCGCCTGATGCATCTGCGGGCGCATCGGCCGCCTTGCGGTTGGCAAGATCGGCGCGCGCCTCGTCGGCATAGACATTTTCAAGGCCGGTATCGAAGGTTTCCGGCGCGTCCATACCGCCCTGGCGCATTGTGACATCCAGCGCCTCAACGCCGGATGCGGGCGCCGGTGATGCGTCTGCATCGCGCGATGGGGCTTCAGGGCTTGCGTCATAGCCCTCTTCGCGTTCCAGCAGCGGGTTCTTTTCAAGCTCGGTCTCGACATAGGCCTGCAGCTCAAGGTTCGACATCTGCAACAGCTTGATGGCCTGCTGCAGCTGCGGCGTCATGACAAGGGTTTGCCCCTGCCTCAACTCCATGCGCTGCGAGATGACCATCGTTTGCTCCGCCAGACCTAAAGAGAGAACTTTTCGCCGAGATAGAGGCGGCGCACATCCTTGTCGCGCACGATGTCGGACGCGCCGCCTTCCTTGATCACCAGGCCGTCATGCATGATGTAGGCGCGGTCGATGATCTCGAGCGTTTCACGCACATTGTGATCGGTGATGAGCACACCGATGCCGCGCGCTTTCAGCTGCATCACGAGTGCACGGATGTCGCCCACCGCAATCGGGTCAATGCCGGCAAAAGGCTCGTCAAGAAGCATGAAGGAAGGTGACGATGCGAGTGCGCGGGCAATTTCGACGCGCCTGCGCTCGCCACCCGAAAGGGCAACGGCAGACGTGCGCGCAAGATGCGTGATCGAAAACTCGGCGAGAAGATCGTTGACGATCTGGTCACGGCGCACGGGATTTTTCTCGTGCAGCTCGACCACGGCGCGGACATTTTCCTCAACCGTCAGGCCGCGGAAGATCGACGCCTCCTGCGGCAGATAGCCGACGCCAAGACGCGCGCGGCGGAACATGGGCAGATGCGTGACATCAACGCCATCAAGCTCGATGGTGCCGTAATCAACCGGAATGAGGCCGGTCATCATGTAAAAGCAGGTGGTCTTGCCTGCGCCATTCGGGCCCAACAGCCCGACCACTTCGCCGCGGCGAAGGCGCATGGTCACGCCGCGCACCACGGGGCGCTGGCGAAAGCTCTTGCCGATGCGGGTAACGACCAGCCCCTCGCCTGCGGGCACAAGACGCACATTATCGCGCGGCGGCGCCTTTACCTCGGCTTTCGGGGCAGGCTTTGTTGCGGGCGATGCCTCGACTTTGGCGGCGGGCAGCTCCAGCGGCGATGGTGCGAACTCAAGCGGGCTTGCGGGCGTGTCGCTGCCCGGCCACGACGGCGGCATGGCGATGGGGGCTGGCTGGGGGGCGTTGGCATCAACGCCAGCGAACCTGCCACTGGCTTCGTCATTTCCTTCCAGCGGGGCGCGCAATACCGCATCCGCTGCACCCGCGCCCTCGGGCTGCGGAGTTGCGGCTTGCTGTTTTGCCTTTCGCGGCCGGCTTTTCGCCTTGGGCTTGGGCTTTGGCTCTTCGGCGGGAATGTCGCTCATCGGATCTCCATCAGAGCCCGATGGCACCTAAGGATCGGTAAACCAGTGCGGCTCTTTTCAGGCTTCGGGCAAAAATCGTTCCACTCGGATTCGATACGCAACGCCAACAGGTTCGATGCTTAAGGATTGGTTGATGGGGTACTGGCATCCTCTTCGGGTGCCGGTGTTTCGGCAGGCGGCAGGAAGAGGCCCTCAACGCGCCCGTTTGCGCCCGATGCCGTCAGTTCAGCAACACCGCTGTCGAGGTTGACGGTCAAAAGATTGCCGCGCAGCACATTGTCGCCCTGTGTCAGCACCACATTGCCGGACAGCGTGACGCGTCGCGCGGGCACATCATAGGTTGCGCGCGAAGCCGTCGCATCGCCCGATTTGGATGTGAGCACGATGCCGCCATCGGCTTCGATTGTGGCAATGGCACCTTTGGGCGCCTTGATGGTGAGCGTTTCGGCGCGCAAGCGGAGGTCGCCCTGCGTGACAACCACATTGCCGGAATAGACCGCCGTTTCGGTTTCAAAATTTGCCGTGCCCTGATCGGCGCTGACCGAAATCGGCTGGGTGCGGTCAGCGGCGACATCCGCAAACGGATCTTCGGCTGGCGTTTCCTGCGCAAGGGCGGGGCCTGCGATGCAGACAAGAAGGGCAAGTGCCCGGATTGCATTCCGCTTCATCATCATGTCACTGCGCCCCTTCGCGCGAGGCTGGTTCGAAAATTGTTGTCACACCGCCGGAAAAAACCGCTTCGCGCTTTTCACGGTCATAGGTGAGCGCGCCCGCGCGCACTTCACCCATGCCGCCAAAGAGCTCTACGGCGCTTCGCGTCGTGATCTTTCCGCCCTTGAGATCAATGTCGGCAGACGCCGTGTGCATCTCGAACCCGTCAGCCGAGAAAAGCGCAATGCCGCCTTCAAGAGCGAGCATTTCCGTGGTGCGATCGAGCGTGCCGCGATCAGCCTCGACAAACATCCAGCCGTTATCTTCCAGAACCATGTCGGCTTCGATGCGGGTCAGCGCCATTTTTTCGGCGTTAGCGGCAGTTTGCACGGCGCTTTCAGCCGTGACCGTATAGGGCCTACCCTCCTCATCGACACCTTTCAGGCGCGGCGCCTCCATGCGCGGGTTGGCATCGTTCAGATCGGCCTCTTCAAAGGTCAGCGGTATTTCGCCGCTGTCATCATTGCCGGACCACGCAAAAATGAGGCCGATGAGGGCAAGGGCCGCCACCGGCAACATGATGGTGAGGAGCCGCACCATGCGGCTGCGGCGCGCCAGAAGTGCCGCGGCATCACGCATCTGCGGCGATGGTCTCATGGTGGCGGGTTCGGTCATCTTACGCGCCTGCCCTGAGACAGTCGTGGATGTGGAGAATGCCGACGGGCTTGCCCGCCCCTCTGGCGCCGCTAGCCGGCAGTACGAAAAGCGCGGTGACATGCGGCGGGCGCGCCGTCATCTGGGCGAGCGCTTCCTGCACCAGTGCATCCTCGCGCACGGTTTTCGGGTTCTTCGTCATGACCGATGCCGCATCAAGCGACAGAAGGTCTTTCGTCAGATGACGCCGCAGATCGCCATCGGTGATGATGCCGATGAGCGCGCCCCTGGCATCGATAACGCCAGCGCAACCAAACCGCTTTCCTGTCATTTCCATCAGCACTTCGGGCATTCTGGCGGCGGGCGAAACCAGCGGCACTTCTGCGCCCGTATGCATGATGTCGGCAACGCGTTTCAGCTGCACACCCAGCGCGCCGCCGGGATGCAGCACGCGATAGTCGCTTTGCGAGAAACCCTTGCGCTCCATCAGGGCGACCGCCAGTGCATCGCCCAAGGCCAGCATCATCGTTGTCGATGTGGTGGGGGCAAGGCCCATCGGACAGGCTTCTGGCGCTGCAGGCAGCACGATGCCTGCATCCGACTTGGTGATCAGGGTGGAGCGTTCGCGGCTGGCAATGCCGATGAGCGGAATGTCATAGCGGCGCGTGTGGGCGATCAGATCACCCAGCTCGCGCGTCTCTCCCGAGTTCGACAGCAGCACCACTGCATCGCCGGGCGCGATCATGCCAAGGTCGCCGTGGCTCGCCTCGCCGGGATGGACAAAATGTGACGGCGCGCCGATGGAGGCAAAGGTCGCCGCGATCTTGCGCGCGACATGACCCGACTTGCCCATACCCGAAACAATGATGCGGCCCTTCACCGCCATCAGGAGGCCAACGGCCGTCTCGAACGATTTGCCCAAGGCTGCCGCAAGCGATGTGAGGGCCGATGCCTCAATCGCCAGCACGCGGCGCGCCGAGGCCAGATCGCCCGCCGCTCTGGCGGGGCGGGGCGTCGTCAATTTTTCCGGCTTTCTCTTGCGGGCGGCCATGCTGGGGTCAAGTCTTTGCGCAAATTGCGGAACTTCGGCAGAGCGGACAGCATGTCAGCCGCCAACGCCTTGAGGTCCCTTGGTTTTCGCCCGACATTCGCATGGCATTGCGGCGCGGAAAAGCCCGAAAGGGGCCATTCCACGCAAAATTCGTGCCGAAACCTCCTGCCTTGTCGCGCCTGCCTATTGCGGCGCTGTGTATTCGACCGTCAGGTGGGTGAATTCAGCAAAGCCGATGAACGGATTGGCGGGTGGCTGACCGGGGGCGGCCGCCATCATTCGCGTGATTTCCATGAACTGGCCTACCGACATCGGTGGGTCAAATGCCAGGTGAACTGCAAGCGTTCCGGGATTCTGAATGAAGCCGATGCCAGCCCGCACGATTGGTTCTACCGCTTCGGGTGTCGATTGAAACTGGACGGCCATGTTGCGGATGGCCTCCTGAATCTTCTCTTCCGGAATGGGGGTGCCCACGGGCAAACCATTTGTCTGCGCAATGGATGCGTCAATCATCGGCTTCAGTCGCGCAAACAACCCGCGCTCGCTGATCGCAAAGCTCATCTCTTCATAAGTCACATCGGTGTAAACGGAATTCAGCATCGCCTCTGCGTTTGCATTATTTGTCTGAAGGAACGCCATGAAGCCGCCTGACGCGAGCGCCTCCCACGACTGGCGCATCATGTTCTGATAGACGACAAAGAGCTCTGGCTTCACGTTTCCAAGGCGAAACGCACCCGAAAGCTGCAACACATTGCCAAGCTCGAATGTGCCCTGCGCGGTATTGATGCCGCTGGCTTCGTCGTAGGTCATGTCAAAGCTTATCGACACCGGGATCTGGGCGTAGCCAAACAGAATGATCCCGGCCGCCGCATTCTGGAACATCTGTGCGGCAAGCTTTGTATTCGGATCAATTGCAGGATCAGCCAGCACCGCGCCTGCGCGCTGGGTCAGTGTTGCCAAGTCAATCACGGCGCCCGTTGAGATCACCGAGTAGCCCGTCGGCACCTCGCCGGTATAGGTGATGTTGGCAATACGCACATCGCCCAGCGGAATTTCTGAAATCAGATTGAGGGGATTTGCCGCATCGGCGTTGATGGGGATGCGCAGATTGCGGACAAAGAGCGCGCCATCTGGCGTCCACTCGGCACCATCATGCGCCAGAATGCCTTGCGGCACGCCAAAGCCATTGGCAAAGCGGTCAAAGGCAATCGATGCCTCTTCCGCGCGGGCAGGCGCGCCCGCGATCAGAGCAAAGAACAAAGCGGCGAATGCGATGAAACTGCGCATGAATTCCCCCTGGTTGCGGGGACATGATGGCACACTTGATGCGGGGTGTTGAGGGGGGCCCTACCTCAACGCAAAAATCTCTTTTGCCTCGCGCACGCCTTTCAGTGCATGGGGGCCAAGGGGTTCCACCTCTTCCTTGCGGATCAAAGCAGCAAAGGGCTCTGACACCAGAATGGTGCGCGACAATTGTTTGGTCAGCGCTTCCAGACGGAACGCCTCGTTCACGGCGGGGCCGATTACGGTGAAATCCAGCCGGTCGCGGCTGCCAACATTGCCAAACGTCACCTTGCCGAAATGGAGCGCAAATCCTGCTTTCAGCGGCCATGCGCCTTCCGGCAATGCCTCGGGCGCGAGGGCTTCGAGATTGGCGACCGACGCCTTTACCGCGCGCACCGCGCGTTCGGCCATGGTGCAGCACGCATCCATCTGTGCTTCACGCGCAATCGGAAAAATGGCGAGGATGCCGTCCGCAATCATTTTCACAATGTCGCCGCCCTCAGCGCGCACGGGTGCTGCGACCGCATCATAATAGGCCGACAGGAGCGCGATGATGGATGACGCCGGCAGCGCATCGGTAAGGCCCGTAAAGCCGCGCATGTCGCACGCAAAGACGATGGCGTCGATTTCTTCGCCCATCTCGCGCCTGATGCCGCCGCTCATCACGCGGGAAGCAGCATCTTCGCCCAGATAGGTGCGCAGAAGCTGTTGGGTGATGGCATGGGTGTGTTCGATTTCAACGCGCGCCGACAAAAGCGGCAGCACGCTTTCCATCAAGGCAAGTTCAGGGGCTGCAAAGCCGCCCGCACGATCCGTCGAAAATGAAACGAACTGGCGCGAGCCATCGCTGAAGATCAACGGAAACGCCGCATAGTCGGTAAGCCCCTGCGCCTTCAATTCGGCCAGAATCGGATAGTCCAGATTTCCGCCCGCGTCCTCCAGACGCCGGCGCAAACCGCCCGCGCCATCATGGATCGTCTTGATCGGGCTCAGCTGATAGGTGTCGGTGACGCGCGCCGTATAGGCCTGATCGAGCTGGCGCAGACCCTTGTCCTTTTCCCAGAAATAGGAGCGGCCGATCACTTCGGGGTGCCAGTCATTGAGCGACAGCGACAGGCGGGCCAGCGGCACACCCGCCTCGACCAGCCGCGCTGCGAGGGCTCCGGCAAAATCAACAAAGCTGAGACGCTGGCCCTGATATTCGCCCAGCCAGGCAGCAAAGCTGTTCCACAGCTTCTCCTGGCGGCGCGCATCGATGACGGGCTC
This sequence comes from Alphaproteobacteria bacterium UBA2784, assembly GCA_002352285.1. Classification (GTDB taxonomy): domain Bacteria; phylum Pseudomonadota; class Alphaproteobacteria; order Micropepsales; family Micropepsaceae; genus UBA2784. The sequence continues at coordinate 15,483 of DEIC01000018.1, read as the reverse complement.
TGTCTCCATGTCCATCGCACTGGTTCCAGCGGATAATGCCCCAATTGGCATCAGGGCCTTTCGCGTCTTCATGCGCTCCGGCGGCTTGAGGCGCATGGCCGCCACCCCATATAAGCATGCTCAAGTCGGCTTCCAAACCGGCATGCCCCTCCAGCCCTTATCGCACGATCATGTTCATCCAGACTGAATCGACACCCAACCCATCAACCCTGAAGTTCCTGCCGGGGCGCATCGTTATGGCTGAAGGTACGGCCGACTTTGCCGATGCGGCGGCGGCGGCGGCCTCGCCGCTGGCGGCTGCCCTTTTTGCGCTGGAGGATGTGGCGCGCGTCTTCTTCGGTCATGACTTCATCACTGTCACCAAGGCGCAGGGCGAATGGGCGCATCTGAAGGCGCCGGTGCTTGGCGTCATCATGGAGCACTTCACCCGCAATCTGCCGGTGATGGGCAACACGCCCGTCAAGACCGCCAGCACCGGCAGTGACAGTGCCATTGTGCGCGAGATCATCGAACTCATCGACACGCGCGTCCGGCCCGCTGTGGCGCAGGATGGTGGCGACATCGTGTTTGACAGTTTTGACGAGGGATCGGGCACTGTGTTCCTGCATCTGCAGGGTGCGTGTGCGGGATGCCCGTCTTCACGCATGACGCTGAAGAACGGCATCGAGAACATGCTCAAGCACTACATTCCCGAAGTGAACGCGGTCGAAGCCGTTTGAGGAGCAAAAGGATTTCATGAGCCAGATTGTCAACGACGCCGCTCTTGATGCGATTTTCCGCAATGCGCGCAGCCAGAATGGCTGGCAGGACAAGCCATTGGCGCAGACGCTGTTGCAGGCGATCTATGATCTGGCGCGCATGGGGCCAACCAGCGCCAATTGCTCGCCCGCGCGCTTTGTTTTCCTGACGACGCCGGAAGCGAAGGAGCGGCTGAAGCCGTTCCTGCTCCCCACCAATGTGCAAAAGGTGATGAGCGCGCCGGTGACGGTGATCTTTGCCCACGACCTCAAATTCTTTGACAAGATCCCGCAGCTCTTCCCGCACAACCCGGGCGCGCGCGAATGGTTTTCGGGCAATGCGCAGCTTGCCGAAACAACCGCGTTCCGTAACGGGTCGCTGCAGGCCGCCTATTTCATGCTGGCGGCGCGGTCGCTTGGCGTTGACTGCGGGCCGATGTCGGGCTTTGACAATGCGGGCGTTGACCGCACGTTCTTTGCGGGCACCGACATCAAATCAAATTTCATCTGCGCGCTGGGCGCGGGTGATCCGGCCAAGGTGTTTCCGCGCAATCCGCGGCTTTCCTTCGACGAAGCCTGTCAGGTGCTTTGAAATCGCATGCGCGTCCTTGGCCTTGATACGGCGCTGGGCGCGCTTTCGGTTGCCGTCGTGGAAGACGGGCGCGTGCTCGCTGCGGCCTTTGAAGAAATGGTGCGCGGGCAGGCGGAGCTTCTGGCGCCGATGGTGGCGCGCGTCCTGCAAGACGCAGGCATTGATTGCGCTGCGCTTGACCGCATTGCTGTCACGACGGGGCCGGGGACGTTTACCGGCCAGCGCGTGGGGCTTGCCTTCGCGCGAGGTCTTGCACTTTCGCGCGATGTGCCTTGCGTGGGCGTGACCACGCTTCATGCCATGGCCCATGAAGCCCATGCGCGGGTTCCTGGCGCTGCGATCCATGTCGCCGCCAGTGATGCACGGCGCAGCGAAGCCTATGCGCAGATGTTTGCCGCCCATGGTGAAAATATTTCGGCGATGTCAGCGCCGGTGCTCTTGTCTCATGACGCGCTGATCGCACGGGTGCGCGAACTTCTGATGGCGCATCGCGTGGTCGTGAGCGGCACAGCCAGCGCTTTCATTGCGGCGGCGCTGGGTAATGTGCCAGGTCTTGCCGTTAGCGGCATAACCCAACCGCATGCGCGCCATGTCGCGCTGATCGGCGCTGCTTTGGATCCCGCCACTTCGCCGCCGCTGCCGCTTTATCTGCGCGAGGCCGATGCCAAGCTGCCTGGCCCGCCCAAGCCGCTGCCCGCCAAGCCTTCACCGGCACGGCGCAGGTCATGAGCGCGGATTTCCAGTTGCTTTCACCAGAGGATGCCGGCGCCATGGCGGCGCTTCATGCGCGCGCATTTGATGAGCCGTGGCCGCAAGGTGATTTCGCCGCTCTTTTGCGGCAGGAGGCGATGCTGGCGGTCGGGTGCGAAGAAGATGGCGCGCTTGTCAGCTTTGCGCTGTTCGGACTTGTGGCGCCTGAAGCTGAAATCCTGACGCTGTGCGTTGAACCTGCGCGCCGCAATCAGGGCGAAGGCTTGCGACTGATCCGTGCGGCAATATCCCTTTTGGCCGTGCGGAAGATTTCCCGCCTTTTCCTTGATGTCGCGCAAACGAATGCTGCAGCGCGTGCGCTTTATGCCAAAGCCGGTTTTGCCGAAACCGGACGGCGGCCGCGCTATTACCGCAATGGCGCGGACGCCATCCTGATGGCGCGAGACATAAGCTGACCAGCCCCCTTGCCAACAGCACGAGGCTGGCCGACATTCAACCCGATGACGAAGCCAGAGACCGGTAATTCGATGTCCCCCCAGCGCATTGAAAAACTCTGCATTGAAAAAGGCATGCGCATGACCGAGCAGCGCCGCGTCATCGCGCGCGTGCTGTCAGAGGCCAAGGATCACCCGGATGCAGAGGAACTGCACCGCCGCGCCGCCGCCATTGATCCGCGCATTTCGATTGCCACCGTCTATCGCACGGTGCGCCTGTTTGAAGAGGCGGGCATTCTGGAGCGGCACGATTTCCGCGATGGCCGCGCACGCTATGAAGAAGTGCCCGATGCGCATCACGACCATCTGATCGACCTTTCAACCGGCAAGGTGATCGAGTTTTCCGATCCCGAGATCGAGCGGCTGCAGATGCTGATCGCCGAGCGGCTGGGCTATGCGCTGGTTGACCACAGGCTGGAGCTTTATGGCCGGCCGCTGCCGCCCAAACCGCCGAAGTGACGCGCCATGATTGAGCTCGGCTTCATGCAGAAGGTGCGCGGCGCTATCATGTTGATGGGGTTTCTGGTCGTCACCGGGTTCACCATTCCGGTTCAGTGGATACAGAACAAGCTGAAGCTGAAATCGCGCCAGCGCGCGCCGTGGCGTTATCAAAGGCGTCTGTGCCGGATGATGGGCTTTCGGCTCAAGATCATCGGCGAGATGCCCAAGGGCGGAGGCGTGCTTGTTGTTGCCAATCATATTTCGTGGCTCGACATCCCGATTGTCGGCGCGATCACGCCGACTTCGTTCGTGGCCAAGGCCGAAGTCGGCACCTGGCCCGTGTTCGGTCCGCTGGCGCGCCTGCAGCGCACGATTTTCGTCAAGCGCGAAGACCGCCACAAGGCGGGTGAGCAGGCAAAGGAAATGCGCGCGCGGCTTGAGGCGGGCGACAATCTTGTCGTTTTCCCCGAGGGCACGAGCCACGACGGCAACAATGTCTATAATTTCAAGAGCTCGCTTCTGAGCGTGGCCGAGGGTGCCTATAAAGACGCTGAAGGCCGCGAGCGTTATGTGATCGTGCAGCCCGCGTCCGTCGCCTATACGCATCTGAACGGCATGCCGATTGGCCGCGCCCTCAAGCCGCATTTCGCCTGGTATGGCGACATGGAGCTGATGAGCCATCTGTGGACGGCGTTCTGTCTGGGGCCGCTTGATATCGAGATCGTGCTGCACAAGCCCTTGACCATTGCCGATGTCGGAAACCGCAAGGAGCTGGCCAAAGTGTGTCAGCAAACCATTGCGCGTGGCATGGCGCTTTCACTGGCGGGCAGGACGCAACCCCAAGCAGCGTAAGGGTTTTTTGCTCTTTTCCGGCGCCAGAATAAACCAGCCCGACGCCTTGGCGCTTGGCAAGGCGGGGCATTTTCCACCATAAGACGCTTCCCGAATTGAGCGGAGCGCCTTCCTTGCCCAAGCGGCTTTTTATCAAGACCTATGGCTGCCAGATGAATGTCTATGATTCCGCCCGCATGGCGGATCTTCTGGCACCCATCGGCTATCAGCCGGCCGATGCGCCCGATGATGCGGACATGGTGATCCTCAACACCTGCCACATCCGCGAGAAGGCCGCAGAGAAGGTCTATTCCGAACTCGGCCGCATCCGTCTTCTCAAAGAGGCGAAGGCAAAGAACGGCAGCGCAATGACTGTCGCTGTTGCCGGATGCGTGGCGCAGGCCGAGGGCGAGGAAATTGTGCGGCGCGCGCCGGTGGTCGATATCGTGGTGGGGCCGCAGGCCTATCACCGGCTGCCGGAGCTGATCGCCAAACTCTCACGCGAAAAGGGCGCGCAGCTGGAAACCTCGTTTCCGGTCGAAGACAAGTTTGACGCGCTGCCCAAGGAAACCGGGCCGCAGGGGCTGACTGCCTTCCTGACGGTGCAGGAGGGTTGTGACAAGTTCTGCACGTTCTGCGTCGTGCCCTATACGCGCGGGGCGGAATATTCGCGGCCACTGGCCAAGATCGTGGATGAGGCCAAGCGACTGTGCGATGCAGGCGCGCGCGAAATCACGCTTCTGGGCCAGAACGTGAATGCGTGGCATGGCGCCGATGAAAACGGCAACGCCATCGGCCTTGCCGGGCTGATTGATGCACTCTCCAGAATCGAAAATCTCTGGCGCATCCGTTATACGACAAGCCATCCGCGCGACATGGATGAGGCGCTGATCCGTGCGCATGGCGAGAATGGCAAGCTTGCGCCGTTCCTGCATCTGCCGGTGCAATCGGGCTCTGACCGCATTCTGGATGCCATGAACCGCGGCCATACCGCCGATGAGTACCGGCGTCTGGTGGATCGTCTGCGTGCGGCGCGGCCGGACCTTGCGCTCTCATCCGACTTCATCACCGGCTTTCCGGGCGAAACGGATGCCGATTTCGAAGCAACCATGTCGCTGGTGCGCGAGATCGGCTTTGCCCAGGCGTTTTCATTCAAATACTCAAAGCGTCCCGGCACACCGGCAGCAGCAGCACCCAGACAGATCGCAGAAGCCGTCAAAACGGCGCGCCTTGCTGCGTTGCAGGATTTGCTGACCGCACAGCAGACTGCGTTCAATGAGAGCCTTGTGGGCAAGACGCTGGACGTTCTTTTTGACCGGCCCGGCCGCAATGCAGGCGAGATTGCAGGGCTGTCGCCCTATCTTGTGCCGGTGCGGGTCAAGGCGGATGAGCGTTTGCTGGGCCGCATGACCGGTGTTTCCATCACGCATGCCCTGCCGCACAGTCTTTCCGGCGTCATTTCCGAAGCCACATCCCATGACATCACGCAAAGCGCGGCCTGAGCCGCAGGGCACGCCCAAACGCGCGTCCCGCAAGGCGCAGGCGGGCGCTGTGCTTTCCTTCGCCGACAATGCGCGTCTGCGCAATCTGGTGGGTGAGCATGACCGCCATCTGGCGCGCATCGAACAGAAACTCAGCGTCCACATCGCGCGGCGCGGCAATGAATTGTCGGTGACGGGTGATGCGGATGGCGTTGGCCAGGCGCGTCTGGTGCTGGAGACGCTTTATGCGCGCGCCGACGGTGATCTGACGCAGGCCGATGTCGATTCCGAAATCAGGTTTGGCGAGGATGGCGGCGGCAAAATGCAGCCGGGCACCGTGCGTACGCCGCGCCGCATCGTGCGCGCCCGCACGCGCGCGCAGGCAGCCTATCTTGCCGCCCTTGAAAAGCACGAGTTGACGCTCGGCCTTGGCCCGGCGGGCACGGGCAAGACTTACCTTGCGGTTGCCATGGCCGCCTCGTTCTTCTCGCGCGGCATCGTGGAGCGCATCGTGCTGTCGCGCCCGGCTGTTGAGGCGGGCGAGAAGCTGGGGTTCCTGCCGGGTGATCTGCGCGAGAAGGTCGATCCCTATCTTCAGCCGCTCTATGATGCGCTGCATGACATGATGCCGGGCGCCGACGTTCAGCGGATGCTGGATCAGGGCGATGTGGAGATTGCGCCGCTTGCCTTCATGCGCGGGCGCACGCTTTCCAACGCCTTTGTCATTCTGGACGAGGCGCAGAATGCTACATCCGTGCAGATGCGCATGTTCCTGACGCGGCTGGGCGAGAATTCGCGCATGGTGATCACGGGTGACCCCACACAGTCTGACCTTCCCGGCCATGTGCCCTCGGGCCTGAATGAGGCGGCGATCATCCTTTCGGGCATGGATGATGTCGGCATCATCACTTTCGGCGAGGCTGATGTGGTGCGCCATCATCTGGTGACGCGCATTGTGCGCGCCTATGCCGCCCATGACGAAGCCCGCAAGCAGAGGCGCGATAGTGGCGCTTGAGATCATCCTTGCGTCGGCAAAGTGGCGCCGCGTCAAAGGCGTGCGGGCAGCCATCGCCAGGGCAGTGAAGGCAGCACAGCCGCATGTGACGCCGGGCGATGTGACGTTCCTGCTTGCCGATGATGCGGCTTTGCGTGCGCTCAATCATCAGTTCCGCGGCAAGAACAAGCCGACCAATGTGCTCTCATTTGAAAGCGCGCCAGGCAGCGGCGATGTGGCGCTGGCTTTTGAGACCGTCAGGGCCGAGGCGGAGGCCCAAGGCAAGAGCATCCTTGCCCATGTCAGCCATCTTGCCGTCCATGGCCTCTTGCACCTTTCGGGCCATGACCACATGAAAAAGGCCGAAGCTGCGCGCATGGAGGCGCTGGAGATTGCGATCCTCTTGCGTCTGGGCCTTTCCAACCCTTACCTCTTGAAGCCTGAAAGGCGCGGCAAGACCGGATCGCCGCGGAAACCTGGGAAATGAGCGACGACAGCGGCCAAAGAAGCGCCAAGGCCCCGGATGCAACCGGCCCGAAACCGGCTGGTGAAAATCCGCGCAAGGCGCGGCTTTCCTCCATCGTCTCGCGCATCAATGCCTTTGTGCGGCGGCGGGCGGCCGAGCCGACCATCCGCGCCTCGATTGAAGACATTCTTGGCGAAGGCGGCGTGACCGAAGAAATGTCGGTGAAGGAGCGCGCGATGCTCCAGAACCTTCTCAAGTTTGGCGAGCTGACAGTTGCCGACCTGATGGTGCCGCGCGCCGATATCATCGGTCTGGAAGACAGCGCCAGCCTTGCCGAAACGGCGGCAGTCTTTTTTGAAGCACAGCATTCGCGCCTGCCCGTCTATAAGGACACGCTGGATGAACCCATCGGCATGGTCCACATCAAGGATGTCATCGGCTATCTGATGCCGGGGCGCGAGCCACAACCCTTCTCGCTCCAGCGCATCAAGCGTGACGTGCTGTTTGTGCCGCCTTCGATGCCGGCCCAGGACCTGCTTCTGAAAATGCAGGCGACCCGCATCCATCTGGCGCTGGTGATCGACGAGTATGGCGGCACAGACGGGCTTCTTTCCATCGAAGATCTGGTGGAGCAGATCGTCGGCGAGATCGACGATGAGCACGATACGGATGAAGAGGCAGAGTTAAAGCCCATCCCCGGCGGCTTTGAAGCCGATGCGCGCGTGCCGGTGGAAGACCTTGAAAAGGCTGCGGGCGTTGAACTGGCGACGCAGGAGGAGCGCGAAGAGCACGACACGCTGGGCGGACTTGTGGCCAAACTTGCGGGCCGCCTGCCCCAGCGCGGCGAAGTCATCGCGCATGAGAGTGGCGTCGAGTTTGAAGTGATCGACGCCGATCCGCGCCGCATCAAGCGGCTGCGCATCAGGCGCGCAGCGGCGCCTCTATCGGGCACATGAAAGACTTCTTTTCCCGCACGCGATCAGGCGCGCAGGGGCTTGCGCAGCGCGTCAGTCAGCTTCGCCTCAAGCCAGCCATGCTGGTGGCGCTGATCGCAGGCGTTCTGGCCACGCTGATGCAGGCGCCCTTCGGGCTCTGGCCGCTGATGTTTCTGGTGTGGCCCGTCTGCATTCTTCTTCTCGATTCAACATTGCGCGCGCCCCGGCCGTTGCGCGCCGCCTTTGCAATTGGCTGGGCGTTCGGCTTTGGCAGTTTCATTTCGGGTCTCTACTGGATCGGCAATTCGTTTCTGGTCGATGCCGAGACCCATGGCTGGATCATGCCCTTTGCCATGACGATCCTGCCGGCGGGCCTTGGGCTTTTTACCGGGCTTGCGTTTCTTCTGGCGCGGCGGTTCCGGGTTGATGGCTGGCGGCGCATCATCTGGTTTGCCGCAGCGTTCTCGCTGATCGAGTTCATGCGCGGCCATGTCCTGACCGGCTTCCCGTGGAACATGCCGGGGCAGATTTTCTCCGAGAACATTTTCCTCATTCAGTCGGCGTCGCTGTTCGGCGCCTATGGACTTAATCTCATCGTGCTGGTGATGGGCGCAAGCGTCGCAACACTTGCCGATAATGCGGCGATGCGCGCGCGGGTGATGCTGCCTTCGCTCTCGCTCGTTGCACTTGGCGCGCTGATGATTTTCGGTGCGCTCCGCCTGCCCGCTGGGGAGGACTGGGTTGATGGCGTGCGCATCCGCATCATCCAGCCCAATGTGCCGCAGGCCGAAAAATATGTGCCGGAACTCCGCCAGCGCAACTGGCGCCGCCTGATTGCGCCGCTCCTCGATGTGCGCGAAGCGGGCATCACCCATGTGGTGTGGCCGGAGGCTGCGCCGCCCTTTCTGCTTGACCGCTCGGACGATGCGCTCGCCGTCATCAAGGATCTTCTGGGCGATATCGTTCTGATGACGGGCGCGGCGCGCGTTGAGGAAGACGCATCGGGCGAACGGTTCTTCAATTCATTCCATGTGATCCGCGATGGGCGCATCCTTGCGACCTATGACAAGGCGCATCTGGTGCCGTTTGGCGAGTATTTGCCCCTGTCAGGCCTGCTCGAGGCGCTTGGTCTGACAAAGATCATAGGCGGCGGCGGAAATTTTTCCGAAGGTCCGGGTGTTGCGACATTGACGGTTCCCGGCGCGCCGCCGATGGGGCCGCTCATCTGCTATGAAGTCATCTTCCCTGCGGAGGTGGCGGATGATGCGCTGCGTCCCGCATTTCTGGTTAATGTCACCGATGACAGCTGGTTCGGTGATACGATCGGACCGCAACAGCATCTTGCGCAAGCGCGTCTTCGCGCTGTCGAAGAGGGTTTGCCGATTGTGCGTGCGGCAAACACGGGCGTGTCTGCACTGATTGATCCTTATGGCCGTATATTGTCACGTTTGCCTTACGGCAGCGAAGGCGCGATTGACGTATCGTTGCCTGCATCACTTTCTGGCACTCTCTTTATGGTTGCAGGACGCTCCGTATTCATCCTTTTGTTCATTCTGGCAGTGTTTATCAGGGCTTCCGCGCATCCGGTGTTTGTGCGCACGCACAACAAAAATAATGCGCAAGTCAGATTGAGTTCATTTGCAACGCAGCCATTGACCCGCGCTTTGCACAGCCCTATGTGGGATTTGTATCCGCTTCGTGCGGATCGCGCGTGAGACGTTCGGGCACATCACCGCAACTGCAAGACTGGTTTCGTGGCGAAAAAATCGACGAACAATATAGACGTGCATGTCGGTGCGCGGATGCGTCTGCGCCGAATGCTGATTGGCATGAGCCAGGAGAAGCTTGGCGAGACGCTGGGCCTCACATTCCAGCAGGTGCAGAAATACGAGAAGGGCGCGAACCGCATCGGTGCAAGCCGCCTCTTCCACATTGCACAGATCCTCAGTGTGCCGGTTTCCTTTTTCTTTGAAGATCTGTCGCAAGCCGATCTTCCGAAAAAGGGCCTCCGCGGCTTTGCCGAGGATGCGGGCGAAAAGACAGAGAATTTGATCGCGTTTCTGTCGACGCCCGAGGGCATGCAGCTCAATCGTGCCTTCACGCGCATCAGCGACCAGAAGCTGCGCCGCCGCATCCTTGATCTTGTTGTCGAGATCGCCGGGCAGGACGACTAGTCAGGTCACGCCAATGGAAGCGGGATACCGGCGCGCAACCGCCGGTTGCCGCTTTTTCTTGACCGCCGGGCAAAATGGCCTAAAACCCGCCGCCATTGCGATTAACCAGCGCGGGAGTGCAGAGCGTGGCGCGGTCTTCCTTTATCTTCACCAGCGAGTCCGTTTCCGAAGGCCACCCCGACAAGGTGTGTGACCGCATTTCGGATGAGGTCGTCGATCTCTTCTTCCGCCGTGCTGCGCAGGAAGGCATGGATGCGCGCCGCGTGCGCGTGGCGTGCGAAACGCTGGCCACCACCAACCGCGTCGTCATCGCGGGTGAAACGCGCGGACCCGCCAGCATCACGCGCTCTGACGTCATCGACGTTGCGCGCAAGGCGATCAAGGATATCGGCTATGCGCAGGAGGGTTTCCACTTCGCCAACGCCAATATCGAAGTGCTGCTGCACGGCCAGTCCGAGCACATTGCGCAGGGCGTTGATCTTGAAGGCGACAAAGAGGTGGGCGCGGGCGATCAGGGCATCATGTTCGGCTATGCCACCAATGAAACGCCCGAGATGATGCCGGCCACCCTGCAATATTCGCACAACATCCTGCAATCGCTGGCCAAGGCGCGCCATTCGGGTGCGCGCCCCGAACTTGAACCGGATGCCAAAAGCCAGGTGACACTGGCCTATGAAAACGGCAAGCCGGTGCGCGTTCTGAAAATCGTGCTCTCAACACAGCATCGCGAGGGTCTGACGCCCGCCGATGTGATGGCGCTGACGCGGCCTTATGTTGAAGCCGTATTTCCGCCCGGTCTTGTGACAAAGGAAACCGAGTGGTTCGTCAACCCCACCGGCAATTTCGTCATCGGCGGACCGGATGGCGACTGTGGCCTGACGGGCCGCAAGATCATCGTCGACACCTATGGCGGCGCAGCGCCTCATGGCGGCGGCGCGTTCTCGGGCAAGGATCCGACCAAGGTTGACCGCTCGGCTGCCTATGCCTGCCGCTACCTCGCCAAGAACGTTGTGGCCGCGGGCATTTCGCCCAAGTGCACGATCCAGATTTCCTATGCGATCGGTGTTGCCAAGCCCCTGTCATTCTATGTCGATCTGCATGGGCAGGGTGAAGTTGATGAGGCGAAGCTTGAAAAGCTTCTGCCCGAAATGATGGGCGGCCTGACGCCACGCGCCATCCGCGAGACGCTTTCGCTCAACAAGCCCATCTATGCGCGCACCTCTGCCTATGGCCATTTCGGGCGCACGCCGGATAATGATGGCGGGTTCTCGTGGGAAAAGACGGATCTGGCGGGCGCACTGAAAAAGGCGCTGTGAGACGCAGACGGTGAGCGGGGAGCTGAAGAACCGCCGCATCCTTTACGGGCGGCGCAGCGGTCACCGTCTCAAGCCGTCGCAGAAAACGCTGGTTGAGGAATTTCTTCCCGCCATCAGCCTGCCGGCAAGCGGGAGCCTTGATCCGCGCGCGCTGATGCCCGCAGCCAGCCGGCTGGTGCTTGAGGTCGGCTTTGGCGGTGGTGAAAATCTTGCCGCACGCGCCGCCCGCGATCCCAAAACGCTTTTCATCGGCTGTGAGCCCTTCATCAATGGCGTCGTCAGACTGGCGGCTGAAGTCAAAGCACAAAATCTTTCCAACGTGCGCATCCATGCCGATGACGCGCGCGATGTGATTGACCGGCTTTCGCCAGCCTCCGTCGATGCGGTCTTTGTTCTCTTTCCCGATCCCTGGCCCAAGACGCGCCATCACAAGCGCCGCTTTATCGGCCGCGAGAACCTTGCGGCCCTTGCCCGCATCATGCGGCCGGGCGGCACGCTGATTGTTGCCACCGACATTATGGATTACGCGCGCTGGACGATGATCGAGACGGCTGTGGAAGGGCATTTCGACTTTCTGGCAAGCGCATCATCGGACTGGAAAATCCGGCCCGAAGGCTGGGTTGAGACCCGCTATGAGGCCAAGGCGTTGGCTGCGGGGCGAAAGCCCGTTTATCTGCAATTTGAGTGCAAAGGTGCTTGAAAAGGCGGGCCCAAGCGGCTAGATAGCCGCCACTACAACTTGATCGTCCGATCAGGTGGCGCCGGAAACGGGGCCGCCTTTTTTGTTATCCGGTGCCCATTCCATGGCGGATGCCGCCAGCATCACCCGTCTGATCGCGCCTGAGGCCAAGCGCCTTGGCTATGAGCTCGTGCGCGTGCGCTTTACCGGCGGCAGGCGCGCGACCCTGCAGATCATGGCCGAGCGCCCCGATGGCACAATGGATGTCGATGATTGCGCCGCGCTGTCGCGCGCGATCTCTGCCGTGCTGGACGAGAAAGACCCGATCTCGGGCGAGTACACGCTGGAGGTCTCGTCCCCCGGCATTGACCGGCCGCTGACACGCCCGCACGACTTTGCCGCCTATCAGGGCCATGAGGCGAAAATCGAAGTCGAGCCGCCGCTGGATGGCCGCCGCCGTTTCAAAGGCATCATTGCGCGCGCCGATGGTGACAGCGTGACGCTGGATACCGGCAAGCCGGGCGCGCCACAGGAATTCACCCTGCCCTTTTCTTCCATTACCGAAGCGCGGCTTGTGCTGACCGACCGTCTGGTCGCGGAAAGCCTTGCGCGCCGCAATTTGAATCTTCACCCCGAACCTCAAAAGAGCTGAGGAGAGCGTGCCATGGCCGTCAGTGCCAACAAGCTGGAACTTCTGCAAATCGCGGATGCGGTTGCGCGCGAAAAGTCGATCGACCGCCGCATCGTGATCGCCGCCATGGAAGAGGCGATGGCGAAGGCCGCGCGCTCGCGTTATGGCGCGTCATCGGAAATCCAGGCGGAGATCGACCCCAAGACCGGCGAAACGCGCCTGCATCGCGTGCTGTCGGTTGTTGATCTGGTTGAAAACGATTCAACCCAGATTTCGGTTGAGGACGCCAAGCGCCGCAATCCGGCAGCTCAAGCGGGCGACCAGATTCTCGATCAGCTGCCACCCATCGACTATGGCCGCATCGCCGCCCAGACCGCCAAGCAGGTCATCACGCAGAAAGTGCGCGATGCCGAGCGCGATCGCCAGTATGACGAGTATAAAGACCGCATCGGCGAGATCGTGCATGGCGTCGTCAAGCGCGCCGAATATGGCAATGTGATTGTCGATCTGGGTCGCGCCGAGGGCATCGTGCGCCGCGATGACGTTCTGCCGCGCGAAAGCTTCCGCGCGGGCGACCGCATCCGCGCCTATGTGTTTGACGTGCGCCGCGAAGCACGCGGTCCGCAGATTTTCCTGTCGCGCACGCATCCCCAGTTCATGGCGCGCCTGTTTGCGCAGGAAGTGCCGGAAATCTATGACGGCATCATCGAGGTGAAGGCCGTGGCGCGCGATCCGGGCAGCCGCGCGAAAATCGCGGTGCTGTCGCGTGACAGCTCGATTGATCCGGTGGGCGCGTGCGTCGGCATGCGCGGCGCGCGCGTCCAGGCGGTTGTGACCGAATTGCAGGGCGAGAAGATCGACATCATCCAGTGGTCGCCGGATGCGGCCACGTTCATCGTGAACGCGCTGGCGCCTGCCGAAGTTTCCAAGGTCGTGCTGGATGAAGATGCCGGCCGCAT
>DEIC01000018.1:0-1913 GCA_002352285.1 Alphaproteobacteria bacterium UBA2784 | reverse complement strand
CATGTCGAGCGCGTCAATCGCGCCTTCGATGAAAAGCGCCGCTCGCTGGGCGTGCTTGATGAAGTGGCAGAGATCGAGGGCGTGACGCCGGCCATGCTGGCGGCACTCGGCGAAAATGGCGTCATGAGCGTGGAAGATCTCGCGGGCTGCGCGTCGGATGATCTGATCGGCTATGATGAGGTCAAGGACGGCCAGAAGACCCGCGTGCCGGGCTATTTTGAGGGCATTAGCGTTTCGCGTGCCGAGGCCGAGGCCATCATCATGGCCGCGCGCGTCGCCGCAGGCTGGATCGAAGCGCCTGCCGAAGAACCGCCAGCGGAAGGCGATGGCGAAGGAGATGATGCCTGACGGACATCTCCTCCTCCGGCTCTGCCACGGGCGAAAAACAGTCACCTGAGCGCCGCTGCATCGCCAGCGGCGAAAGCCGGGCGCCGTCTTGCATGGTCCGGTTTGTCGTCGGGCCGGATGAAACGATCGTGCCCGACATCAGCGGCAAGCTGCCAGGCCGGGGCCTTTGGGTGACGGCCAGCCGGGACATGGTGGATCTGGCCGTCAAGAAGCAGGCCTTTGCCAAGGCGGCGAAGGCAAAAGTCCTTGTGCCGCCTGATCTTTCCGATCAGGTGGCGGCAATTTTGCGCCGCTCCATCCTGTCGCTTTTCGGCTTTGCCCGGCGGGCGGGCGCCCTGATCCAGGGCTATGAAAAAGTCAAAGAACTGCTTGGCGCGCCTGAGGCTGCCAGCATCGTTTCGGCCCTGATCGAGGCCTCAGACGGCGCCGAAGACGGCCGTAAATCCATCCTGGCCAAAGCCCGCGCCATGGCGCTGCCGGCCCCCGTCATCGGGTGCTTCACATCGGCCGAATTGTCCATGGCCTTGGGGCTTGAACATGTGATACATGCCGCGCTCGCACCAAGGCGGCCGGATGCCAAGGGATTGGCCATCCGTATCTTGGACGAAACTTCGCGTTTATCAGGCTTTACCTGCCTTGTTCCGCCCGCGTGGGTTCAGGCTGGCAAAGCCACCGGGACAGTTGAGAAGGCATGACGGATACGAAGGATACCGGCGGCAAGACATTGCATGTCGGCGGCACCAAGACGCTGAGCATCAAGCGCCCGGCCGACTCTGGCACGGTGCGCCAGAGCTTTTCGCACGGCCGCACGAAAGTGGTCGAAGTCGAGAAAAAGCGCGCGCGCATCGTCACGCCCGGCCCGGCCGGCAAGGCGCCGGAGGGGGCTGCCCCCAAACCGGCCGCAAAGACGCCTGCAACCAATCCGAACATGACCCCGGCGCAGGCCGCCGCTGTCAAAGCTGCGCTGGCGCAAGCTGAAGCTGACGAAGCTGCGCGCGAGGAAGCCGCCAGAGAAGCGGCCGCCCAGGCCGAAGCCCGCCGCCTTCAGGAAGAAGAGGCTGCAAAGTCGCGCGCCGAAGCCGAAGCAAAGGCCGCCGAGGCGGCTGCCAAGGCTGCTCCGGCCTCCGCCAAAGAAGAACCTGCCAGGGAAGCGCCCGTATTGCGTGCGCCTGCTTCCGGCACATTGCGCCCGCAAGCACCACCTCCTGCTGCACCGGCGACGCTGCGTGCGGGTGGGGCTGCCGGACCGTCACCGCGCCCCGGCGCTGATGGCCGCGCCAAGCGGCCGGAACCGCTGCGCGCCGGTGAGCCAGCCCGCACCACCGCCACCAGCGGGCGGCAGGGCATGGTGCTCCGTACACTGACGGAAGAGGAAAAGGCTGCCCGCAACCGCGCCCTTGGAAATGCCAAGATCGCCGAGCAGGAAGCGCGCAAACGCGCCGAAGAAGAAGCCAGGCGCCGCGCCGAAGATGAAGTGCGCCAGCGCATCGAGAAAGAAGCCGCCGAAAAGCGCAAAATTGAAGAAGATGCGCGCAAGGCGACCGAAGATGAAGCGCGCCGCCGTT
>DEIC01000001.1:16983-20753 GCA_002352285.1 Alphaproteobacteria bacterium UBA2784 | reverse complement strand
TGCGCAGAGGGCGCCAGGCACATCACCGGCGAGACACTGCTGACGGATGCCGGCGCGCATCTTGATCTTGCCTCGGTGCTGCCGCCCAAGTGAGCTGGCCGGACCCTGCCCGGCAAAGCGGCAACAGGTGCATATGGGCGCGGCAGGCTGGCGAACCCTTGGGCAACCGCGCCGTTCGCAGAATCATGAGGCGTCTGCTGTTGCGCAGGGGCCACAGATTTTGCCATGCGTTAAGTTGTCCTTAACCATGGAATCTCCATAGAATTCGTCCTTGTGACGTTGGTGTGACGGGGCATGTGCCCAGCGCCGCGTCAGGACATTGCGAGCGCTCCTGACCGGAGCTTTCAACCGGACGATTCGGCGTCCAAGGGGAGTAGAACGATGAAGATGACTTTCTTGAAGAGCACGGTGTGCGCGGCCCTTCTGGCCGGCGCGATGGCACCGGTTGCGCTGTCCGATGATGGCGAGGGTCCGTGGGATCTGTCGGGCTCGCTGACTGTCACCAACGACTATCGCTTCCGCGGCGTCTCGCAGACGACGGGTGAAGGCGCCGTCCAGCTCGGCGTTGAGCTTGCCCATGAGGGTGGCTTCTACGGCGGCGTGTGGTTCTCGAATGTCGACTTCGACGCATTCGCTGACGTCGAGACCGATATCTATCTCGGCTATGTGCACGGCATTTCGGAATCGACCGAGCTTGACCTCGCCGTTCTCTACTACCTCTACAACGACGAGCCGCCGGGCGGCGATTACGACTACCTCGAACTCATGGCGACGCTGACGCATGCCTATGAAGGCGGCGTTGAAGTCCATGGCCAGATTGCCATTGCGCCGAACTATTTTGGCGACACCGGCCTTGGCTGGTACCTTGAGGCTGGCGTTGCCTTCCCGATCGTCGAGTGGCTGTCGATCAGCGGCGCAGTCGGCCATCAGGATGTGGAAGATCAGGGTGAGTACACCACCTGGAATGTCGGTCTGACCGCCTCGTGGGAAATCATCGACTTTGACGCACGCTATGTTGATACCGACATCGGCGGCGCCTGTGATGACGTGTGCGATGGCACGATTGTTCTGTCGGCCACGCTGAACCTCTGATCCTTTCCGGATCCGGTTTTGAAGGGCCCGCCCGACCGGCGGGCCCTTTGCTTTTCAGGCCGCGAGAAACCGCACCACTTCGCGCTTGGTCACTGGATCACCCACCGCCGTCATGTGGT
The DNA here is from genome assembly GCA_002352285.1 of Alphaproteobacteria bacterium UBA2784. GTDB lineage: Bacteria > Pseudomonadota > Alphaproteobacteria > Micropepsales > Micropepsaceae > UBA2784. Next base: position 19,542 of record DEIC01000001.1, on the reverse strand, counting down.
CGCGGTTGGGCACGATGACGGCCTCACCCTTCACAAAGGACTGCGCCAGCGGAACCGGTGATCCGGTCAGCGCATCCTTCTCGCCGCAGATCACGAGCACGGGCACGCTGATGCGCCGCAACTCGGCGGGCGAGAATATCCGGCGCGGGCGGCGCATGCACGCAGCCAGCGCCCGCAGATCCGTTCCCTTGCGATCAGCAAATTTGCGGAAATCACGCGCCACCGGATCGCTGACCTGTTCGATTGAAGGGGCCAGCAGGCCCTCCGCGATGCGCGGCGCCAGCGGGTCAGCCGTGTTGAAATAGGTTTCGCCGACACCGGCCACCACCAGGCGGCGCACACGCTGGGGCATGTCATGCGCAAGGCGCATCCCTAAAAAGCCGCCCATCGAATAGCCCACCACATCGGCCTCGCGCACGCCCAGCGACGCCATCACAAAGGCGATGTCGGCGGCCATCATGCCTTCGTCATAGTCGGCAGGGTCGTAAGGCTTTGCGCTTGCGCCATGNNCCGTGCACCAGCACGACGGGCGGCAGACCGGATGCCGCGTCTGGCGGCGGCACATCATCGACCGCCAGATGCAGCATCTGCCCATTCGCACCGCGCACTTTTACTTCGGCCATTGCCCTTGCCCCTCTCACCTGCTTGACTGACACGCATGCACACGCAGACCGCAACGGGAGCACGCTGATGAACGCTCAAACCCTCAAGCGCGATGTCTCAGCTGCCATCGATGCCATGGCGCCNNCCGCTGGTCGCCATTCTTTCGGAGTATGACGCGCTGCCCGGCATCGGGCATGCCTGCGGCCATAACGTGATCGGCAGTGCCGGTCTCGGGGCGGCCCTTGGACTTGCGAAACTTGGCGCGGCCCTGCCCGGTCGCGTGCGCTATCTGGGCACGCCTGCTGAAGAGGGTGGCGGCGGCAAGGAAGTGATGGCGCAGCATGGCGCGTTCAAGGGTGTGGACGCTGCGATGATGGTGCATTCATCGGGCTTTGATATCGAGACCATGCCGTGTCTGGCGCTGACGCAGGTTGATGTCATCTATCACGGCCAGTCAGCGCACGCTTCAGCCATGCCGCATCGTGGCCTCAATGCGCTCGATGCTGTGGTGCTTGCCTATCAGGGCATTGCGGCGCTGCGCCAGCATATCCGCCCGACAGAGCGCATTCACGGCATCATCACCGATGGCGGCCAGGCCGCCAACATCGTGCCCGAGCGCGCGGCGGCGCATTTCCTGGTGCGCGCGGAGAACGCCAAAGACCTCGCCAAGCTGAAGCAGCGCGTGCATGGCTGTCTGGAGGCCGGTGCTTTGGCCACCGGCGTGCGCGCCGAGATCAACTGGGCGAAGGCCGATTACCTTGATCTGAAAACGGCATGGCCGCTGGCAAAATCCTATCGCGCCAATGCCGAGACGCTGGGCCGCGAATTTGTGGACGTCGAAAAACTGCCGGCGGGCACGGCGGGTTCTACCGACATGGGCAATGTTTCCTATCGTGTGCCGTCGATCCATCCGATGATTGCGATCGCACCGATGAATGTCGTCATCCACAATCCGGAATTCACGCGCTGGGCAAAATCGGATCGCGGCGACAAGGGCGTGATCGACGGCGCCAAGGCGATGGCGATGACCGCCATCGACTTTTTCTGCGACGCCGATTTGCGCAAACGCACGGCCGAGGGCTTTGCGGAATCTGGCGGGGGCGAGGCGCCCAACGGCACATTCCGCGCAGACGGTAAGGTTTTTGCCGCCGGATGCGGCTGCTGCTGACGCCGCCACAATCCAGAAGACCATTTATTTTCAACGGGTTGACAAAAATCACTTCAACCGGGGCTTGAGTTGTGCGCCGCCACAAAGCATGTTCCGCCCGTAAATTCGCGCGGGGCCGGGAGCGGGGCCAGCGCCTTGGGGAATTTTGCCGTGATCAGCAATCTTTTCAGTGCCTCGGTCCTCCTCGACGTGATGGAGGTTCTGACCTTCCTTGCCTGGGGCACTTTCCTTGTGGCGCTTCTGGTCATCTGCGCCCTTGCGATCCATTTGATGGTGATCTGGGGCGTTTTCATCATCTATCGCGACCGGGGCCTTGAGCGCGAGGAGGCGGTGCAGCGCCTGCCGCTGCCCGACGATCTGCCGCATGTGCTGATCCAGTTGCCCACGTTCAACGAGCCGGAAGTGGTGGAGCGTTCACTTGAAGCCGCCGCCGCCATCGACTGGCCGCGCGACCGCCTGCACATCCAGCTGCTCGACGATTCCACCGACGAAACCACGGGCATTGCCCAGGCCAAGATCGACGAATTGCGCGCGCGCGGGATTGATGCCGTTCTGCTCCACCGCGAAAACCGCGAGGGTTTCAAGGCAGGCGCGCTGAAAGCCGGTCTGGAAGCAAGCACCGCCGAATATGTGGCCGTGTTCGATGCCGATTTCGTGCCGCCGCCCGACGTGCTGAAGCGCACGCTGCGCCCGCTCATCAACGAAAAAAATCTCGCCTTTGTGCAGACGCGCTGGGAACACGCCAATGTCGAGAAGGGCCTGCTGACCCGCGCGCAGGGCCTGATGCT
>DEIC01000001.1:0-16924 GCA_002352285.1 Alphaproteobacteria bacterium UBA2784 | reverse complement strand
CAGCAATTCCGCTGGACCAAGGGCTTTGCCCAGGTGGCGATCAAGCTGTTGCCCTCGGTTCTCAAATCAAACCTGCGCCCCCTGCACAAATTTGCCGTCAGCGTGCAGCTCATTCAGGGATGGCTTTATCCCGCCGGCCTTATCGCCATGCTGTCGGCGCTTCTGGCGATGGTGCTGACGGCCAGCCAGCCCTGGGCCATTCTGTTCCTGGGCCTTTTTGCAACCGCGATGGGCGCGACCGGCGTTTTCATCATGGTGGGCACGGCGCAGACGGTGCTGAAACGGCGCTTCAACTGGCTGATGCTGGGCGGCTTTGCCAGCATGCTGGCGCTGAACGGCGGATTGGCGCTTTCCAATTCGCGCGCGATCTGGGAGGCGATGATCGGCCGCCAGTCGGCCTTTGTGCGCACNNGTGACGTTTGCGAGCCAGAGGCTGAGGTAGGGGCTATTTCCCTCCCCCGATCGGGCAGGTCCCACATATGTCATTTTCGGCATAAATCAAATTTATGCTTATTTTCGCATAACGCATTTTTATGCTATAAATCGCATATCATTGGTCTATGCTGAAAATGACACGGCATATGCGGAGCCATGCTCATGAACACGATTGCACGATCCCCCGGGCAACTGGGGCAAGCCATCCAGCGGCAGCGAAAGGCAAAGGGGCTGAGCCAGTCAGATCTGGCCAGGCTCTCGGGGCAACGCCAGGAAAAGATTTCGCGCATCGAGAGTGGATATGAAAGCGCCAAACTCGGCGTTCTACTCGCCCTCCTTGCAGCTCTTGACCTCGAACTGAGTGTCAGCCAACGCACAAAGAGTTCGGTGTCAGACATTGACGGCATCTTCTAATGGGCAGGCGCAAGTCACACGCGCCACTAAAGGTGCTTATCAACAATCGTCTTGCCGGGGAACTGGCGAAGGAAGCGGGGGGGGCGATCACATTCCGCTACGATGACAGCTGGTTGATCTGGCCGCAACGGTTTCCAGTGTCACTTTCCCTTCCGCCGCGACCTGAACCCTTTCGCGGTGCCGTGGTGGAAGCTGTGTTCGACAACATTCTGCCCGACAACCCGGATGTGCGCCGCATTGTAGCCGAGAAGACAGGCGCAGGCGGCACTGACACATTCAGCTTGCTGGAACAGATTGGCCGCGACTGTGTCGGGGCCATGCAGTTCGTACCAGAGGGCGTCACCATTGACGCCCTCGCGCCTGTCTCCGGAAGGCGCGTCAGCGACGATGCGATAGAAGCGACGCTTGCAAACCTTGCGCGCGCGCCACTTGGCATCGATCCTGTGCAAGGGTTCAGGATATCCATCGCGGGGGCACAGGAAAAGACTGCCCTCCTCCGGCGCAAGGGCAAATGGCTGCACCCCCTTGGTGCGACACCAACCACGCACATTCTGAAGCCGCAGATCGGTACGATCCCGACGCCGTTCGGCATGATTGACCTTTCAGACAGCGTCGAAAACGAACATTTCTGCCTGACGCTTCTCGGGTGCTTCGGGCTCAAAGTCGCAAAAACCGAAATGACAACATTCGGTGCACGCAGAGTGCTAGTCGTCGAGCGCTTTGACCGAATGTGGCGCGGAACCGACAGGATACTCCGCCTGCCACAGGAAGATTGCTGTCAGGCTCTTTCGGTTCCCTCGACCCGCAAATATCAGAACCAGCAAGGTCCCGGCATCGTCGACATTCTCAAGCTGCTTCAGGGAAGTGACGATCCTGCCCGGGATCAATCAGCTTTCATCAAGTGCCAGATGATCTTCTGGCTGATCGGCGCAACAGACGGACACGCAAAGAATTTCAGCATTTTTCTCCGCCCCGGGGGACGCTTTGAACTTACGCCCTTCTACGATGTGCTCAGCGTACAACCCGCGTTCGATGCCAAGCGGATTCCGCGCAACAAGTACAAAATGGCAATGTGTGTCGGCGAAGGCCGTGAATACAGCATTCCACGCATTCACGGTCTCCATTTTGCCGAAACCGCAAGACAAGCGGGAATGGGCAGAGAGCCGTTCCAGAATGCAGTCAATGAAATCCTCACTGATGCAGATTTTGCGCTCAAACAGGCCCGCGACCGCATGCCTCCGGGCTTCCCGAAAGCGTTGTGCGTGTCAATCGAGAAAGGAATGCGTGATCGCCTTCCCCTGTTGAAGACTGCGCTAGGCGCGACGTAACAGAAGACGGGAGGGGTGTTGCCCGCTGCCGACTGAAAGCAGCTTATTCTCCTGCAGCGCCCAGAACGGTAAAAGCCATTGCCGCGCGGACATCTTCTTCATTCAGCTGCGGATAGGCTTCCAGCACCCACGCAAGGCTTGCGCCCGCTGCAAACTGCTCCAGCACTGCTTCGACTGTTACGCGCGTGCCCGCAATGACGGGCTTGCCCATCATGATAGCCGGATTGCGCGAGATGCGCGGGTGAGCGGAGAGGTTCATGGGGGAACACTACCACATTGGCCTCGACGGCCCAAGTTGCTCTTCACGGGATGACGTCCCCACCCACCTGCATCCACGAACTCAGACGCGCTGGAGGATGGCAAGCCCGAACGCATCGGCGCCACCACTCCCACCGCGATTGCGGTGTGGGACAATGCGTGGTTCTCGCCCTTCTTCTCGCTCACCGTGTTCGGGCTGCTTGTGGTTGGCGCGGTGACATTTGCGAGCCAGCGGTTGAGGTGAGTCTGCGTCAGGTTCCCGCAATCAGGCGATAGCCAACGCCCGGTTCGTTGCGCAGCAGAGCGGGGCGCGAGGGATCATCTTCGAGCTTCTGGCGCAGGCTGCGGGCGGCCACGCGCAAATACTCGATGTCATTAACGTGAGACGGCCCCCAGACCTTGCGCAGCAAATGTGCGTGCGTGACGACGCGACCGGGCTGACGCGCCAATTCAACCAGCAGTGCGAATTCGCGTGGAGTCAGATGGACTTCACGTCCATCCTTGCTGACCACATGGCCGGTCTCATCAATGACGATACGGCCGGCTTCAATGCGCCCCCCTGCTGCCGGAACCCTTTCCAGCCGTCGCAGGGATGAGCGAAGCCTTGCCAACAACTCTCCCGAGTCGAATGGCTTTGACACGAAGTCATCTGCGCCCCGATCGAGTGCTGCAATTTTCTGGCTTGTGGCATCGCGAGCTGAAAGCACGATGATGGCGATGCCGCCTCTGCGGGCCAGCTCGGTTACGAGGTCAAGACCATCCATGTCAGGCAAACTCAGATCGACGATGGCTGCAGCAGGATGGTGCATCTGAAGCTGTGCAAGCGCACGTGTTGCATTCTCCGCTTCGAGGGGCGCAAAACCTGCCCGCCCGAGTGCCATGCCAACCATCCGCCTGATCAACAGCTCATCATCGATAACGAGTATTTGTGTTCTTTCGGTCATTGGGCACGAGACGTGCTGCAAATCAGGTTCGGCGGGAAGCAGACGCTAAATGCACTTCCGGCCCCCCCGCCTGCGCGGTTGGTGGCTGTTACCGTCACCCCCAATGCGCGGGCAAATCCATCAATGACAGCCATTCCCAGACCGCTGCCATGAGCGCTTTCCTCTTTGGAACGGCGCGGCAGTCTATTGCCGTGGCTGTCGGGAAGGCCGCGACCTTCATCGCTGACGGTTATGATTGTGCCCCAATTGGCCCCCGTCGCGCTTACTTCGATCAAGGTTCCGGGTGCGCTGAACTTTGCGGCATTGTCGAGCAAGTTGAGAAGGATGTGATGGAGCATTCTCGGATCAGAGTTCACCATGGGAAGGTCTGGGGCGATATTGATCGCAAGACGGTGCCGGGTCAGTCGGCTGGCCATGTAACGGACCGCTGAATCAATCGAGTCGGTGAGATCAGTTGCTTCAAGCTCTACTGCTCCGAGCTCTGTCCTGAGGCGTGCAAGTTCCAGGAGATTTGAAATCAACATCTCCAGCTCCGCCGCCTGAGTTCGCGTTGCCGTGACGATGCCGCCTGGATCGTCAGGCAAGGAAGCAAGTCCGGCCAAGATCGAGGTCAGCGGCGTGCGCAGATCGTGCCCAATCGATGCAAGAATGGCTTCCCGCACAGCTTCACGCTCTTTGGCCCTTTCAATTGTAGCGCGATTTAACGCAATACCGCTGCGTGCCAACGCCTTTTCTGCAAAGCTGAACTTTTCCCGCGGTAGCGGAACAGCTTCATCGCGGCGGTGAAAACGCGCGACAAGCGGATGCTCTGCCCCGCTCAAGAGCAAGTAGAGAGAATCGGCACCTGCCAATACATCGGCGCCTCTGCCCGCCGGAACACCATGAGCAACCGCCCACCTCATTGCCGCAGTCTCTAGTGCTGTCTCGCCCTCTTCCTGGGCCGGGTCGAGCAACTTGACCTCGGCGTCACTCCATCTCGCCAGGGCCGTCTCAACAAGGGCGTGAACTGCGCCGCTGTCACGGCAGTCTGCCAACTGACTGGCAAACTGTGCAAGCCAGATGTTTCCTTCACTATCGAACTCTGCCTGCCGTGCCTGGGTTCTCAATCGGGCAGCCAAGTGACTGAAGACAATCGCCGTCAGCACGAGCGCCAGCAAGGTGAAGAGGTTGTCTGGATGCGCGACCTCAAGCGTGAAGGTCGGTGGAATGAAAAAGTAATTGAATGTGAGCGTTGCCAGCACAGCTGTCGTCAAGCCGCCGGCAAGACCTCGCCGTGCCGCCATGATCGAAACAGCCATCAGGAACAGAAACGCAAGATTTGCGGTCGACAGCCAGCGTTGCAGTCCTGCTGACAACAGGCCGGTCAGAACCAGTGTAGCAGCCACCTCGGCAATGAGCCACAACACCGGAACCGCACGTGCTGAAGGGTTTCTTGCTGTGCTCATTCTGTTCCGGATTCTCACGGGTTCCCGCCGGTGCGTCAAATTTCCATGCGTGTGCCGATTTCGACAACTCTTCCGGGTGGTATCTGGAAGAAGTCGTTCGGATCAGATGCATTGCGCTGCAGAAACACAAATATCAGGTCTTGCCAGAGCGGAAGACCCACATTCTGTTTGATGGAGAGGATATGCCTGCCCACAAAAAAAGATGCTCCTGCCAGATCTGACTTTATCGCGCCCGTGCCGAAGAGGCCCGACGGCACGTCTGGCGTCTCCATATAACCGAAATTCAGTGTCGCGCGCTGGAAGTTTGTGTCGATCGGCTCAAGGATCAGCCGCTTGTCGGCGTCCACTCTGGGCGTCGAGATGCCGCGCACGGTTGCAATGACGTTCCGCTCGTGGAGCACTTTATTGTGTTTGAGGTTGTGGAGAAGTGCGACAGGGGCAACATCGGGCTCTGCCGTCAGAAACACTGCAGTGCCCGGCACGCGCAATGGCGGGCGGGAAGCCAATGCATCCGCGATGTCCTGCATTGAAACGGTCGCACGCTGAACTTCCGCCGCCATATATGCACGCCCTTTTCTCCATACATAGATAGTCACCCCGACTGCACAGGCCAATGTCAGCGGCATCCAGCCGCCGTCGAACAACCGGAGCATATTGGCGCCGAAGAAAAAGGCGTCGAGCAGGAGGAATGGCAATGCAAGTGTGGCCGCCCACAACGGATGCCAGCGCCACACCTTCCACATGACGAAGAATGCAAGGCACGTCGTGATCATCATTGTGCCCGACACAGCGATGCCATACGCGGCCGCGAGTGCTGACGAATTCCGGAACGAGATAATCAGAATGGCGACGCCAGCAAGAAGAAGCCAGTTGATCGCCGGAATGTAAATCTGCCCTTCATGCGCTTCGCTTGTCTGCCGTATCTGCATTCTTGGAAAAAAGCCCAGGGCAATACCTTGCCTGGTGAGGGAGAAGGCGCCTGTAATTACGGCCTGGCTTGCAATGATGGTTGCGAATGTCGCCAGCACAACCATCGCAAGCCGCACAGATTCGGGAACCATGAGAAAGAACCAGTCTCCCCCTTCCAGCACCGTACCTGCAGCGGTTGCCGTCTCCAGACTCGCCAAGGTGAATGCGCCTTGGCCCAGATAGTTCAATGAGAGCGCCGGCAAAACGAGAGCCAGCCAGCCGAGCCTCACGGGAAAGCGACCAAAGTGACCCATGTCGGCAGTAAGCGCTTCAGCGCCTGTGACTGTAAGGAAAACAGCGCCAAGAACCTTAAGTGATGTCATGCCGTTTGTGCTCAAGAACAAGATCGCATGTTCTGGGTTCAAGGCAGCAAGCGCATGTGGCACCTCGACAAGGTTGATGGCACCAACCGCGCCGATCGCAAGAAACCAAAGCACGCAAACTGGTCCGAAAATCCGTGACACACCCTCGGTGCCGCGCCCCTGTATGGCAAACAGGCTGATGAGGATTACCAGCGCGATGACGACCACCGTGCTTTCGTCCATGTGGCTGCCAATGCCAGGCACGGTTTTCAGTCCTTCGACCGCGGAAAGCACCGATAAGGCGGGCGTCAATATTGCATCTCCGTAGAAGAGTGCTGCACCGGCTGCGCCAAGTATGGTCACAACTTTCCAGCGCTGAAGAGTGAATTGTGTGAGCGCCATGAGAGAAAGCACGCCGCCTTCTCCCTTGTTGTCCATCCGCATCAGGAAAAGGATGTACTTTACCGTCACAACGAGAATGAGCGCCCACAGTGTCAGGCTCAGGACGCCCAGAATGTCAGCTTCAGCGACACCGTGAGGTAGCGATTGCGCCAGCGCCTCACGGTAAGCGTAAAGAGGGCTAGTCCCGATATCGCCGTAAACGACGCCGATCGCACCGATCGTCAACAGTGCTGTGCGGCGCGCGTTGCCAGCCGTCGCCGATGCAGGATTGTGCACTTGCATGACTTCCGCTCCAGGATGAACCTGGCGCTATCGAAGCCACGACCTTGCATAAAGATTCCATGTGGTTCTTGGTTGCCATCACCCGCCCGCGCCCATGAACACAGGCGTTTCGTGGGCGGGGGTTTTGTCGAGTTCGGTGATGAAGGCGCGGGTGAACATCGAGTTCTTTTTCTCCGCCTCCCAGATCTCGGCAAAGGCGGGATAGTTCATCAGGCTTTTCACGTAAGTCAGGCGCAGGCTCCACACCTCGGCATCCAGAATGCCGTTATTGAAAAGCGCAAACTGCGCCTCGGTGCGCTGAAGCACACCGCGCATGAAACGGTGCACGAGATATTTTTCGTAGGGCGAGAGCCCGGCTTCGTTGCCATGCACCTTGAACGTCAGCTGGCTGATCGCATCGCCGCTGGCCAGGCGCTCGTTGATCTCCATGAAAGACATCTGCGCATCCCACGCCGCCTTGGCGCGCATCAGGCGGCCGTTCTGGCGCGTCTGGATGGCGACATAGGCCAGCGACGCAAAGATCGCGACCACCGCAATTGTCTGGCCGATGAAATAGATGTCTTCCAGTGACATGGCGTTTGCCCTTGCGCTGCGCCGCGTGGTGGCCCCTCCGGGACTCGAACCCGGACACCTTTGCAGGTTGCAGATTTTAAGTCTGCTGCGTCTACCAGTTCCGCCAAGGGGCCCATGCGTGTGCGGATGCATGGGTAGGATTTATTGGCGGGGCGATCAATTGGGGGGCTTTGCCCACAAGTGCGAGAACCCTTTCGCCTCCCTCAAAATGGGGGAGGCCAGCGATGCGCTTGCATCGCGGGTGGGGGGCACCATCGATGAGCGCATTACAGCGGCTCGCAACCCCACCGGACTTGCTGTCGCTTTGCTCCAGCAAATCCCTTGCGCTCCGCTCACCCCTTTTATCAAAGGCTCTCGGATTCACACATCTTGCTTCCACCTCCTCCGCAACTTGTTGCGGGGGAGGTCAGATCGCTCTTGCGATCTGGGTGGGGGCCCTTGCTTTTCGCCAAGTTTCCCCCACCCGCGATGCAAGGGCATCGCTGGCCTCCCCCGCGCCAAGCAGCGCGGGCGGAGGCGGAAAAATCTCAAGCAAATCATGGGCTCTATGAGATGTGTGCATGCGAGAGTTTTATCAAAGGGGAGGCTGAAGACAGGGGCGCGAAGAAAAACAAAACGGCGGCCCCGAGGGACCGCCGTTTCAAACTTTCTCCAGGCGAGGGGGCTTAGCCCGCCTTGCCCTGCCAGATCGGCCAGCAGGTCGTCTTGCCCTGCGCCTTGGCCTCTTCATAGGCCTTCATCTGGGCTTCTTCGGCGTTGGCGCCGTCAGCCGTGGTGGTGTAGCTGGCGGTTGAGCCCGTGCACCACACATAGAACTGGTGCGTACCAGCCTGATTGTAGTTTTCACGCGCCGCGTCAGCCGCATTCGCGATGCTGGCCGCCGCAAGCAATCCCAATCCGGCGGCTGCCCCCGCAATCGCCTTTGCAAACAGTGTCATTCCAGATCTCCCTGACCGTTGTTCGTCATTGTCGCGCCGGTGGCAAAGGGCCGTATTGAAAACGGTTCCGCCTGCTGCCGGTACATCCCCGACCGTGAATCTAGCGTAAGCACGAGGAAATGCATCAGGTTTTTCGGCCTGCCGCAAGCGGTTGGGCGGGAAATGCCCCGGAGCCGTGGTTTTGCCGCAACGCCGCCCGGCCAAGGCCACGCTCTGGGCCCGCTTGCCGCCCCGTTTTGGCCGGATTCGGCGCGATGGCCGCTTGCCGGGTCAGGCCGGCTCGCCCGCAAACGCCTTGACCCCCAGCCCCTCGAACATGGTGAACAGGGCTGATTCCACCGCCGCCAGCCGGTCGGGATCGGCGCTGCGGGCCACAACAGAAACGCCGTACCGGTCGTTCCGGTAAAAGGGATAGGAGCCGATGGCGATATCGGGATAGGCGTTCTGCACCCCGGCCAGCGCCTTGGCGATCACGCCTTCGCCCGTATGGGCGCTGATTGTTTTCGACAGAAGCGGCTTGCCCCCCGGCAGCATGGGCGAAAGCGAATCCAGCATCGCGCGCATCACGCGCGGCACGCCCGCCAGCACAAAGACATTGCCAATGCGAAAGCCCGGCGCCTTGGACACGGGATTGTCGATCAGCGTTGCACCCACGGGCGCGCGCGCCATGCGGCGGCGGGCCTCGTTGAAGTTCTCTGCGCCATAGTGCTTTTCAAGAAGCGCAAAGGCATCCGGGTGATAATCAATCGCCAGACCAAAGGCTTTGGCAACCGCATCGGCGGTGATGTCGTCGTGCGTGGGCCCGATGCCGCCGGTCGTGAACACATAATCGAAGCGGCTGCGCAGAGCGTTCAGGTCGGCAATGATCTCGCCTTCGACGTCCGGGCAGACGCGCACAGCGCGCACCGGAATGCCGCGCGCGCCCAGAAACTGGGCGATGGTGGCCGTGTTCGTGTCCTGGGTGCGGCCGGAAAGAATCTCGTCACCGATAATCAGGATCGCCGCCTCTGCCATGAATTCCTGCCGTTAACGCCATTTTGCGAATTACCCGCACCTTCTATATAACAACCGCCTTGCCTGATGGGACTCCATGACCGACCTGATTGACATTCCTTCGCCGACGCAGATCCGCCTTTACGGAGCGGAAGGCTTTGCGGGCATGCGCAAGGCCGGGCGGCTGGCCGCCGAAGTGCTCGACATGCTGGTGCCGCATGTGGCGCCCGGCGTTACCACGGCGCATCTTGACCGTCTGGCGCATCAATTCGTGCTCGATCACGGGGCCATTCCCGCTACCGTGTTCTATCGCGGCTACCGCAAGGCGCTGTGCACGTCGATCAATCATGTCGTCTGCCACGGCATTCCCGAGGAGCGCGCGCTGAAAGACGGCGACATCGTCAATATCGATGTGACCGTGATCGTCGATGGCTGGCATGGCGATACCAGCCGCATGTATCTGGTGGGTGATGTGCCCTTGAAGGCGCGGCGCCTTGTCGATGTCACGTATGACGCGATGATGAAGGGGATCGAAGTGGTGCGCCCCGGCGCGACACTGGGCGATATCGGCCATGCGATCCAGACCTATGCCGAGGCGCAGCGTTATTCCGTGGTGCGTGATTTCTGCGGCCATGGCGTGGGCCGCATTTTCCACGAGCCGCCAAACATCCTGCATTATGGCGACAAGGGTCAGGGCCTTGCCTTGCGCGAAGGCATGTTTTTCACCATTGAGCCGATGATCAATCAGGGCAAGGCCGCCGTGAAGCTGCTCAGCGACGGGTGGACTGCCGTGACACGCGACAAGCTTCTGTCGGCGCAGTTTGAACACAGCGTAGGCGTGACCGCCACCGGCGTCGAAATCTTCACGGCCTCACCTGCCGGGCTGCACCGGCCGCCCTATGAAGCGCGCACCTAAAGCGAAAGAAGCCGGCATTGCCGATGCGGGCGAAGCCGCTCCGCATTATCACGGGCACCGGGAGCGTCTGCGTGAGCGTTTCCTCTCCGGCGGCGAAAGCGCCGTCAGCGATTACGAGCTGATCGAGCTTGTGCTGTTCCGTGCCATTCCGCGTGTGGACGTAAAACCCCTTACGAAAGAGCTGATCCAGCGCTTTGGCGGATTTGGCGCGGCGCTGACCGCTGCCGATCATTTGCTGCTGCAGGTCAAGGGCATGACGCGCGCAGCCATTGCCGAGTTCCGCATCGTGCACGCGGCATCGCTGCGCGTGGCGCGGGCCAATGTGATGAAGCGGCATGTCATCTCGTCGTGGACAGCGCTTCTGGATTATGTGTCAGCCGCCCTTGCCAATGAGCGCAAGGAGCAGTTCCGCGTCCTCTTCCTCGACCGCAAGAATGTGCTGATCGCCGACGAGGTGCAGCAGAAGGGAACGGTCGATCACACGCCGGTCTATCCGCGCGAGGTTGTGGCGCGTGCGCTGGAGCTGGGCGCGTCTGCCGTGATCCTTGTGCACAATCATCCGTCGGGCGACCCCAAGCCGTCGCGCGAGGATATCGAGATGACGCGCGAGATCGCAGCGGCCGCCAAGCCGCTGCGCATTACGGTGCATGATCATCTGATCGTGGGCAAAGGGGCCCATGCGAGTTTCAAGTCGCTGGGCCTCCTCTGACCTCGTCGGATTCACAGATCTTTCTTCCACCTCCTCCGCAACTTGTTGCGGGGGAGGTCGGATTTGCGTGAGCGGCGCGAACTCAAATCCGGGTGGGGGCATTCATTTGCCGCTGTTCCCCCACCCGTTTTGCAAGCGCAAAACGTGCCTCCCCCGCGAAGGCGGAGGAGGCGGAGGTTAGCTCTTCAAAACCCGGAGACGTACGCGTTCTGTGCGCATTCGATGCGGTTACTCCCTTGCGCGGCCCACAAGGAACGCCATCAGCTGCGCACGCTCCTCCAGCCAGCCGAGGCGACCGGAATCGCCGCCATGGCCTGCACCCATGTTGGTGCGGAAGTAGATTTCGCTGTTGCCGGTCTCGGTGGCGCGAAGGCGTGCGACCCATTTGGCCGGTTCGAAATAGCCGACCTGGCTGTCGTTCAGGCCCGTCGTGATGTAGAGCGCCGGATAATCAACCGCGCGCACATTGTCGTACGGCGAATAGGCCGCCATCCAGTCGTACTGCTCGCGGATTTCGGGATTGCCCCACTCCTCATATTCAAACGTCGTGAGCGGAATGGTGGCGTCCGACATCGTGGTCAGCACATCCACGAACGGCACTTCGGCAACGATGGCGTTGTAAAGGTCAGGCCGCAGGTTGGCGACCGCGCCCACCAGCAAGCCGCCGGCCGAACCGCCACGGGCGAAGACCTTTGAGGGGTCAGCCAGGCCCGATGCAATCACGGCTTCGGTTGCGGCGATGAAGTCGGTGAAGGTGTTCCTCTTGTTGGCCATGCGGCCGCCTTCATACCAGCGCTGGCCCATTTCACGGCCGCCACGGATATGCGCGATGGCATAAACAAAGCCGCGGTCCACCAGTGAGAACCATGTCGTGCGGAAGATCGGATCCTCGCTGGAGCCATAGGCGCCATAGCCCTGGATCAAGAGCGGATTGCCGCCTTCGCGCTTGAGCTCCGTGCGGTAGACGAGCGTGACCGGCACCTTCTCGCCATCGGGCGCAGTCGCCTCGATGCGCTCTACCGTATAGGGCGCGGGATCAAACCAGCGCACCACCGGATCCTCCTTGAGCGTCACCAGTTCACCCGTATCGACATCAAACTCATAAATGCGCGTGGGCGTAATCGGCCCCATGAAGCCATAGCGGACTTTGGTTGTGTGCACGTCGAGATTGACGGCATCGCTGAAATCACCCATCGAGCCGACGCCGATATCTTCATCGCGCGGCACCATCATGTCGGGCCCGCCATCGAGGCGGATGATGCGCATGGAGATGACGGCGTCGTGCGACTGGTCGATGACGATGAAACGCTCAAACACCTCGTAGTTCGAGATGAAGAAGCCTTCGGTGTGCGGCACGACATCTTCCCAGTTCGCCTGCGACGGGTCGGCTTCGGGCGCGCGCACGATCTTGTAGTCCGGCGCATTCTTGTTGGTGCGGATATAGAAATAATCGCCCACGTGATCGACGAAATAGCTTTCGCCGTGCACCTTCGGCGCGATCAGCACCGGCGTTGCCGCAGGATCAGAGGCCGGGATCACCCAGGCCTGCGTCCACTGGCGGTGATAATCGAGAATGACGATGAATTCGCGCGACTTGGTCAGGCCGACGCCGAACGAGAACGTATCGTCGGGCTCCTCCATCACCATCACGTCGCTTTCAACCGGCGTGCCCACCGTGTGGCGCCAGACCTGATAGTCGCGGATTGTCTGAGGATCGACGCGAATATAGAGGAAAGCAGAACCGTCAGCGGCCCAGGCAATGTCAGAGCCTGCACCCGTCACCGTCTCCGCTGAAACTTCGCCGGTTGCAATGTCACGGACAAAGATCGTGTGGACGCGGTCGCCCGAGAAATCGACGGCATAGGCGATCTTGCGGTTGTCGGGGCTGACGGACCAGTTGTTCAGATTGTACTGGTCGTGACCCTCGGCCATTTTGGTGACGTCGAGAAGAACTTCGCGGGCATTGCCCTCGCCCACTTTGGTCCGATAGACGGTTTCGTAATCGGCGCCCTCTTCATAGACCGTCTCGTAAACGTAACCGTTGTCGGTATAGGGGACGCTCTTCTCCTCGTCGTCGAGGCGGTCTTCCATCTCGGAATAGAGCTCGTCCTCGATCGGCTTCAGGTCCGCCAGCATCGCATCGGCATAGGCGTTTTCGGCCTCCAGATGGGCGATGACTTCCGGGTTCTCCTTCTGGTTCAGCCAGTAATAATTATCGGTGCGGGTGATGCCATGGAGGGTCAGTTCATGGGGCACGATTTTTGCGACCGGCGGAGTTGGCGCTGCCACGCCCTCGCCCGATTCCGCCACCACTGTGCCGGATTGGAACAGGGTCAAGGCTGACGCCGTCAGACCAAGGCCCAAAAAGAGGCCGAGAAACCGTTTCCGGCTTGATACAGAGATGCTCGCACGCGCCATGGCAGTACCGTTCTTCAAGGGGCCCCGTGATGCACGGAACCGCCGCCCCTTGGCCGGTCCGCGCCTTGTGGCGGCACATTACATGGGTTCAGGAGAATTGCACGCGGCCACAGGCATCACATCCGGGTCACTTGAAGGTGAACGGAGGCCGTCATGCTGACGCTGGTTCGTCGACCGCCCCGCAAAATCCGCCTGCGCGCGCTTGGCGCTGCCATTGGCGGCAGTCTGATCGCAGTCCTGATCGCGGCAATCCCGCTTTTTCAGGGCTGGGATGACAGTATTGCCGAAACGTTTGTGAGCAGGCTGGAGGCGCTCGCCTTTGGTGAGACTGCGCTGTCACCGCTAAGCCCGTTGGCGCTTTCAGCGCTGGCAATCTTCGCGCCCGTGATGGCTGCGCTGGTGGCCGGCGGGTTCATCGGCATCCGCGCGGGCCTGCGCGCCAACAAGCGCATGGCGCGATTGGTGGATACGGGGCGCATCGCCGCCTTTGCGCTGCCGGTCTTTTTTGCAGCGCCGCTTTTGACGGGCGCAGCCGGAAGCGATCCCCTGCTCTCCTATCTGCTTGCCATGGCGGCGATGTCGGTTGCGCTTCTCGCGCTCGCCGCCTCGATGGCGATGAATGTCACGCTGATCCGCCGCCGTGCGCTGGCTGATGAGGGACCGGTGCTGGCAGGCGAAAGCGCGCCATGGCTGCGGCGCAAAATTTTGCGGCGCGAGGCGCGGCGCGATTATCTGTTGCGCAGCCAGCGCCTGTTTGGCTGGGGCGTCGGCCTTGCAGCGATTGCTGAGCATGTGTTTGACATCGATGGCGCCGGATGCGCCTTGATGCGCGCGGCGGTCAGCGGGGACGCCCTTTCGCTCAGCGCGGCCGCATTCGTGCTGGGCGCGATTTTCGTGACGGGCACGGCGCTTGTGCTTTTCATCCACCTTCTGATGGCGCCCGGCCGTGCACGCCGCCAGCGTGACCAGAACTTGCTGCCGCGCGGGCGCCGCCGGGGCGATACGCTGCGCAGCTTTGGGGTGCTGTCGATATTCGGATTTCTGACGGCTGCGCTCTATGCTCTTGCGCTTTATGGCCCTGCGTTGCTGCCCGGATTTTCCGGCTATTCGGAACTGGTCGAGACCACATCGACCACGCTGATCCTGACGCTGGCGGCGCTGGCGGCATCGGGCCTTGCGGCAACAATCCTTGCGCTCCTGCTTGCGCCTGAAACGGGCATTGGCCGCCTGATTGATGCGCTGGCCGGGTCAGCTGCGGCGGCGCCACCTTTGCTGCTTGCCATCATCGTTGCCGCCTTGAGCGCAGGCCACGGCTTTACACTTCTGGCGGCGACGGCGGCCATTCTCTTCCCGTTGATGTTTTCGATCATCCATCGCGCCGTCCTGCAGGCGGGCCGCACCGGATATGCGGAAGCCGTGCGCGTGAGCGGCGCTGGTGAGGGTTCCATCCTCTTGCGGCATGTGCTGCCCAATGTGATGCCAGTCGTTGCAGGATCGCTTTTGAGTTTCCTGCCTGCGGCGCTCCTCTTGATCTCAACGCTTGATTTTGCGGGACTTGGCGGCGCGGGTGATCCGCCGACGCTGGGCGCGATCATCGCCAAGGCCAGCCGTGCGGGTTATGATGGCGCCTCACTTGGCGCTGCGGCTGCCCTGGCGCTGCTTTTGGCGCTGGCCGCACTTTCGACCGCGCGGCTCTCCCGGCGCGAGGGGCCACGGCCATGATGCCCGATCCGCACGACAACGAATTGCCGGAAGAGCCCGGCGTGACGCTGACCGACATGCCGGAGCTGGCGCAGGAAATCGCGCGGCCTCCCGATCTGCTTGAAGAGAAAATTGTGGCCGTCGCGCCCGTTCTTGAAGTTGCTGAGCCGGTGGCTGCGCCGGAAATCTTACCTGCCCTCTATCTGAAAGACTTCAGCGTCGAAGATGCCGACGGCAATGTCATCGCCGGGCCGATTTCACTGACGCTGCATAAGGGCGAGGTGCGGTGGCTTGATGCCACAGCGGAGGCTGGCCGGGCGCTTGCCTGCGTGATTTCCGGCACCAACGGGTTTCCCTATCAGGGCACCATTGCCGTTGATGGCGAACATCCCAAGGCCAGGGCGCAGATGACCGGCATCATCTTTGATGATCCGCGCCGTGTGCTGCCGCAGGGCGAGGCCGCCGGGTTCATGATCGATCACATCGCGGTGACGCGCGCAGCCCCGCAGGGCGCATCGCGCATTCTTGACGCGCTGAAAGAACTGGGGTTCCGTGATATCGCCGCGGCGCGCAAGAAACTTCCCTGCGAGATTGCGATGCGCGACCAGCACCGGCTGGCCGCTGCGCTGGGTCTTGCAGGCGGACCGTCACTCGTAATTGCCGTCGATCCGGGCGCCGAGCTAGAGGCGCTGGACCGGCTGCGGTTCCTTGAGGGCCTGTCGCGGCTGCGCCAGCGGCTTGGCTTTGCGCTTCTCATCATCACGCCGCGGGCCGGCGTTGCTGAAACCCTCGGCGCGCCGGATACGGTGCGGCCCGAAGACGAAGCCCGCATGCGCCATAATGGCCGCGCACCGCATCAGAGCCTTTCCTCGGTCATCCGTTTTGAGCAGGTAACGATTGCCAATCTGGCGGAGCCGCGCAAAGCTGTCTTGCGCAACCTCACCTTTGACGCCGTCACCCGGCGCCCGCTTTGCATCTATTCATCCTCGGCAGAGGCGCGGCGCGCAATTGTGGATGCGATCCTGCGGCGGCGCGACATCGCCAAGGGCAAGATCCTTGTCGAGTCCATGAATACAGAGGGGCTCTCCGGCGAGACGCTGCGCCGCATGCGCTGGCGGCTGGGCGCCGTCTGGCCCTATCGGCTGGGGACACTTGACCCTATGCGCAGCGTTGGCGATGCGATACGCGAACCGCTCAAGACCCATGGTCTGGCAGCGAGCGAGGAGCGTCATTCACGCATGCAGGAAACGATCGACGCCATCGGCCTCGACGCGCGCGACCTTGCGCGGCGGCCCTATGAGCTTTCACCCCTTGACCGCCAGCGTGTGGCGCTGGCGCGTGCGCTGGTGATGGCGCCGCCGGGACTTCTTCTTTGCGATGCCACCGATGGCATGACGCCCGCCGACCGCGACGCGTTTCTGGATCTGGCGCGTGCCACAGCCATGAAGCAGCAGCTTGCGATGCTGATGGTCACACATGATGCGGGCGATGCGCGGTTTGCGGACGACATCATCGTCATTCATGGTGGTGATGTGGTCGATGCCGGGCCGCCGTCTCGCGTGTTTGGCAATCCGGTGGACCCCTTTACCGCCGCCGTCGGGCGGCTGGAGCGGCCCCTTGGCCCCATCCCCGCCGCCGTCCTCCAAAATGGCGGAATCGTGCCGATTCTGGCCGAGGTGCCGGGGCTGGATACGCCCCTGCCGCCAGCGGACTTTCCGCAAACGATCTGACCCGATAGAAGACGCGCCATGCGTTGGCATTCGCTGGCACGTCCTGTGGCGGCGCAGCCCCCCCTTTCCATGGATGGCCCCCATGAAACTGTCCGACCCCACGCTTCTGAAGTCACTGGCCTATGTCGATGGCGCCTTTTCGGGCGCAAAGGCGGGCGGCACATTCA
>DEIC01000104.1:477-9288 GCA_002352285.1 Alphaproteobacteria bacterium UBA2784 | reverse complement strand
GCCAGATCCTCGATCGAATAGATATCATGGTGCGGCGGCGGCGAGATGAGCGTGACGCCCGGCGTTGCATGGCGCAGGCGCGCGATCATCTCCGTCACCTTGAATCCGGGCAATTGACCGCCCTCGCCGGGCTTGGCGCCCTGCGCCACCTTGATCTCGATCTCGCGGCACTGGTTCAGATATTCCGCCGTCACGCCAAAGCGGCCCGAGGCGATCTGCTTGATCGCCGAATTCATGTTGTCGCCATTGGCCTGCGGCTTGAAGCGCGCGGGGTCTTCACCGCCCTCGCCACTGTCAGACTTTGCGCCGATACGGTTCATCGCAACATTGAGCGTGCCATGCGCCTCGGGCGACAGCGCACCGAGCGACATGCCGGGGGTAATGAACCGTTTTCTGATCTCGGTGATGGACTCCACTTCCTCGATGGGAACGCTTGCACCCGCCCCGCGGAAATCCATCAGATGGCGCAGGCTGACAGGCCGCGTTGCTGCGATTGCTCTGGCATAACGCTTGTAGGTGGAATAGCTGTCGGTGGCGACGGCCTGCTGCAGGAGATGGATCAGCTCCGCCGAATGGGCATGGGTCTCGCCATTGTGGCGCTGGCGGTAAAGACCGCCGACAGGCAGCGTCACCACATCTTCGGCGAAGGCGCGCGCGTGCTGGCGCACGATTTTTTCCTGGAGGCCCTGAAGGCCGAGGCCCGAAATGCGGCTCTGCATGCCCGGGAAAAATTCCGCCACCATGGCGCGCGACAAACCCACCGCTTCAAAATTGCAGCCGCCGCGATAGGACGAGATGACCGAAATCCCCATCTTTGAGATGATCTTCAGGAGGCCCGCATGGGCGGCATCAAGATAGGACTTCACGCAGGGGCCCAATGGCTTCTCGCCAAAAAGCCCGCGCTCCTGCCGGTCGGCAATCGCCTCCTGCGCCAGATAGGCGTTGACGGTGGTGGCACCGACACCGATCAGGCAGGCAAAATAATGCGTGTCCATGCATTCAGCGGAACGCACATTGATGGAGGTAAAGGTGCGCAGGCCCTTGGCCACCAGATGCGCATGCACGCCACCTGTTGCCAGGATCATCGGCAGGCCTGCCTTGGCCGGGCCAATGCGCTCATCCGTCAAGATGAGATGGGTAAAGCCTGATCGCACCGCATCTTCGGCATCGGCGCGGATGCGGTTCAGCGCATCGCGCATGGCGTTGGGATCGGCCTTGCCCGGCGCTTCCAGATCAAACACACAGTCGATCTCGTAGAAGCGGCCTTCGAGATGCTGCTTCATCCGGTCATACATGCCGGTTGAGATGACCGGGCCTTCGAGCGTGAAGACCTCCGTCTGCGATTCATCCTGCGCCAGCACGTTGCCGAGATTGCGGAAGCGGGTGCGCAGGCTCATCACGCGCGCCTCGCGCAGGCTGTCAATCGGCGGGTTCGTCACCTGCGAGAAATTCTGCCGGAAATAATGCGAGAGCGGGCGATATTTGTCGGAGAGCACAGCCAGAGGCGTGTCATCGCCCATGGAGCCGACGGCCTCCTTCGCCTCATCAGCCATCGGCTGGAGGATGAGCTCCAGATCCTCATGGCTCATGCCAGCCGCGACCTGGCGGCGGCGCAGTTCGTCGCGCGCAAACATGCGCGGCTCGGGGCCGGGGCCGATGATGTCGTCAAGCTCGACGACATTTTCAATCCATTCCTCGTAGGGGTGTTCGGCGGCGAGCCTGTCCTTGATCTCGCGGTCCTCGAAGAAGCGGCCTTCAGCAAGATCAACGGCAATCATCTGGCCGGGGCCGACGCGGCCCTTTTTGCGGATGCGGTCTTCCGGCACCGGCACAAGGCCTGCTTCTGAGCCCACCAGGAGAAGATTGTCTTCGGTGATGGCATAGCGCATCGGGCGCAGGCCATTCCTGTCCATGCCCGCAACGACAAAACGGCCATCGGTGGCGCAGACAGCCGCCGGGCCATCCCATGGCTCCATCACGCCATTGGCATAGGCATACATGGCGCGGTGGGCGGGCGGCATGGAGGCCTGATTTTTCGACCACGCCTCCGGCATCAGGAGGATTTTTGCCATTGGCGCGGAGCGGCCAGCGCGCACCAATGTTTCGAACACCGCGTCAAGCGCTGCTGAATCCGACGAGCCGGGCTGGATGATCGGCTTGATGGCGCTGTCATGCGCGCCAAAGGCGGCGGACGCCATCTTGATCTCGTGGCTTTTCATCCAGTTGGTGTTGCCGCGGATCGTGTTGATCTCGCCATTATGCGCCAGCATGCGGAAGGGGTGCGCCAGCCACCAGGTGGGAAACGTGTTGGTGGAATAACGCTGATGGAAGATCGCCATCGGCGACACGAAGCGCGGGTCCGCCAGATCTGGATAGAAGGTCGAAAGCTGCTCGGCGAGGAACATGCCCTTGTAGATCACCGAGCGCGTCGAGAACGAGCAGATATAGAAATCGCGGATGGCGGCTTCGCGCACGCGCTTTTCAATCGTGCGGCGGACGATCAGCAATTCGCGCTCGATCTCCTCCACATCCGCCTTTTGCGGATTGTCGAACATGATCTGTTCGATTTCGGGGCGCGTGGCATTGGCCTTGTCGCCGATGATCGAAATATCCACCGGCACCTGACGCCAGCCATAGATGTAATAGCCAAAGGCCAAGAGCTCGCTTTCCACAATCGTGCGGCACGCCTCCTGCGCCGCGTAATCGGTGCGCGGCAGGAAGATCATGCCGATGGCGAGGCGGCCCGCGCGCAGTTTGTGACCGGCGCGCGCGACCTGCTCCTCAAAAAATTCGCGCGGCACCTGCACGTGGATGCCCGCGCCGTCGCCGGTCTTGCCATCGGCATCGACCGCACCGCGGTGCCAGACGCATTTCAGCGCGTTGATGGCGGCTTCAACCACTTCACGGCGCGGTTTGCCATCGAGCGAGGCCACAAGGCCGACGCCGCAGGCATCGTGCTCATCGCGCGGGTCATAGGCGTGGTTGTCGGTCAGCATCTTCCTGTTTTCGAGGAAGCGTGCGATTTCGGCTTCGCCTGCGTTCTTGAAAGTGCCGGTCATGCTCATTCCGCCGCCATTGCCGTCTTCGTCATCTTCGCCAGCGCGCGGTCGATCGCGCGCGCGGCATCACGGCCGTCGCGGATCGCCCAGACGACCAGTGACGCGCCACGCACAATGTCGCCCGCTGCATAGATGCCGGGGACCGAAGTTTCTTTCGTACGCGGATCGGCGCTGATGGTGCCTGCACCAGACAACGCCAAAGCCTTTTCACCAAAGAGGCCGTGGCAGTCCTCCGGTTCAAAGCCCAGCGCGCTGATGACGAGATCGGCGTCGAGGCTGAAAGTTGAGTTAGGAATTTCCTCCGGCGTCTGGCGGCCGCTGGCATCGGCAAGGCCCAGGCGCATGCGGTGGGCGCGCACCTTTTCCACCTTCGTCTTGCCGGTGATCTCAACCGGCTGGGAGAGCCAGATGAAGTTGACGCCCTCTTCCTCGGCATGCGCGACTTCACGCAGGGAACCCGGCATGTTGGCACGGTCGCGGCGATAGAGGCACGAAACGGATGATGCGCCCTGACGGATGGCTGTGCGCACGCAATCCATCGCCGTGTCGCCGCCGCCGATAACGACAACGCGCTTGCCTTTTGCATCGAGAAGGCCGCTGGCATGATCGGGCACTACATCGCCCAGCCCTATGCGGTTGGCGGCGGTGAGATAGCGCATCGCAGGCAGAACCTGCGGCAGGGTTGCGCCGGGCACCTCAAGCGCGCGGGCTTTATAGACGCCGGTTGCGATCAGCATCGCATCGTGGCGGGCGCGCAGATCAGCAAATTGATGCGTGCGGCCAATATCGGCGTTGTGATGGAAGTGGATGCCCGCGTCGGCGAGGCGCTGCGTGCGGCGCTGGACGACGTCTTTCTCGAGTTTGAAGTTCGGGATGCCGTAAATCAGCAATCCGCCCGCGCGGTCATAGCGGTCATAGATATGGACATCGTGACCCTTGCGGCGCAGCTCCTCGGCGGCGGCAAGCCCGGCAGGGCCTGCGCCAATGATGCCGACAGAACGGCCGGTTGGTTTGCCGACGGCAATGGGCTTGACCCAGCCCTTCGACCACGCCGTTTCGGTGATGTATTTTTCGACCGCGCCGATCGTGACCGTGCCGTGGCCCGATTGCTCGATCACGCAATTACCTTCGCACAGGCGATCCTGCGGGCAGATGCGGCCGCAAATCTCCGGCATTGAATTGGTGGCGGATGAAAGCTCGTAGGCTTCCTCAAGGCGGCCCTCTGCCGTCAGCTTCAGCCAGTCCGGTATGTTGTTGTGAAGCGGGCAATGGACCTGACAGAAGGGCACGCCGCATTGCGAGCAGCGGCTGGCCTGGGCTGCCGCCTTCTCGGCGATGAATTCGCCATAGATTTCGTGGAAGTCGCCCTTGCGCGCTCCAGCGTCGCGCTTGTCGGGCATGGACCGGCCAAGCCCTGTGAATTTCAGCATTTTCTCGGCCGCCATCGCCCGAATCCCAAATCCTGCAAGGAAAGAACTTGGGATTGGCTATAGACGAAAGAAAATGATGCGCAAAGTGGAATCTGGCGATTTATGTCAGATATGTTGTCCTATTAAGAGGCTGGTATCCATCCAACAGACTGATCCTGGGCGCATCACTTCTGATTTATGTCCGATTTGAGACTATCTGACTACTACCTGATCCTGCCAATGAATTCGTCCAGAATGGGCTGAAGAAGGCTGGGAGCCTCCAGGCTGGGCAGGTGGGCAGTGCCGGGAAGCGCCTTTAATTCCGCCCCCGGAATGGATGCGGCGATCGTCTCGCTGATCCGCTGCATGACCCAGAGATCCAGCGGCGAGGTCAGTACCAAGGCCGGAATTTTCAGTGCGCCCAGATGCGCATAGGCGCCCGGCGGCGGGCGTTCCTGTGTGAGTGGCGGATGGGCCAGCACTTTCGCATTCATGTCGAGAAAAAGGGCGCGCGCGGCCCCGCTTACCCGGCCCGGCGCCTCGAAGGGCCCATCGAGCCAGAGTTGCGCCTCTAATTCATTGATGCGGTCGAGATCGCGGGCGCGGCCGGCCGCCTCCAGCGCTGCCAGCAGCGATCTGGGCTGATGGGCGCTGTCGTCAGGTTCGGTTGCGCCACTGACTGCCGCATTGATGAGGACAAGGCCTGCCACGCGCGATGGGTGCGTCACCGCCACATCCAGCGCCACCATGCCGCCCATCGAACAGCCGACCAGCACGGCCCTTTCCATGCCCAGCCCATCCATCACGGCAGTTACATCACTGACCGCATCAAAGGGCTCGTCAGGTGATTGCGTCTGCCCGAAGCCGCGCCGGTCAAACGCGGCCACGCGACGGCTCATCGCCAGAAGACGCGCATTGACGCCCCACATGCGGCTGTCGCACACGCCGGCATGCAGGAAGAGGACGGGCACAGCAGAGGGGCTCATGTGTGCGCCGAACTGCGCCACATGAAGGCGCGCGCCGCCACTCTGGATGAACCGGTTTTCCATGATGGCTCTCCTTTACCTTGCCCAAACCGCAACTGGTATTTTTCTCCGAAAGCGGCAAGGATCGCGCGCGCTCCATCCGGGCGTATCATCCAAGCGGGGCTTTCGTGCTGGAGCAATATCTTCTTGCGCTGATCCTTGGCCTTATTCAGGGGCTGACGGAATTCATTCCCGTGTCTTCGACCGGGCATCTGATTTTCTTTGCCGACATTCTGGGCTTTGACGGAACGCCCAATCATGCCTTTGAAGTAATGATCCAGCTGGGCTCGATCCTGGCGGTCGTTGCCATCTATTTCGAAAAATTGTGGAAGGTGACGGTCACGCTGCCCAGCGATCCCAAGTCGCGCCGCTTTGCGCTGGGCCTTGTGCTTGCCTTTGTACCCGCCGCGATTGCGGGCCTCTTGCTGCATGATGTCATCAAGCGCGTGCTTTATGATCCCATGATCGTGGCGGTCATGCTGATTGTGGGCGGCGTGCTGATCCTTGTGATCGAGCGCGTGGTGAAAACACCGCGCCATGCATCGGCCGACAATCTGCCGCTTTCAACCACGCTTGGCGTCGGCATTTTTCAGGCACTCGCGCTTATTCCTGGCGTATCGCGCTCTGGCGCAACCATCATGGGCGCGCTCCTGATCGGGGTGGAGCGCCGCGCGGCGGCAGAATTCTCATTCTTCCTTGCGATCCCCACCATGCTCGCCGCCTTCTCCTATGACCTTTATAAAGGCTGGGGTGAATTCACGACGGACAGTCTGGGCCTGATTGCAGCGGGTTTCGTGATGGCCTTCATCTCGGCGTGGGTTGTCGTGCGCACGCTGCTTGATTTTGTGTCGCGCCACGGCTTTGCCCCGTTTGCCTGGTATCGCATCGTGGTGGGCGGCGCGATGCTGGCCTATCTCTGGAGCGCGTAATCCATGCCTGACCGCAATCAATGGACAACGCTGGCGCTGGTGGGGCTTGCCGCCCTTCTGGGCACGCTGCGCCTTGCAGGTGTCGGCGATGAGGATGCGCCACAACCCGCCCCGCAGGCGGTCTCTGTTGATGCGCCGTCGCCAGCGCCCCGCTCTGATGTTTCTCCCGATGCGGCGGGCAGCGATTTTTCGTTCTATGTGCTCTCACTTTCGTGGTCGCCTACCTATTGCGCCAGTGAAGAGGGCGCGCGCGATCACATGCAATGCAGGTCGGGGCGGCCCTTTGCCTTTATCGTGCACGGGCTGTGGCCGCAGCGCACATCAGACTGGCCGGAGTTCTGCCCCTCGTCCGAGCCGCAGCGCGTGGACAACCCCACGATTGACACCATGCTCGACATCATGCCGAGCCCGGGGCTGATCGGCCATCAATGGCGCAAGCACGGCACCTGCACGGGTCTTACGCAAGCCGCCTATTTTGCGCTGGTGCGGCGTGCCCATGACGCGATTGCCATTCCGCCGCAGTTTCGCGTGGTGACCGATCATCTGACGCTGTCGCCCGCTGAAATCCGCCGCGCGTTTATCGATGCCAATCCCGGCATGTCTAATGCGATGGTGACGGTTACCTGCAGCGGCAAGGAGCTGGACGAAGTGCGCATCTGCCTGTCGCGCGATCTTTCACCGATCAATTGCTCGGCATCGGTGACGCGCGCCGAGTGCCGCCGCGACCGCGTGACGATGAAGCCGGTGAGGTAAGGGGGAAACGTTCTCTTGTGCCTCCCCTTTGATAAAAGGGGGGGCGGGACTTGAGTGAGCGTTTGCGAAGCTCAAGTCCGGTGGGGTTGCGGGACACTGTATTGCGCTTGTTGATGGTGCCCCCCACCGATTTGCGCAAGAGCGCAAATCCGCCTCCCCCAAGGGGGAGGCGAAAGTGGATCGCTTGAGGTCTCCTCACCTGCCCAGCATCAACAGCGCAATGCCCGCCGACAGCACCATCACGCCTGCGATTTCGCGCGGCGTCGCGCGTTCGTGAAAAAGCACGCGCGCGATCAGGAAGCTGAACAGCAACTCCACCAGACCCAGCGTGCGCACATGCGCCACGCTTTCCAGCGCCATCGCCACAAACCAGCCGATGGAAGCCAGCGTGCCCGTTACCCCCGCAAACAGGCCCACACGCCAGGCGCGCGCAATCGCCCCAAAGGACTGCCGCTCGCGCCACACAAGCCACGCACCCAACGCCACCACCTGCAGCGCCAGCGTGATCGTGAGCGCCTGAGCCGCCGGCATGAAGGGTTCGCCGCCGGCCAGCGACAGATTGGCGCCGCGCACGGCAACGCCCGCCACCGCAAAACTTGTGCCCGACAGAATTCCATAGAGCGCGCTTTTCTCGCGCATACCCGCCAGCAGAAGGCGCAGGGGATGGCCCTCGCCCTTCATGCTCATCATCACAACGCCAAGGGTTGCGAGCAGGATCGCTGCACCGCCACCCCACGAAATGGCGCTGCCCAGCACCACGATCTCAAACATTGCCGCCTGCACCACATCGGTCTTTGACCATGCCACGCCTACCGCGAAATTGCGCGCATGGAGCGCCAGCAGCAGAAATCGCGTGCCGAAAATCTGACCGGCGGCGATGAGAGCGATGAAGAAAAGCGCCTCACCCGTTACCGGCACAAAGGAAAGATCAAAGCCCTGATGCAGCCCCAGCATCCACACGCCGGCCAGCGGCAGCGCAAAGAGATAGCGCACATAGGTTGCCGCGTCGGTGGAGAGCGTTCGCCCCAGATGCTTCTGGGCGGCCGTGCGCAGCGCCAGCATCAGCGCCGCCATGATGGTCAGCGCAATCCAGAGGAATTCCGGCAAGCCGTCAGGCGCGGGCAAACTGGCCCGTGCGGCGGAAACGCACCAGATAATCGGAGAGATAAAGCTCCAGCGCCGAAGGCGTGACGCACAGATCCTTCAGGCCAGGCGCACCATCCGCCACCACATTATCAGACTTCAGAAGCTTGATCTGATCCATCGTGACAAGCGGATTGGGCAGAAGGCCCAGGATCGCCGCATTCAGCGTGCCCACAAAGAACGGCAGCGGCACCAGAAGGCGTTTGCGGCCGGTTTCTTTCAGGATCAGCTCCATCAATTCCCTGAACGTAAAAATCTGCGGGCCGCCCAGCTCATAGATTTTGCCGCGCGCCGCATCACTTGCCAGCGCATTGACGATCGCATCGGCCACATCGCCGACATAGACAGGCTGAAAGCGCGTATTGCCGCCGCCATAAAGCGGCAGCGCCGGGGTATAGCGCGCAAGCGCTGCAAACTTGTTGAAGAAGCCGTCCTCTGGCCCGAACACGACAGACGGGCGCAGGATGGTGGCATCTGCAAAGGCGCGCGTCAG
>DEIC01000104.1:0-455 GCA_002352285.1 Alphaproteobacteria bacterium UBA2784 | reverse complement strand
CCTTCGAGCACTTTGGCGACCGCGTCTTCATCCGTGACATTCACCTTGAAAAGCTGGATCTGGCCGACATCGCCCATGGGGCGCAGAAAGTGAGCGGTTTCGGGATGGCGCACGGCCACGCGCACCCGCGCACCCGCCCTGGCCAGACGGCGCATCAGATGCCGGCCGATAAATCCCGACCCGCCAAAGACGGTGACGATCTGGCCGCGCATGTTTCCCCCACTGGCCGCACGCGGCCCCTGGGGGCGGCGCAGCGGCGATTCAAAGCCGTAACCAGCCCTGATTAGCCCAATGGGGCTGCCGGGTTAAGGGGGCAGGATGGCGCGGGGCGGCCCTCAATAGCCCCAATCCCGCCGCCCCTTTGACGGAACCCATTGACGGCGGGAGGCCCCTCCTCTATCGAAGCCGCCTTCCGCGGCACGCGCGGGCCCAGATGGCGGAATTGGTAGACGCAC
>DEIC01000077.1 GCA_002352285.1 Alphaproteobacteria bacterium UBA2784 | reverse complement strand
GCGCTTCAGGCGCGCATCGGCGTATCGCAATCGGCGCTGTCCCAGCATCTCGCTTTGCTGCGCGAGGAAGGGATCGTCGCGACACGCCGCGCAGGCCAGACGATCTATTACCGCATTGCTGACCCGGCAGCCGTTCAGGTGATTGCAACGCTTGCCGGAATTTTCTGCCCCAAATGAAAGAAGCAAGGAGCACCGCCATGAACGCCCCTTCTGCCCTGACGCCGATGGATGCAAAGACGCTCGCCGCGAAACTCGCCAAGGGCGAAGTCACCCTGATCGACATTCGCGAGACAGACGAATTCGCCCGCGAACACATCAAGGGCGCACATTCCATGCCCATGTCGATTGTCGCTGAGGAACTCGACGAACTTGGCCCCAGGACGCCCGTCGTTTTTCACTGCCGCTCGGGCGTACGCACCGCGCAGAACTGTGATGCGCTGGCCCATCATGTAAAGGGCGAGGCCTATGTGCTGACCGGTGGCATCGATGCGTGGAAGGCGGCCAATCTTCCCGTCAGCATCAACAAAAAGGCGCCGCTGGAACTGATGCGCCAGGTGCAGATCACGATAGGCACCCTGTCGCTGATCGGCGTGCTGCTGACGCTCTTCGTCAACATCAACTTCATTGCCGTCCCGGCCTTCCTCGGCGCAGGTCTCGTGTTTGCCGGCACCACCGGCTGGTGCGGCATGGCAAAGCTGCTCGCCATCATGCCGTGGAACCGGCCGCATCTGGCGTGATGGCGCTGTCGTGGATCCCGCAACAATCGCATTAGCGCTGGCAAGCGGCGCCATTGTCGGAACCCTGCTGGCAAGCTTTGGCGGCGGCGGCTCGATTCTGGCAGCCCCGCTTCTGCTTTATCTCGTGGGCGTCGGCGATGCCCATGTGGCGATTGGCACCTCAAGCCTCGCCGTTGCCGCCAACGCCGCCATCGGCCTTGCCGGTCACGCGCGCGCAGGCCGCGTGAAATGGCCCTGTGCGCTGGTCTTTGCCGGTGCGGGGCTTGCGGGGTCACTGGGCGGCTCCACCATTGCCAAGCATCTGCCGGGCGATGATCTTCTGCTCGCCTTTTCAATTGCGATGGCGGCGATTGCCCTTTCCATGTTCAGGAAGCCGCAAAGCGACGGCGATGGCGATGTGCATCTCGACACCCATGTCGCCGCGCGCCTTGTGCCCATCGGCTTGCTGACCGGATTTGCCGCGGGATTCTTTGGCATCGGCGGCGGCTTTCTGATTGTGCCGGGGCTAATTCTTGCGACCCACATGACGATGGCCAATGCCTCGGCCTCCTCGCTGGTGTCGGTGGTCGCCTTTGGCAGCGCGACCTCGTTCAACTATGCGCTGTCGGGTTATGTCGATTTTGCGCTGGCCGGCCTGCTTGTCGGCGGTGGCGTTATCGGCGGCGTGATCGGCCTTTATGTCGCGCGCGTACTGGCCGCCCGCGCCCTTCTCGCGCGACGCCTGTTTGCCGTGATGGTGCTTGTGGTTGCTGTCTATGTCGCCGCCAAGGCGCTGGCGCTGATGTGAGCCAAATGCCCGTCTTGGGGGAGATGACCAGATGCTGAGAACAATCGAGCGGTGGATCACGCCCGGCCCCGGCACAGCCGCATTCATTGATCCGCTCTTCCGGGTTCTGACAAGTCTGATCTTCATCATAGGCGGGCTTGGCCACTTTGGCGCTCATCAGGAGATGCTGGACCGCATCGCAGAATCTCCCTGGGCGGCTGAGGTGAACATGATCGGCGATCCATCGTGGCTTCTATGGCTTTCCGGCGGCGCGTTTGTGGTGGCAGGCCTGACACTGGCCGTCGGCTGGATGACGCGGGCATCTGCGATCATTCTCTTTGTGACCTTGGTGCCGATCACATTTGCCATTCACATCGCGCCTGGTCACACGGGCCCGCTTTTCAAGAATGTCGCGATACTGGGTGCGCTGATTCTGATCTGGGCGCGCGGCCCCGGCGCCTGGGCGCTTGATAGCCGCCACCGCGCACCAGACAATGGTCCCTCAGGTTAAGGGATCAAAACACCGCGCCGATTCGCTGATTCATGGGCCGGGATCCGGCGGATGCGGTATCGTCAAAGCGGCTTGAGAAAAAATGGAGCGGGCGATGAGATTCGAACTCACGACCCCAACCTTGGCAAGGTTGTGCTCTACCCCTGAGCTACGCCCGCATCCCATGTGCCCCCGCGGGTAATTGCCGGGGGCGGCGTAAGGGCCGCACTTATTGCCCAAGCGCGCGCCCAACGCAAGGGGGCCGAGAAGGGGACCAAATCCCGATATGACCCCGCAACCCCCGGAATTCAGGGCCAAATCGGGAACTAGGGGCAGAGGGGGTAAGCATAACCAAATCTAGCCACTCGCCAAAATCTGCACAGCAAGCAAATCGGCAAGTCCGAGTGCTGCAGACAAGAGAACTGGGCCAAACCCAACGGCAAGGATGGCAATGACATATCGTCTGAGCCTTCTAAGGGTGACCCGCCGCTCGTCGAGCACCTTGTCGAGCCAGTCGTGCATTCGTCTTGCCCGCTCTGATCCAACAACATCAGTAGGAACTGCCTCCCTACGCAATCTGCGCATTTCCCAGAAGATTGCCGTCACGAGCCACAGCTGTACGAACAAGTCCGCAAAAAATGGGAGCCCGTACCCGCTAGGCACTCCGAAGGTCACGAATGGTATGATCGCCTGATAGGCCAATAAACCAAGAAAGAACAGAAACACCCGGCGCGCTGTGGGCATTAGGGCATCGGTCACACCCGCTTTACGATATTTAGGCAAAGGATCATTTCTCGTCGCCATTTCAAGAAAGTCGGCCAGCTCATCGCCTTTCCTTATCGCAACGTAGGCAAAACCAAGCACAGGAACGCCGATATCAGCTACCTCGCTCGACCGGACATCAGCCACAAAGTTTTCGATACATCCGCTGTACTCAGCACTCCAATCCCTCCACCACCGCGCAAGTGGCTGCAACCACATGAGATGAAACTCGGCAATGGCTGGAAGGAGCGTCTTCCAGTCAAAGGCAGAGTCAAACGGCCGCACTGCGCCTGCAATCACCGGCACAGCAAGAAACGCAGCAATGAGAATGAAAGAACCAGCCGCGGCAATCAGCACACGGCGGCGAACCGCCGGATCCGACATACACCCCCCAGCACGTCAGGCTCTGCCTCAACCCGCCGCGCTCCGGACATTCTGCACAGGCTCAACGCAAGAGTCTGCGGTAAGTGTGCAACACCTCACCCCGCCCGTATTGCCGCCAACCGCGCCGCATAGGCGTCGGTGA
>DEIC01000113.1:8617-10434 GCA_002352285.1 Alphaproteobacteria bacterium UBA2784 | reverse complement strand
ATCAGGCGCGAGAGATGGTCGCCCAGCGCGTCATCAACTTCCTCGAACACGGCGCGGGCGCTGACAAAGGCATCGGCCAGCTTTTTGCCCATGCCGGGCGTCTGGCTGCCTTGGCCGGGAAAGGTAAAGGCTCGGGTCATGGGGGCGATATCGGCCTGTTGAGTGAGTTAACCTCTTGGATGCCCGGGAGAAAGCAGCCCTTGCCCCCTAAAGTCAAGGAAGGCGCAGGGCGCCCGCGCGAAAGCCTTGCAATGCGGGGGCTGAACCGATAAATCGCGCGCTCTTAACTGGCTGCGGTCCTGCAAGAGAGGGTTGGGGTTTGCCCCGCCCGAGGGATGGTCCCGGGTTGCAGGATCCGACACACGCTATTCAGGCACTCCCGTTCCTGAAGCGTTGCGCCGCAGCCCCCTGGAAACGGAGAGCGGCCACTCATGGCCTTCTACGAACATACCTTTATTGGCCGCCAGGACCTGACCCAGCAAGCGGTCGAGGCCGTGGTGGAAAACATCAAGGGCATCCTTGAGGCCAACAACTCGAAGCTCGTGAACTTCGAGTATTGGGGCGTCAAGACGCTGACCTTCCGCATCGCCAAGAACCGCAAGGGCCACTACGCCTATCTCACGATCGACGGCAACGCGGCTGCGATCAACGAGATCGAACGCCAGCACCGCATCAACGAAGATGTGCTGCGTTACCTGACCGTGCGCGTCGATGCGCATGAGGAAGGCCCGTCGGCCATGCTGCGCGCGCGTGACCGCGATGATCGCGGTGACCGCCCCGAGCGTGGCGAACGCGGCGACCGTGGTGACCGGGGCGACCGCCCCCGCCGTGACTTTGGCGACCGTCCGCGCCGCGATTTCGGCGACCGCGCCCCTCGTGACATGGGCTCTCGTGACATGGAAGGAGGCTTCTGATGAGTGAGCGTCCCCAGACCGGCGGCGCCGGCAATCAGGGCGGTGCACGCCGTCCGTTCTTCCGCCGCCGCAAGTCGGACCCGTTTGCGGGCCCGAATGCGCCGAAGATCGACTACAAGGATGTGCGCCTTCTTCAGCGTTTCATCTCGGAGCGCGGCAAGATCGTGCCGTCGCGCATCACCGCCGTTTCGGCAAAGAACCAGCGCAAGCTCGCAGCTGCGATCAAGCGCGCCCGGTTCCTTGCCCTTCTGCCCTACGTCGTGAAGTAAGGCAGGAAAGGAGCCATCCCCATGCAAGTAGTTCTTCTGGAAAGGGTCGAAAAGCTCGGCCAGATGGGCGATGTGGTCAAGGTCAAGCCCGGCTTTGCCCGCAATTTCCTGTTGCCGCGCGGCAAGGCGCTGCGCGCGACCAAGGAAAACATCGCCCGCTTCGAGCGCGAAAAGGCCCAGCTTGAAGCCCGCAATCTCGAACTGCGCCGCGAGGCGGAGGCCGTGTCGGGCAAGCTGGACGGCAAGACCTTCATCGTCATCCGTCAGGCAGGCGAATCCGGCCAGCTCTATGGTTCGGTCAATACGCGCGATATCGCCGATGCGGTCACCGCCGGTGGTTTCAGCGTCAACCGCACGCAGATCATTCTCGACAAGCCGATCAAGGATCTTGGCCTCCACGCCATCAAGGTGCAGTTGCACCCCGAAGTGCGCGTGAAGGTGACAGTCAATGTCGCGCGCAACGAGGACGAAGCTGCCCGCCAGGCGCGCGGCGAGACGATTGTGGTCAAGGAAGAGGAAGCAGCTGAAGTTGACGCTGCCGAGCTTCTTGAGAACGCACCGGCCGAAGGCGAAGCCGCCTAAGCAACTGCCGGATCAAAGGAAACGGGGCTGCATCAGGCGATGCGGCCCTTTT
>DEIC01000113.1:0-8530 GCA_002352285.1 Alphaproteobacteria bacterium UBA2784 | reverse complement strand
CGACGACACGCCGACATTGCGGCAGCCGCCGCACAATATCGAGATCGAGCAAGCGCTCCTGGGCGCGCTTCTCATCAACAATGAAAATTTCACGCGTCTTGGCGACACCATCAAGCCGGAGCATTTCTTCGCCCGGCTGCACGGGCGCATCTATGAGGCGGCAAGCGAGCTTTACCGGCGCGGCGGATCAGCCAATCCGCTGACGCTGAAGATGCAGTTTGAGAATGATCCTGACCTGAAAGAGGTCGGCGGGGCCGCCTATCTGCGCCAGCTGGCCGAGGACTGCCCGTCGGTCAACAATGTTCCCGAGTTTGCGCGCACGATTACCAATCTCGCCATTCGCCGCCAGCTGATCCATGTGGGCGAAGACATCGTGAATGAAGCCTATGACGCGCCCATTCACATCACGCCGCAGGAACAGGTGGAGGATGCGGAGCGCGCGCTCTATGCCATCGCAACCAAGGAGCGGTTTGGCGGCGGCTTCAAGTCGTTCCGGCAGTCGGTGACGACCGCCTTGCAGGCGGCAGAGGCTGCCCACAAAAGGCGCACGCATGTCGTGGGCGTCACGACAGGCTTTACCAAGCTCGACAACAAGCTGGGGGGCTTGCAGCGCTCGGACCTCATCATCCTTGCCGGACGCCCCGGCATGGGCAAGACGGCGCTGGCCACCAACATTGCGGTCAACGCGGCGCGCGCCCGGATGAACGATCCCAATGATGGTGGCGCGGTCGCGTTCTTTTCGCTGGAAATGTCCGCCGAGCAGCTGGCGGGCCGCGTGATGGCGCAGTTTGCGCAAATCCCGGTCTACAAGATCCGGCAGGGCCAGATCCCCAACGAGAAGTTCGGCGAGCTGGTCGATGCCGTGACCATGCTGGAGGAGATGCCACTTTACATCGACGACAGCGCGGGACTGTCGGTCTCACAGGTGGCCGCGCGCGCCCGGCGCATGAAGCGCGACAAGGCGACCGGTCTGGACATGATCGTGATCGACTATCTCCAGCTGCTCGAAGGCTCGGGCGGCAAGCGTTATGACAATCGCGTGCAGGAAGTCACCGACATCACCAAGAGCCTCAAGGCGCTGGCCAAGGAACTCAACGTGCCGGTCGTTGCCCTTTCGCAGCTGAATCGCGGTGTTGATGCGCGCGATGACAAGCGTCCCAACCTGTCGGACCTGCGCGAAAGCGGCTCGATCGAGCAGGACGCCGACGTGGTGATGTTCGTTTACCGTGAAGAATATTACCTGCAGACCAAGGCGCCGTCCGATGATCCCAAGGAACTCGCCAAGTGGCAGGAAAAGATGGAGCGCGTGCACGGCACGGGCGAAGTTCTGATTGAAAAGCACCGCCATGGCCCGGGCGGCACGGTCAAACTTGCCTTCCAGGCTGAATTAACGCGTTTTGACAATCTCGTGGAAGACAAAGACCGGCCGGAAAGCTATTCATAGCGCCCCATGCTCAGCGAACCGGCCCAGACTGCGGTGCTCCAGATGACGAAGCAGGGGCCGGTCGGGCCCCGCCTCGACATTGACCTTGAAGCCGTGCGGCGGAATTTCCGCCGCGTGCGCGCGCTTGCGCCCGATGCAGAGCCGTGGCCGGTGGTCAAGGCGAATGCCTATGGCATCGGTGCGCGCGAGGTCGTGCGCACGCTTACCCGCGATGGCGCACGGGCCTTTTTCACCGCCACGCTGGCCGAAGCCGAGGCGCTGAAAGATGTGGCGCAGGGTGCGCCGCTCTATCTCCTCAACGGTCTGCCTGCGGGCGCGGCGCGCGATGTGGCTCTCGCTGGTGCGCGCCCCGTCATCAATTCACGCGCGCAGTTGCGCGAATGGCTGACGGTCGCCAAGGATCGCCCTTGCGCCTTGCAGCTTGATACCGGCATCAACCGCACCGGCATGCCGCAGGCCGAGTTTGAGGCGGCCATGGCGGCCGGAGAGATTTCTGCGCTCAAGCTTGATCTCTTCATGAGTCACCTTGCCTGTGCCGATGAGCAGGCGCATCCGATGAACGAGGCGCAGCTGGCACGCTTTCTTTCGCAGGCCGCGCGGCTGCCAAGCGTCCGTCTCAGCCTGTCAGCATCGGCGGGCGCAACACTTGCCCCCCGCTTTCATCTTGATGTCACGCGGCCGGGTGTCGGGCTTTATGGCGGCAATCCGCTTTCTGGTGCGCCCAACCCGTTTGAGCCGGTATTGCGGCTTTCTGCGCCCATTCTGCAATTACGCGACATCAAGCCGGGCGAAACCGTTGGATACGGCGGCACGTTTACGGCCCAGCGGCCGACGCGCATTGCCACGATTGCGATTGGCTATGCCGATGGCGTGCCGCGCGCGCTTTCCAACAAGGGCGAGGCATTTGTTTCGGGCGCGCGCGTGGCTTATGCGGGCCGCGTGTCGATGGACCTGATTACGCTTGATGTGACCGATGTTCCTTCCTGCGCCGTGGGCGATACGGTTGAACTGCTCAATCATCAGTACACGGTTGATGACATGGCGGCGGCCGCCGGAACGCCGCCCTATGAGATTCTGAACCGGCTGGGCTGGCGCTATCAGCGCGCCTGGCATGGCGGAGACGCGCCATGAATAATCCGCTGGCGCTGGTGGGGCGCGCATTTCTGGGCTTCCTCGCGCAGACGGGTCGCGCGGCGCAGTTTGCGGGCCGCGCCATCTGGCACAGTTTCACGCCGCCTTTCTTCCTGCGCCTGCATTTGGCGCAGATCATGCGCATCGGCTATTACTCGCTGCCGGTCGTCGGGTTGACGGCGTTCTTTACTGGCGGCGCACTCGCCTTGCAGATTTTCATTGGCGGCGACCGCGTGGGCGCAGAGGCGATTGTGCCGCGCATCGTGGTGTTGGGCATTACGCGCGAACTGGGGCCTGTGATCGCCAGCCTGATGGTGGCGGGGCGGGTGGCGGCTGCAATTGCCGCCGAGATCGGCACGATGCGCGTCACTGAACAGATCGACGCGCTCTCAACCCTTTCAACCAATCCGTTCAAATATCTGATCGCGCCGCGTCTGGTGGCGGCGATCCTGACCATGCCGGTGCTGGTTCTGGTCGCGGACATTATCGGCATCTTTGGCGGCTATCTCGTGGCCGTGACCGAGCTTGATTTCAACGGCGCGGTCTATCTCCAGAACACATACGACTTCCTGCGCACCAATGACGTGGTGTCAGGTCTTGTGAAGGCGGCTGTGTTCGGTTTCATCATCGCGCTGATGGGTTGCTATCACGGATTTCATTCGCGCGGCGGCGCGCAGGGTGTGGGTACGGCGACCACTAATGCTGTGGTGACGGCCTCGATCCTGATCCTTGCCGCCAATTTCGTCATGACCACCCTTTTCTTCCGGTGAGCCATGGCCAGGCAAGCTCCCAAAATCGCGGTTGAAAATCTCGCCAAGGCGTTTGGCCCGAAGACCGTGCTGGATGGCGTCAACTTCAACGTGAAGGCGGGCGAGAGCCTTGTCATCATTGGCGGCTCGGGCACCGGCAAGTCAGTGACGCTGAAATGCATCCTTGGCCTTATCCGGCCAGACAGCGGCAGCATCCGCATCGACGGCCATGAGGTCACGCGGCTTTCCACATCTGAACGCGAGCGCGTGAACCGCAAGTTCGGCATGCTGTTTCAGGGTGCGGCGCTGTTCGACAGTCTCAAGGTCTGGGAGAATGTCGCCTTCGGTCTCATTCAGGGACGCGGCATGAAGCGGGCGAAGGCGCGCGACATCGCCATGACCAAGCTGGCGCAGGTCGGTCTTAATGCGCAGATCGGCGAATTGTCGCCCGCCGAACTTTCGGGCGGCATGCAGAAGCGTGTGGGTCTTGCGCGCGCGATTGCCGCTGACCCCGAGATCATCTTCTTTGACGAACCGACGACCGGCCTTGATCCGATCATGGCGGATGTCATCAACGATCTGATCGTTGCAACGGTCAAGCGCATGGGCGCGACCGCCGTTTCCATCACCCATGACATGGCCAGTGCACGCAAGATCGCTGATCGCATTGCCATGATCCACAAAGGCAAGATCATCTGGGAAGGCGCGGCCAAAGATATCGATTCCAGCGGCAATGCGATTGTCGAGCAATTCATCCATGGCAGCGCGCATGGCCCCATCCAGATGGATGTCTTGAGGGCATGAGCTGATGGCGCGCGAACAGAACCGCTTTGTCTGCCAGGCCTGTGGCGCAGTCACGGGCAAGTGGGCGGGGCGGTGTGAATCGTGCGGCGCGTGGAATTCAATCAGCGAAGAGGCCGGTAGCGCCTCATCCGGCGCACCCAAAAGTGCAGGCCGCGGCCGTAAACTTGAAACGGGATCGCTGGCGGCAGTTGAGGCCGAGCCGCCGCGCCGCCTTTCCGGCATTGGCGAATTCGACCGCGTGTGCGGCGGCGGCCTTGTGCCGGGCTCGGCCATTCTGGTGGGTGGTGATCCGGGCATCGGCAAATCGACGCTTCTGTTGCAGGTGATGGCGGCGCTGGCGAAAAGCGGCGCGCGCACGCTCTATGTAAGCGGTGAAGAGGCGGCGGCCCAAATCCGCTTGCGGGCGCGACGCCTGTCGCTGGAAACGGCGCCGGTGGCGCTTGTCACCGAGACGAGCCTGAAAGATGTGCTGGCAACGATGGAGGCAAAGCCCGCGCCGGACATCGCGGTCATCGATTCAATCCAGACCATGTGGTCAGACGCGCTGGAGGCGGCACCCGGCACCGTCAGTCAGGTGCGCGCCGTCGCGCACGATCTGGTTCGCCTTGCCAAGCGCACGGGCACGGTGCTGCTGCTCGTCGGCCATGTGACCAAGGATGGCCAGATCGCGGGCCCCCGCGTGGTCGAGCACATGGTCGATACCGTGCTCTATTTCGAGGGTGAGCGCGGGCATCAGTTCCGCATCCTGCGTGCGGTCAAGAACCGCTTTGGCCCGACGGATGAGATCGGCGTCTTCGAGATGACCGACAAGGGCTTGTCGGAAGTGAGCAATCCCTCTGCCCTGTTCCTGACGGCGCGCGATCAATGGGCGAGCGGCGCTGCCGTCTTTGCCGGGATCGAGGGCACGCGGCCCCTGCTGGTCGAGTTTCAGGCGCTGGCCGCTCCCACCTCCTACGGCACGCCGCGCCGGGCGGTGGTGGGGTGGGATTCGGCGCGCCTGTCGATGGTGCTGGCGGTTCTGGAAGCCCGCTGCGGCATGCAGATATCCGGGCAGGACATTTACCTCTCAGTCGCCGGTGGCTTGAGGATCAGCGAGCCGGGGGCAGACCTTGCCGCCGCGGCCGCCCTTGTTTCGTCGGTTTTGGGGCGCAAATTGCCAGAGGATTGCGTGATTTTCGGGGAAGTCAGCCTTTCGGGCGCCATTCGCCCCGTCGGCCAGCCAGAGGCGCGGCTGAAGGAAGCCGCCAAGCTGGGGTTCAAGCGGGCCATCGCCCCGCCCGGCGCGCGGCTGGACGGGATCGAGGTTGCTACCGTTGACACGCTAAGCGGACTTGTAGACCTGATCCGCGAGGGCTAAATGCTGCCTGCGGCGTAGGGGCAGGAGAATCGCGGTTCCCATGTATGTGCCTTTGAACATCGCCGATTGGATCATTCTGGGCGTGCTCCTGATCTCGGGCATGTTCGCGGCGTGGCGCGGCATTGTGCGCGAGACGCTGGATGTAGCCGCCTTCATCGCTGCGGCGTTTGCGTCGCTCAGCCTTGGCCCGCTGTTTGCCCCTGCCATTGCCGAAAGTGTCACGCCCATGTGGCTGGCGCAGGTCGTGACCTATGGCGGCATTTTCCTGGCGGTCGTGATCCCGCTCTCTTTCTTCTCCAACGGTCTTTCCAAAGGCATTGGCCGCTCACCTCTGGGGCCTCTGGACCATGCGCTGGGCTTTGTGTTCGGCGTCGCGCGCGGCCTTGTGATTGTGGCCATCGGCTACATCGTTTTCACCGGCATGGTTTCAAAGCGCGACGAGCCGGAATGGCTGGCCGAAGCGCGCTTGCGTGATCTCGTTGAAGCAACAGCGCAGGTGATCCAGTCGATCGTGCCCGGCCTTACGGACGAGGCAACCGCGCGTGATGACCGGCCCGCCACCAGCACTGCCGACCGGCCGCCAGCCCGCACAGGTGATGGTGCGGCAAGCGATACCTCGACCGGCGAAGAAAAGACCTATACCGAGGGCGAAACCGAAGGGATGGATCAGCTGATCCGCTCCACGACGGAAGGCGCGGAAGAACCTGAAGACGGACAAGACCCATGACCGACGAAACGCCGCCCGATCTTCTTCCAGCGCATCCGTTTGATGACGACAAGCTGCATGAAGAATGCGGTGTGTTCGGCGTGTTCGGCCACGCTGATGCAGCTGCGTTCACGGCGCTGGGGCTTCATGCCCTTCAGCATCGCGGGCAGGAGGGGGCCGGCATCGTTGCCTATGATGCCGCGACCGGCATTTTCACATCCGAGCGTCATCGCGGGCTTGTCGGCGACAGCTTCAGCGGCGATGGCCGCGCAATGAAGGAACTGCATGGGCGCGCCGCCATCGGTCATGTCCGCTATTCAACGGCTGGCGGCTCTTCCAAGCGCAACGTCCAGCCCTTTTTTGCCGATCTGGCCGAGGGCGGCATTGCCATCGCCCATAACGGCAATCTGACCAACGCGAAAACGCTGCGCAAGCAACTGACGCGGCGCGGCGCCATTTTCCATTCGACGTCCGACACCGAGTGCATCGTCCATCTGGTGGCGCACAGCAACAAGAACAACATCGTGGCGCGCCTGACCGATGCGCTGCATCAGGTGGAGGGCGCCTATTCTCTGGTTGCCGTCACCCAGAAAAAACTGATCGGCGTGCGCGATCCTCTCGGCGTGCGCCCGCTGATCCTGGGGCGGCTGGATGACGCCTATGTGCTGACATCAGAAACCGTTGCGCTCGACATCATCGGCGCGCAGTTCGTGCGCGAGATCGAAGCGGGCGAAATGGTGGTCATCACCGAAGACGGCATTGAGTCCGTCAAGCCGTTCGCCCCTGTGGCCAAGCGTTTCTGCGTTTTCGAGTATGTCTATTTCGCCCGGCCCGACAGTTCGATTGAGGGCAAGAGCGTCTATGAGGTGCGCAAGAATATCGGCCGCGAACTGGCGCGGGAGGCATCCATTGCCGCCGACATCGTGGTGCCGGTGCCGGATTCCGGCGTGCCCGCCGCACTTGGCTATGCAGAAGAATCCGGCCTGCCCTTTGATTACGGCATCATCCGCAACCACTATGTGGGCCGCACCTTTATTGAACCCAGCGACCACATCCGCCATCTGGGCGTGAAGCTGAAGCATAACGCCAATCGCGGCGTGCTTTCCGGCAAGCGCGTGGTGCTGGTGGATGACTCCATCGTGCGCGGCACAACCTCGGTCAAGATCGTGCAGATGCTGCGCGATGCCGGCGCGCGCGAGGTGCATATGCGCATCGCGGCTCCGCCGTTCAAAAGCTCGTGCTTCTATGGCGTCGATACGCCCGACAAGAAGCATTTGCTTGCAGCCCAGATGACGCTTGAGCAGATGCGGGCCTTCATCAAAGTGGATTCGCTCGCCTTCATCTCCATCAACGGGCTTTACCGTGCAGCGGGCGAAGCCTCCGGCCGCAACAATGCCGCGCCGCAATTCTGCGATGCGTGCTTTACCGGCGAGTATCCGACCGAACTGACCGACATGAATGGTGGCACGACGTTCGGCCAGCTCTCTCTCCTCTCCGAAACGGTTTGATCTTATGTCTGCTCCTGCTTCGCGCCCGTTTGCGGGCAAGGTAGCGCTTGTCACGGGTGCGTCGCGCGGCATCGGCCACAGCGTGGCGCTGGAACTGGCGCGGCGTGGCGCGCATGTGATCGCCTGCGGCCGTACGGTTGGCGGGCTGGAGAAACTTGACGACGAAATCCGGGCTGCGGGCGGCGAGGCGCCGACGCTGGCGCCGTTTGATCTGCGCGATCATCCCGCCATCGACCGGCTGGGTCAGGCGATCAACGAACGCTGGGGGCGGCTGGATCTTCTGGTCGGCAATGCGGGTGTGCTCGGCACGCTCACGCCTGTTGCCCATCTTGATCCCAAAGTCTTTGCCGAAGTGATGGATGTGAATGTTGCGGCGAATTATCGCCTCATCCGCTCCATGGACCCCAATCTCAGGCTGTCGCCCTCGGCGCGCGCCGTGTTTGTGTCGTCGGGCGCTGCCGTGTCACCGCGCGCCTATTGGGGCGCCTATGCCGCCTCGAAGGCGGCGCTGGAAGCGATGGTCACCTGCTATGCGCAGGAATGCGCAAGCACGACTGTGCGCGTCAGCCTCTATGATCCCGGCCGCACGCGCACGGCGATGCGGGGCGCTGCCATGCCCGGTGAAGACCCGATGGTGCAGACGGACCCGGCCCTCGTTGCCGCCCACATCTGCGATCATCTGGCGGATGACAGGGCGGCGAATGGGGCGCGGCTCAAATTTGCGACGCCGTCCGCTGCTGCCTAATCGCGCTCTTTTTCCGCATACGGATTATCGGTGTTGCGCAGATGGATGCGCACCGGCACGCCCGCAAAGCCGAAATTCTCGCGGAT
>DEIC01000060.1 GCA_002352285.1 Alphaproteobacteria bacterium UBA2784 | reverse complement strand
ACCCGCTGATTAAGAGTCAGCTGCTCTACCAACTGAGCTAATCACCCGCCCGGCAAGGCCATATCGCGCCCGAAAGCGCAAAGGGGGCCGCCAAAGAGGGGGCGCTATAGCAAGGCAAAGCCGCCCGCACAAGGCTGGAAACCGCCTCCCAGCCGCCTTTTGACGCGCGCCACGCGTGGATTTCTGCCCGA
The DNA here is from genome assembly GCA_002352285.1 of Alphaproteobacteria bacterium UBA2784. GTDB lineage: Bacteria > Pseudomonadota > Alphaproteobacteria > Micropepsales > Micropepsaceae > UBA2784. The sequence continues at coordinate 7,212 of DEIC01000060.1, read as the reverse complement.
AGTCCCGCCTCTCAACCCCTTGAGGCAGATCAGGCATTCCCGCATCGGCCATGGTGTGATAGCCGGGATCAGACCCTGAGTTGCCATCGAGACGGAGCCTCCCATGGCCAATCTGAAAAGCCTGCTTGTCGCCCTGGATGACACCCCCTCCAGCCAGTCGGCGCTGAACTTTGCGCTGGCGCTGGCGGGCCAGCACAAGGCGCGGCTGACGGGCATCAACGTGCTCGATATCAACTGGCTCACGCGCTCCGAACCCACGCCCATGGGTGCGGGCTATTACAAGCATCACGCCGATCAGGTGCGCCTCCAGCGCGCCCACGAAAAGGCCGAAGCCGAGCGCAAGGAGTTTCTTACCGCCTGCAGCACCGCCCACGTCACCGGCAGCGTGATCCTGATCGAAGGACAGCCGGTTGAAGAGGTGCGCGCGGCGGCAATCGCCCACGATGCCATCGTCATTGGCCGAGATACCGATTTTCATGGCGACTCGGGTGATGGCACGCCTGCCAGGGCGGTGGGCCGCATCCTCAAGGGCCTGCCCCGCCCGCTCTTCGTGACGACCGAGGGCGCGCATCTGCCCAAGCGCGCCTTGATCGCCTATGACGGATCAAATCAGGCGTCGCATGCACTCCAGCTGTTTGTGCTGATGGGTCTGGCCGAGGGGCTGCAGCTTCACCTCGTCAGCGTGCATCCAGAGGCCGGCCACGCCGAAAAGACGCTTAAATCTGCGCAGGCCTATCTTCATCTCCATGGCCTGTCAGTGACGGCGCACCCCGTCATTTCCGGCGGCGATCCGTCAGACGAGATCCTGACGCGCACGTCGGTCACGGGCGCAGATCTTCTGGTCATGGGTGCCTATGGCCATCGCGGCTGGCGCGAGACGATCCTTGGCTCATGCACGTCGCGCCTGCTGGCCCATGCCAAGGTGCCGATGTTTATTTATCAGTGACGCCTACCAGAAGGCGCCGGAATGGCGCGGCACATCCACGTTGCGGTGGAGGTGTACGCACATCAAAAGGCCAAAGCCGAAGAGCACGGTCAGCATCGCCGTGCCGCCATAAGAGACAAGCGGCAGCGGAATCCCCACCACCGGGATCACGCCCATCACCATCGATACGTTGATGAGGATGTAGAGAACGAAATTGACGCAGATGCCGAACGCCAGCAGCCGGCCGAAATGGCTGCGGCTGGAATAGGCGATCATCATGCCGATGGTCAGAACCGCGAGATAGAGGAGGAGGAGCGTAACCGCCCCCAACAGGCCAAACTCCTCGCCCAGCGTGGTGAAAATGAAGTCGGTGTGCTTTTCCGGCAGGAAGTTCAGCTGCGATTGCGATCCCAGCATGTAGCCCTTGCCGAACACGCCGCCCGACCCGATGGCGATCTTTGACTGCAGAATGTTGTAACCCGCACCCAGCGGATCACGTTCCGGATCAAGGAACGTGTAAACGCGCTCTTTCTGGTACGGCAAAAGGAACTGCCAGCCGACCGGAATGGCGGCAGCGACCGCGCCAACAGCAGGCAGGATCCACTTCCACGAAAGCCCCGCGACAAAGAGGAGCGAGGCCCCCACCGCCCCCAGAATGGTGGCCGTGCCCAGATTGGGCTGCATCAGAACCAGAATGACCGGCAAACCGATCATCGCCAGCGGCGGGATCAGCGTCAGCGGCCGTGACACCTCATCCAGCGTCAGCGAGTGCAGATAGCGCGCCATGGCCAGGATCAGCGTGATCTTCATCAGCTCCGACGGCTGCAGCTGGAAGACGTACAGGTCAACCCAGCGCTCGGCGCCCATGCCGATCTTGCCGAACAGCTCCACCACCACCAGCAGCAGCAGCGACGCCGCATAGGCCGGATAGGCAAGCCGCATCCACACCCTGAGATCGACCAGCGCCACCACAATCAGGGCGCAGAGTCCAATGCCGAAAAGGATCATCTGGCGCGAGGCGCGCGGCTCAAACGTGCCGCCCGCCACCGAATAGAGCATGGCAAAGCCGATGGAGGCGATGGCTGCAATCAGCGCAATCAGAAGCCAGTTGAAGTCCTTGAGCTTGTCGAGAAAGCGCAACTCGCGGGTAGAGCCATAGGTATCAAGCATGCCCTAGCCCTCCCGCTTTCCGGCAATGCCCGCGCTCGGCCCCATCGCAGCGCGGCGCGAGGGGTCGCGCTCCAGCGTCAGCTGCATGACATCGCGCGCGACCGGCGCCGCCGCCTTTGAGCCGGAACCGCCATGCTCCACAATCACCGAGATCGCATAGCGTGGCACATCAACGGGCGCGAACGCCACGAAGAGTGCATGATCGCGCAGATGCCACGGCAAATTGTCGTTATGGATGACGCCAGTGGCGCGTTCTTCACGGGTGATGCGGCGTACCTGCGCCGTGCCGGTCTTGCCCGCCAGCGCCAAAGTGTCGCTCACGATACGCGAGCCATAGGCTGTTCCGCCCGGCTCGTTGCTCACGGCATTCATGCCCTGACGCGCAAGGTCCAGCGCAACATCGGGAATGCCGATGGAAGGCGGCACCGGCTTGGCATAGGACGTCGCACCGACGGAACGCAGAATGTGCGGCACGACGGCCCGTCCGCCATTGGCAATGCGTGCGGTCATCACGGCAAGCTGCAGCGGCGTGGCCAGAAGATAGCCCTGCCCGATGCCGGTAATCAGCGTTTCACCCTGCTGCCACGGCTCGCCCGTCGTTGCGAGTTTCCATGCCTGGCTTGGCACGTTGCCGCGCTTCTCGCCCGGCACCTCAAAGCCGAATGTCTCGCCAAGGCCAAATCGGTGGGCAACTTCCGAAATCTTGTCCACACCGCAGCGACGCGCGACCTCGTAGAAATAGATGTCACAGGAATATTTCAGCGCCCCGATCATGTTGACCGAGCCATGGCCGCCGCGCTTCCAGCAGTGGAAGTCATGGCTGCCCAGCGACATGCGCCCGCTGCAATGAACCGTGCTTTCAGGCGGAATGACGCCCGCCTCAATGGCGGCAATCGCCGTCAGCATCTTGAAGGTGGAGCCCGGCGGATACTGCCCGGTCAGCGCCTTGTTGATGAGCGGCTTCAGGGGGTCTTCCGTCAGTTCTTTCCAGCGCGCATGCGAGATGCCGACATTGAAATCATTCGGGTCAAAGCCGGGATTGGAGACAAGCGCGATGATGTCGCCATTATGGATGTCCATCACGACGACGCTGGCGCTTTGATCCGCCACGCGCGCCTGCGTGAACTTCTGGATTTCCATGTCCAGCGTCAGCACTACGTCTTCACCGGGTGTGCCGGTGTCACGCGACAGCTCGCGGATGACGCGGCCATAGGCATTCACTTCGATCTGCCGCACACCGGCCTTGCCGCGCAGATCCCTGTCAACCGCGCGCTCTACGCCCTGCTTGCCGATCCTGAAGCCCGGAATGCGCAGCAGCGGGTCGTCGTCATCGGTATTCTCAAGGTCACGTTCCGAGACGGCCGCGACATAGCCAAGCACATGGCTCAATTGCGGCCCGAACGGATAATGGCGCGTGTCGCCCACATCCGGCTCAACGCCCGAAAGGTCGGGAATGTTGAGGTTGAGCGAGGCGAATTGCTCCCAGGTCAGGTTTTCAGCGACCGTGATCGGCGTGAACGGCTTGTTGCGGCGCGCCTCGCGCAACGCCTTCTGGCGCTGATTGTCACTGATCGGAATGTAGGCAGCCAGCGCATCAAGCGCGCGCTCAACCGACTCCGCCTTTTCGGGGATCAGCACCGCGCGATAATTCTGGCGGTTGGAGGCAAGCTCAACGCCAAAGCGGTCAAAGATGCGGCCGCGCAAGGGTGGCAGCAGCTGCACGTTGACGCGGTTGTCCTCCGCCAGCATGGCATAGCGCTCACGCTCGACAACCTGAAGGTGATAGATGCGGCCCGTCAGCGCGGCAAAAAGCGTCACCACACCGCCACCCATGACAAGGCTGCGGCGGGTGAAGGTCTTTGCCCTCAAGGTATCGTGGCCGTCACCCAGAATTGGCATGGCTCACACTCCCCGCGCCAGCCCGCGGCCGGCAAACGCGAAGATACGCATGAACAATGGATAGAATGTGACCGAGGCGACGAACTGCACAAAGAACGGCAGCGGCGCCACCGGCCCGTCATGGAAAATGCTGGCAATCACCCAGGCCAGGAACACGGCCATCAGCGCCGTCATGGCAAAGCCCAGCCAGGGGCCAAGCGCGAAACGGCCCGTGAACAGGATGCGCTGCGACACGCTGAACGCATAGGCCGCAAGGAAAATGAAGGCCCAGAAACCGGGGGGGCCTGCGGTGAAGATGTCCTGCAAGAGGCCGATGATGAAAACCGGCGTCGGCCCCATCAGGTCAGGCCGCACGATCGACCAGTAGAAAACCGCCATCAGCGGGAAAAGCGGCGTGACCAGAAATCCGTTCGACACGCTGAACGGCACGGCCCCGATCAGCACGCAGACAAGCCCCGACAGGAACGGAATGGCGATGGAGGCAAACCGGCCAAGGCGTGTGGCGACGGGCGACATGGGCGCGCCCTCAATTCGCAGGCTGCGGGTTCAGAACAGCTTCCCCCGCTTCATTGCTGACAAGAGCGGGCGCATCAACACCCGTCGGGAAATTATAGTCGATGATGCGCACCAGCTGCGCATTCGCACCCGTTGAATACATGATGACGCGCACATCGCCCGGATCATCACCCACCGACGCGACGCCCACCGCAATGCCCGGCGGGAACACGCCGCCATCACCCGATGTCACGATCCGGTCACCGGTTGAGAGCGTCACGCCCGGCGGCAGGAACTCGATGCGCGGGTATTCGCTGTTGTCGCCCGCCAGAATGGCGCGCACGCCATAGGGCTCGATCACCACGGGAATGCGGCTGGAAAGATCGGTCAGAAGCAGCACGCGCGACGATGAATTGCCGGCCTCGACCACGCGCCCGATCAGCCCGTTGGCGTCGATCACGGCCTGTCCCTTGGTGACGCCATCCGTGATGCCCGCATTGACGATCAGCGCCCGCACAAAGGGCCCGCGCGTATCACCGATGACTTCAGCCGTCACAAAGCTCGACTCCGGTGCAATCTGCATGTTGAGCAGCGCTTCATAGCGCTTGATGCGCGCCTCCATCTCCAGCGCTGCATTCTTCCACTCGAGCAGCCGTGCATTCTCTTCGCGCAGCCGTTCGTTTTCCTCGTACACAGTAAAGATGTCGGTGAACGCATTCACCTGCTCTTCGGCCCAGCGCAGCGGTGTCGCCAGCGCTTCCAGAACCGGCGCACTCGTATCCGAGAACCATTTGCGCACGCCCTCGAAGAGCGCGCTGTCGGCACGGCCCAGGAGCAGGAATCCGGCTGCGACCAGCGACAGAAGCACCAGCGCGACACGGTGCGACAGCAGCTCCACAGGAGCCCTGAAACCTCCGCCGCGGCGCCGCCGGTCATTCATGGATCATCCAACTCCCGATGGGGAACGGGTTTGCGTGAATGCGCCTCAATAGGCCGTCGAAAGGATGTTCTTCATGATCTTGAAGTGCTCAAGCGCACGGCCCGTGCCCATCGCCACACACGAAAGCGGTTCATCCGCGATGATGACGGGAAGGCCGGTCGCCTCGCGCAGCACCAGATCAAGATTGGTCAGAAGCGAGCCGCCGCCGGTCAGCACAATGCCCTTGTCCACGATGTCGGCGGCAAGTTCAGGCGGCGTTGCTTCCAGCGCCACCTTCACCGCCTCGACAATCGCGCCCACAGGCTCCGAAAGGCTTTCGGCGATCTGCTTCTGGTTGATCGTGATTTCCTTGGGCACGCCATTCAGCAGGTCGCGCCCCTTGATTTCGATGGCAAGACCAGTGCCGTCGGCAGGCGGCGCCGCCGAACCCACTTCCTTCTTGATGCGCTCGGCNNTCGTCCATCTTGTCACCGCCGACGCGCACCGAGCGCGAATAGACGATGCCGCCCAGCGAGAGGACGGCCACTTCCGTGGTGCCACCGCCAATATCAACCACCATGGAGCCGGTCGGCTCCGTGACCGGAAGGCCCGCACCAATCGCAGCCGCCATCGGCTCTTCGATCAGATAGACGCGGCGCGCGCCGGCTGACAGCGCGGATTCCTGGATGGCGCGGCGTTCAACTGCGGTCGAGCCCGACGGCACGCACACGATAATCATCGGATTGGCGAAGGTGCGCCGGTTATGCACCTTGCGGATGAAGTGCTTGATCATCTCTTCAGCAACTTCAAAGTCGGCGATCACGCCGTCGCGCATCGGGCGGATCGCCTCGATATGGCCCGGCGTGCGGCCCAGCATCATCTTGGCGTCATTGCCAACGGCGAGCACCTGCTTCTTGCCGCCGCGCGAGATGATCGCAACGACCGAAGGCTCGTTCAAAACGATGCCCCTGCCCTTCACATAGACCAGCGTGTTGGCGGTCCCGAGGTCGATGGCCATATCGGCCGAGAGCATTCCAAGCAGACCACCAAGCATCTTTGCCACTGACCCTAAATGACACGCCCAAAACGGAGGCGGCGGAATTCCGCCACTCTAAGAGTGCCGCAATTGAAAGTCCGTTCATGCGCGTTGCAAGCGCCGCGCCGCGGAGCCGGAAAATGCAAAGCACGGCAGCCCCGGCAGGCTGCCGCGCAGTTGCGGCGCAATTACGGTAAACGGGGTTTAACCCGAAGCGTTCAACGCCTCGGGCAACGCTTTGGTCCGCTTCACCATGAGCTTGTTCAGTGCATGCACATAAGCTCTGGCAGAAGCCACCAGCGTATCCGTATCGGCCCCCCGACCGGTTACGGTTTTTCCGTTCTCTTCCAGCCTGACACTCACTTCCGCCTGGGCGTCGGCTCCCTCTGTCACGGCGTGAACCTGATAGAGGACAAGCTTCGCTTCATGCGGAACCAACGCCTTGATGGCATTGAACGTGGCATCGACCGGACCATCGCCGCTGGCGGTGATGTAGCGCGTCTCGCCGTCAATCGAAAGCGTCAAATCCGCGGTTTGCGGGCCTGACATGCCAGCCGCGATGCGCAGGCCCACAAGCTGGATGCGGTCACCACCCGCCGACATGTAATCGTCAACAAGGGCCGCGATGTCCTCGTCAAAGACATGCTTCTTCTTGTCCGCTAAGTCCTTGAATCTCTTGAAGGCGTCTTCCAGTGCGTTGGGGCCGAGGTCATAGCCCAGAGCCGCCAGCTTCTCCCGGAACGCATGGCGGCCCGAGAGCTTGCCCAG
>DEIC01000117.1:7882-12759 GCA_002352285.1 Alphaproteobacteria bacterium UBA2784 | reverse complement strand
GGCCTATGTCGATGGCGCCTTTGTGGGCGCAAAGGCGGGCGGCACATTCAAGGTCACAAATCCGGTTGATGGCAGCGTGCTGGCTGAGCTTCCCGATTTTCTGGAGGACGATACGCGCGCCGCCATCGATGCCGCCGAGGCCGCATGGGGAGCCTGGCGCAAGAAAACCGCCAAGGAGCGCGCGGCGATCATGCGCCGCTGGTATGAGCTTCAGATGGCCAATCAGGAAGACCTTGCGCGCATCATGACCGCCGAACAGGGCAAGCCGCTGGCGGAGTCGCGCGGCGAGGTGGCCTATGGCGCCTCCTTCGTTGAGTGGTTTGCTGAAGAGGGCAAGCGCATCTATGGCGACATGATCCCGCACAACGCGCCGGGCCGCCGCATCCTGGTGATGAAAGAGCCGATTGGCGTGGTTGCCGCGATCACGCCGTGGAATTTTCCCAACGCGATGATTACGCGCAAAGCCGCCCCGGCGCTGGCCGCCGGCTGCCCCATCATCGTCAAGCCCGCGGCAGAGACGCCGCTGTCGGCGCTGGCGCTGGCGGAACTTGCACATCGCGCGGGCATTCCGAAAGGCGTGTTCAACGTCGTCACGTCCAAGCACGCATCGCGCGTGGGCAAGGAGCTGACCGGCAATCCGAAAGTGCGCAAGTTCTCGTTCACCGGATCAACCGCCATCGGCAAACTTTTGATGGCGCAGTGCGCGTCCACCGTCAAAAAGGTTTCGCTGGAGCTGGGCGGCAATGCGCCCTTCATCGTCTTTGACGATGCCGATCTTGATGCCGCCGTCGTTGGCGCGATGGCCTCCAAGTTCCGCAACATGGGCCAGACCTGCGTCTGCGCAAACCGCATCCTGGTGCAGGACAACGTGCACGACGAATTCGCCCGCCGCCTTTCTGCCGCTGCCGCCGCCATGAAAGTAGGCGACGGCATGCAGGATGGCGTGGTGCAAGGTCCGCTCATCAATGAAGCGGCTGTTGAAAAGGTTGAGCAGCTGGTGGGCGATGCGCTGAAGCAGGGCGCGAAAATTTCGACAGGCGGCAAGCGCCATGCGCTGGGCTCTACCTTCTTCGAGCCGACCGTGATGACCGGCATCACTTCCGACATGGAAATTGCGCGCGAAGAAATCTTCGGGCCGGTGGCCACCCTTTTCCGCTTCAAGACTGATGAGGAGGCGATCCGCATGGCGAACGACACGGAATATGGCCTTGCCGCCTATTTCTATGCGCGCGATGTGGGCCGCATTTTCCGCGTGGCGGAGGGGCTGGAATACGGGATCATCGGCATCAATGAGGGGATCATCTCCACCGAAGTCGCGCCCTTTGGCGGCATGAAGGAAAGCGGCATCGGCCGCGAGGGCTCGAAATACGGGATCGAGGACTTCATCGAGATGAAATACATCGCCCTTGGCGGACTTGGCGCGTGAGGTCCATCGCGGTATGCTGTCAATGACAGCATTGCTGTCACACGGAGGTTTCCATGGCGACACTGACGATCCGCAAGCTTGACGACAAGGTGCATGCGCGCCTGCGCGTGCAGGCGGCCATCAATGGCCGCAGCGTAGAGGCAGAAGTGCGAGAAATCCTGCTCAAGGCCGCCAGTCGGCCAAAAACGCCGAGGAAGCCTCCCAAGAAGGCAATGGAGGCTTTGGAGCGGTTCCGGGAATCGATCCGCAAGGCCAATGGCGGCAAAATGCCAACGGGTGTCGTGGACGAATTCCTGCGCAATCGCCGTCGCATGTGGGGTGAGGAGTGACCGTTCTTGACGCCTCCGCAGTTGTTGCCCTGCTCTATGGAGAGCCGGGCGCAAAACGTGTGGAGGAAGTCATTGCCGACAGCCTTATCGGTGCCGCAAATTTCTCTGAAGCCATGAGTATCGTGGCACTGCGGAATTCAGATACGGATGCGGCGGCTGCATTGCTCGCGAATTTGGGTATGACGATTGTTCCTGTCACCGAAAGTCAGGCGATGGCGGCTGCGAACCTCCACATCCGCACCAAGAAGTTCGGCCTGTCTCTCGGCGACAGACTATGCCTTGCACTTGCTTTTGAGGCGGGTCTTGCGGCCATCACATCCGACAAGATTTGGGCCAATCTCGACTTGGGCGTTGAAATCAGAATTATTCGATAGGAAGCCGTCGTGACCATCAAACTCTATCACTCGCCGATGACGCGCTCGTTCACCTCTCTCTGGATGCTGGAGGAGACGGGCGCGCCCTATGAGATCGTGCGGCAGAATATCCGCGCGCCGGGCCATCCTGATGCTGCCTATCTCGCCATCAATCCGATGGGAAAGGTGCCCGCACTGGTCGATGGCGGTGTTGGCTTTGGCGAGACGGCGGCCATTCTGCTTTATCTCGCGGACCGCTACGCATCCGGGCGTCTTGCTCCGGCGCTGAACGACGCCAAGCGCGGCCGGTTCCTGCAATGGCAGTTCTGGCCGCAAGTTGCCGGCGAACCGGCGATGATGGAAAAGCGCAATGGCACGCCCACCATGCCGACATCGGCGGGATGGGGCGACTATGACCGCGCGTTTGGCGTGCTTGAAAAGGCGATGACGCCGGGCCAATGGCTGCTGGGCGGCGACTTCACATCGGCGGACCTTGGCGTTGCCTCGCTTCTGTCGTTCGGCATGAATTTCGGCATGATCGACAAGCGCCCTGCCTTTACCGAGTTTGCTGATCGCGCCCGCGCACGGCCTGCGTTCAAGCGCGCCTCTGACATTGAAGCCAAAGAAGCCGGAAAACCATGACTAGTAATTCCGAATTGTGGAGCCGCCGCCAGAACGCAGTGCCGCGCGGCGTCAACACCGCCCATCCCGTCTTTGCGGCGCGCGCCGAGGGCGCTGAAATCTGGGATGTCGAAGGCAAACGCTATATCGACTTTGTCGGCGGCATCGGCGTGCAGAATTTCGGCCATCGCCATCCGAAAATCGTTGCGGCGATTGAGGGCGCGCTGAAGCACTCGATCCATACAGCGTTTCAGGTGAACGCCTATGAGAGCTATATCGCGCTGGCCGAGCGGCTGAATGCTATTGCGCCGGTTGAAAAACCCGCCAAGACGATTTTCTTCACCACGGGCGCAGAAGCCGTTGAGAACGCCGTCAAGATCGCGCGCGCTGCCACCAAACGCCCGGGCGTGATTGCGTTTTCAGGCGGGTTCCATGGCCGCACCTTCATGGGCATGGCGCTGACCGGCAAAGTTGTTCCCTACAAGACGGGCTTTGGCCCCTTCCCCGGCGATGTCTATCGCCTGCCCTTTCCGGTTGAGAGCCATGGCCATACCGCCGGTCATGCGCTAGAGGCGCTGGAACAGCTGTTCAAATTCGACATCGAGCCCGCGCGCGTTGCCGCAATCATTCTGGAACCTGTGCAGGGCGAAGGCGGATTTTACGTGGCGCCGTTCGGCTTTCTGAAGGAACTGCGCGCGATCTGCGACCGGCATGGCATTCTTCTGATTGCCGACGAAATCCAGTCTGGCTTTGCGCGCACCGGAAAACTCTTTGCCATTGAGCATTCGGGCATCACGCCCGATCTCATCACGACAGCAAAGTCGATTGCGGGCGGCCTGCCCCTCTCTGCGGTCATCGGCCCTGCCCGGTTGATGGACGCGCCGGAACCCGGCGGGCTTGGCGGCACCTATGCCGGCAATCCGCTGGCCTGTGCGGCCGGTCTGGCCGTGCTTGACCTGATTGCCGAGGAAAACGTGCTGGAGAAGAGCACGAAGCTGGGCGCAAAGCTGAAAGACAGGCTGGCGGCGATGCAGCGGCGCAATGACCTGTTGCCCATCGACGATGTGCGCGGGCTGGGCGCGATGGTAGCCTTTGACATCGTGAAAGATCGCGTCAGCCGTGCACCCGATGCTGACGCCACCAAGCGCCTTGTGGAGCGTGCACGGGCCAACGGCCTTATCCTTCTGACATGCGGTCTTTATGGCAACGGCATCCGCATTCTGGTGCCGATTACGGCGCCAGATACGCTGATTGACGAGGCCATGGGCCTTCTTGAAAAGAGCCTTGAGGAGGCTGCCGGAAAATGATCCCGCGCTACGCACGTCCGCAGATGATTGCGATCTGGGAGCCCCAGACGCGTTTCAAGATCTGGTTCGAGATTGAGGCGCACGCGGCCGATGCGCTGGCAGAGCTTGGCGTCATTCCGAAGGCAGCCGCCGTCAAAGTGTGGGAGAAGGCGAAAGACGCCGTCTTTGATGTGGCGCGCATTGACGCCATCGAGCGCGAAGTGAAGCACGACGTCATCGCGTTCCTGACGCATCTGGCCGAGATTGTGGGGCCGGAAGCGCGCTTTGTGCATCAGGGCATGACGTCATCTGACGTGCTGGATACATGCCTTGCCGTGCAGCTTTCCCGCGCCAGCGATCTTCTGATCGCGGGCGTTGACCGCGTGCTTGCCGCGATCAAGAAGCGAGCGATGGAGCACAAATACACGCCCGCCATCGGGCGCAGTCACGGCATTCACGCGGAGCCGGTGACGTTCGGTCTGAAGCTGGCAGGGTTCTATGCCGAGTTTGTCCGTGCGCGGGCACGGCTTGTGGCGGCGCGTGCAGAAATTGCGACCTGTGCAATTTCGGGTGCCGTAGGCACATTTGCGCAGGTTGATCCGCGCGTGGAAGCGCATGTGGCCGCGAAAATGGGCCTTGCCATCGAGCCGCACTCAACCCAGGTGATCCCGCGCGACCGGCACGCGGCGTTCTTTGCACATCTGGCGGTCGTCGCCTCGTCCATCGAGCGGCTGGCCACCGAAATCCGCCATTTGCAGCGCACAGAAGTGCTGGAGGCCGAGGAATTTTTCAGCGCGGGCCAGAAGGGCTCCAGCGCCATGCCGCACAAGCGCAATCCGGTCCTGACCGAGAACCTGACGGG
>DEIC01000117.1:0-7873 GCA_002352285.1 Alphaproteobacteria bacterium UBA2784 | reverse complement strand
AATCTTGACCTGCTGGGCGGCCTTGTGCATTCGCAGCGCGTGCTGCTGGCGTTGACGCAGGCGGGTGTGGGTCGTGAGGACAGTTATCGACTTGTGCAGCGCAATGCGATGCCGGTCTGGACCAATATGCAGAACGGCACGACCGGGCCGTCATTCCTCGACAACCTCAAGGCCGATGCCGAGGTGACGCGCGCCCTGAAACTGGCGGAGATCGAGGCGCTGTTCGATCTTGAGCATCACTTCCGGCACGTGGATACGGTGTTCAAGCGGGTGTTTGGGGCCTGAGATTCGACCCAACGCCTCCTCCGCCTTCGCGGGGGAGGCACGATCCGCACTTGCGGATCGGGTGGGGGAGCGGCGGAAAATGAGTGCCCCCACCCGGATTTGAGTTCGCAATGCTCACTCAAATCCGACCTCCCCCGCAACAAGTTGCGGAGGAGGTGGAAGAGAGATGTGTGAATCCGGGAGTTAATCAAAGGGGAGGCTGAAGGCTCAGATGTGTTAGCCGCGGAAGAGCGACAGGATCACCTGCGGCGCCGCGTTGGCGATCGAGAGGGCCTGCACACCCAGCTGCTGCTTGACCTGCAGGGACTGCAGTTTCGCGCTTTCAACGGCAAGGTCAGCGTCAACCAGATTGCCGACGCCTGCACGCAGCGTGTCTTCCAGCTTGGAGACGAAGTTCAGGTGCGTTTCGAGCTTCTTCGACACCGAACCAATGCGGGCCAATGCCGCGTTGATGTTGGTGAGGCTCGTCTGCACATCCGAAATGGCGTTCTGCGAGGCCGTGAGGCTGGTCAGCGACAGGGTCGAGGCCATGGTCAGGATTGAACCGCCAAGGCTCAGCGATTCCGAAGTCACGGTGATCGAATTCTGCGCGTCGGCATCAGCCAGCACAGCGATGCCAGCCGGCAGCGAGCCGTCGAGCAGGTTGGCGCCATCAAACTCGGCATTGTCGATGATGGTCTGAACCTGGCCCATCAGCGCGCGGAAGTCTTCGTTGAGGGCATCGCGGCTGGCGGTGTCAATCGAGCCGTCGGCAGCGGCAACCGCCTTTGCCTTCATTTCCACCAGCAGGTCCGAGATCGATTCACCGGCGGCCAGGGCCACATCCGAGATCGACATGGCGCGGTTGACGCTTTTCTGGACCGCATCCAGCGCGCCGATATCGCCGCGCATGTTCTGCGCGATGGCATAGACGGCGCCATTGTCCTTGGCGCTGGCAACTTCCAGACCCGTGTTGATGCGGTTCTGTGTCGTCTCAAGCATGCGGCCGGTGGCGTTCAGGTTCTGCAAGGCCACCATGGCGCCGACATTGGTGTTGACTGACATCGTCATGGGCGTATCGCTCCTTCATGCGGGTCCGGCGGACCCGGACGGTTCAAGAATTCCGTGTGCGGCCCAAAGCCGCCCGCAAAGGAATGAGCAACCATGATGCCAGTTTCTGGCATCGTAACCTGTTGATATTGTTATCTGTTTTTTGGAGGGGGTTCAGGGCCCGGCAGATTCTGCCCGGCAAGGGGTGCTTCAGGCGGCAGGAAAGGCGGCCCGGCTCGAGCCTGCGATTGAGCCCGGTTTGGGCGCAGGTTCAGGCGCGCTGATCGACCATCATGCCATCATACTCCCGCATGAAGCGGATGACGGCGAGCATGTCTTCGTCCGGATATTGATGCACCACGTCGCCGGTCTCGCGGTCAATGGCGCGGTAGATGAAAGCGCCCGTCGCCTGATCCTTGTCGATGGAAAGGCGGGTTGCTGAGTTCATCAGTTTGGGGGTCAGCGCACGCAATGTGCGCTCCAGCGCGGCAACTGCTTCCGATGGCGGGCCTTCGGGCGGGGCAATGGCCGGGCGGGCTGCGGCAGCAGGGGCGGGGTCACGCCGCAACATCTCGTTCTGCGTCTGCACGATCGGCGAGACGGGAGAGGTCTGAACTGCGTTCTGGATCGACCCTGACATGACACACCTCTACTCACCAAAACTGACCGGACACGCTTCCTCGCGGCTCCTTACGCGAGGCAATTTGGGGCGGCGGAGGGGACGGCGCCGGCGATACGCACCGGACGCCGCCTCCCTCAACCAACGCACAGACAAGTCAACGCGACACGAACTTAGGCAACACGAACTTACGCAACAAAACTCTTCTCAGCTTCCTGCCGCTTAGCGGAAGAGGCCAAGGACGATGCTCGGCGCCGAGTTGGCGATCGAGAGGGCCTGCACGCCCAGCTGCTGCTTCACCTGCAGGGCCTGCAAACGGGCGCTTTCAACCGCCATGTCCGCATCCACCAGGTTGCCGATGCCGCCGCGCAACGTGTCCGACAGCTTGCCGACGAACGAGTTGTGCACTTCGAGCTTCTTCGAAGACGTGCCCAGNNCCGCCGAGCGACAGGTCTTCACCGGTCACCGTGATCGAGGAACCGCCGTCCGCAGAGGCGAGCGCCGCGATCGAGGTCGAGGTGCCGTCAACCAGGTTCACGCCGTTGAAGAACGCGTTGGAGGCGATCGTGGCGATCTGGTTGCGCAGGGCAACGAAGTCTTCATTCAGGGCTTCGCGGCTTGCGGTATCCAGCGACACGTCAGAAGCGGCCAGCGCCTTTTCCTTCATGTCGATCAGGAGGTCCGAAATCGCTTCACCGGCGGCCAGCGCCGTGTCAACGGCCGACACCGCGCGGTCGAGGCTCTGCGACACGGCGCGAAGGCCGGCCACGTCGCCACGCATGTTCTGGGCAATGGCGAAGACGGCGCCGTTGTCCTTGGCTGACGAAACCGCCATGCCGCTGTTGATGCGGCTCTGGGTCATCGCCAGTTCATCATTGGTCTTGTTGAGGGACTGCAGCGCAACCATGGCGCCGACATTGGTGTTCACGCTCAGCATTTTGCACTCCGTTCTGGTTTGACATGTTCAATTGAACACCGGGCGTTTTGCCCGCAGGGCGTTTTGCCCCGCTCCCCAAAAGGCAACGCATGTGCCATGCGTGTCTTAATCGCGGTTCACCATCGAAGGCATTGGCCCAAGGGAAATTCATTCCCGGCAAACCATGCCGCTCGTTCAATTCTGCCCGGCAGAATCTGCCGGACCGGCAAAATCTGCCCGGCAAAATTTGCCGCTGCGGAAAATTTTTCCGGTTTCAGCCTGCGCAACCCATTGAAATGACGTGGTGAATGCAACGTAAAGAAAAAGGCGGAACCGTTGCCGGTTCCGCCCCAGTACTTCCAGCACCGTGGAGGCTTCTGCCTCCTTCCGCCGCTTAGCGGAAGAGTGACAGAACGATCTGCGGCGCGGAGTTCGCGATCGACAGCGCCTGCACGCCAAGCTGCTGCTTGACCTGGAGGGACTGCAAACGCGCGCTTTCCACCGCAAGATCGGCATCCACCAGGTTGCCGATGCCGCCGCGCAGCGTGTCCGACAGCTTGCCGATGAAGTTCTGGTGAACTTCCAGCTTCTTGGCCGCCGTGCCAAGGCGCGCAAGCGCCTCGTTGACGTTCTGCAGCGAGGCGTCGACATCCGTCAGGGCTGAAGCCGCATCCGTCTGGGTCGCGATCTGCTGGGTGGCTGCCACGGTCAGAACCGTACCGCCGAGAGAAAGATCCTCGGCGCCGACGGTGATCACCGACGAGCCGTCAGCCGAAGCCAGCGGCGTGATGTCGGTCACCGAGCCATCCACCAGGTTCACGCCATTGAAGGTCGCGTTGGCGTAAATCGTGGCGATCTGCTCGCGCAGGGCCACGAAGTCTTCGTTCAACGCATCGCGGCTGGCTGTATCAAGCGACACATCCGAGGCTGCGAGAGCCTTTTCCTTCATGTCGATCAGGAGGTCCGAAATGGCCTCGCCAGCGGCGAGGGCCGTATCAACCGCGCTGATCGCCCGGCCGATGCTGGTATCGACCGCACGCAAGCTGGCCACTTCCCCACGCATGTTCTGCGCAATCGCATAGGTCGCGCCGTCGTCCTTGGCGGACGCGACGTTGAGACCGGTGTTGATGCGATTCTGGGTCATCGCCATATCGTGATTGGTCTTGTTCAAAGCCTGGAGGGCGATCATCGCCCCCATGTTCGTGTTGACGCTCAGCATGTGAAGTTCCCGTTCTGGTTTGGAGGATGCGAGCGTTTTGCTCGCCAGACCCGGGTTGAGGGACGGGTCCAGCGTCATGCAATTCAAGGCGCATGCCATGCGATGCGGCAGCGCCCTGTCCCTAATTCATTGATTTATCGGAGAGATTTGCTGTGGTGCGGCCAGGGGCCGGACGGCAATATCTGCCGCAGGGCACAAGGTGCCCGGAACATTCTGCCTTGCCTGTCAGCGCGCAGCAGCAGGCGCTTGAGCGGTCTGGCGCTGGGCGAGGCCCTGCATGATCGTACGGTTGATGTCGATCAGCGGATCAACAGGTGCATTTTCGCGCATCACGCGGCTTGAATATTTGGCAACCCAGATCGACAGCGAGACGATCTGCGCACGCAGGCCCTGCGCCAGCTTGTTGTCGCCATTGGCGCAATCAAGCGCCAGCGTTGACCACATCTGGCGGTTCCAGTCGATGGCCGAAATCACCCGGCGGTCGCTGCGCGGCAGGGGCCCTGCCTCCATCAGCGCACGCGTGACATCCGCGAACAGCCGGAATTCGGTGCCGCGGTTGTCTTCGGTGACCTTAACCGCCTGCTGATACGCTTTCAGGGACATAGGCCAGCCTTTCCTGCTCGAAGTCGAAGAGTTTGCGCACGCGGTTGAGCGCCTTGTAATAGTCGCCCGCCAGAACATCCTTGGAGACGGCCACGCAGTTGGCCAGCGCTTCGCCGTTCTCGATTACATCCATGAGTTCGCCGAGGCGGTCCGCGAACTCGCCGTGATAGCGGTCGGCATTTTCCGGCTCGAGATACATCATCATCACCGGGAAATAGACGCGCTTGACGGGCGTGTCGGCCTCGTCGGGCTGCAGAATGTCTTTCTCGCGCAGGATCGACGCCTTGTTGTGAACAACAAGGCTGGAGCGGTTGTCGCCATTGGTGATGACAACGCCGTTGACCACGAATTTCTCGTGCGGTTTCAGCGACAGTTTGAGCGGCATGGTTTGATCCTGTCAGCGTTCTGCCCTGCCGGTTCTGCCAGCAGACTTTGTGCCGGACGCGGTGATTGTGCGTCCCTCACCGCGACATTAGCCGCGCATGGTTAAAGTGCAGTCAACGCCTCAGCGCAGACGCTCTTCACCCGGCCTTAACCGCAACCACCCAGACTTAAGAAGATGTTCACCCTGCCGGGGGGATGCGGGCGATGGAAATTGCAGAAGGCGCGGCCGAAACCCAGGAAAAGTTTGCCGCCAACGAGGGGGCGGCGGCCAAAGAGGGGGCGCTGCTTCGGGCCGAGCAGCAGACGCATCAGCGTGGCGTCGACACGCCGGCGCGCGCGGCATCAAACAGGATCCTTGCGCGCGCGATCCGCGCCTATCGCAAGAACAACTTCAAGAAAACGGCCTTGCTGGCGCTTGACGCCACACAGGCAGACGAAACGAATGCCCATGCCTTCCACGTGCTGGCGCTGGGCCTTGAAAATCTCGGCCAGCTCTACAAGGCGCTGCAGATGTATGAGCGCGCCTGGCGGCTGGGCGGCGATGACTGCGACCTCTTCATCAATCTGGGTCTGGTCGCGTGGCGGCTGGGCATGCTGCCGGCAGCCGAGACATTTTTCCGCCGGGTGATGGCGCTCAATCCGCTTTACGTGATGGCGTGGAACAATCTGGCGGGCATTCTGCGCGATGCCGGCCGCTATGCGGAAGCCATCGACATCGTGCGCGATGCCATCTCGCGCCATCCCGAAGAGTCCCATCTCTGGAATACGGTCGGCACGATCATGATCGAGCAGGCCGAATGGGCTCAGGGGGAAACTTTTCTTGCCGAGGCCGTGCGGCTTGACGCGAAAAACGGCCGCGCCTTCCACAATCTGGGCAATGCGCTGACGCATCTGTCGCGCTTCGACGATGCNNGTGGCTGAGGGATTTGATGCCTATGAGGGCCGGCACAGCCGCCTGACGCGCGGCTCATCCTTCTATGGCGTCACCGGAAATGTCTGGAAGGGCGAGAGCCTTGCGGGAAGGCGCGTGGGCATCATCTGCGAGCAGGGGCTGGGCGATGAGATCATGTTCGCCGAAGTGATTCCCGATGTGCTTGAGGCCATCGGCGAGAACGGCACACTGATGATCGCGAGCGAGCGCCGTCTGGTGCCGCTGTTCCAGCGCTCGTTCCCGAAGGCAAAGTGTGGCGCCTATCATCTTACGCAATCCAACGGCAAGGCGATCCGCAATGCGCAGTGGATGAATGCGGATGGCCCGCTTGACGTGTTCTTTCCGTGCGGCGATGCGCTGCGCTATATGCGGCGCGATCTTTCCGCCTTCTCCGGGCGCGCGTTCCTGACCCCGGATCCGTCACGCGCGGCGGCGTACCGGGAGCAGCTTGCAGCGTTCGGCCCGGGGCCAAAGATCGGAATCTGCTGGCGCTCGATGCTGACGAGCGGCCAGCGCAGGAAATATTTCCGCAACATCGATGCATGGGAAAAACTTCTCAGCGTGCCGGGCGCCACTTTCATCAATCTCCAGTATGGTGATTGTGCCGACGAACTGACGCATGCGCGCGAGAAGCTGGGCGTCGTCATCCACGAAATGCCGGGGCTTGATCTCAAGCATGATCTTGATGGGGCTGCGGCGCTATCAAGCGTGCTTGATCTTGCCGTTGCTGCACCCACGGCAGCGGCGGCCCTGGCGGCTGCAACCGGCACCGAGACATGGTTTGTGGCGATGGGCCGCGTGTGGCCTCAGCTGGGCACCGAAAACTATCCGTGGTATCGCGCCACGCGTGTCTTTGCGCCGCAGCGTTTTGGCGACTGGGATGAGGCGATGGATGCCGCCTCCGCCGCACTTGCCGATTTCACGCAGCGTATGGCTCTGGCCGCCTGATCAATCGTCGAATACGAAGCGCACCATGGCGCTGGCGCTGCGGCCCGCCGCATCGATCACGGTGATGCGCGCAAAACCTGCGCCCTCGGGCGTAAACGTCGTCGGCTGATAGAGCCCGGGCTCCGGCAACATCTCACCATTGACGATCCAGCGCAGCGGCTGCGTGCCGCCCTCGGCGCGCAGCACCAGAGCGCGCTCCTCTGCGCTTGCAGCAACCTCAACTGTTGCACCATCGGGCGGGAAGGCAATCGTGGGCGGCGGAACCGCACGCACGATGCCCTGAACGGGTGCTGCGAGACGCTGAAAACGCTGCAGGCCCGGCGGCAGATCGCGCGCCGTTGCGGCGGCGATGACATCAACCGGGGGCGCATCGGCGCTGGGATCTTCGGGCGGCAGCACATCAAAGATTTTCAGCATCACGGGCGCTGATTCATTGCGTCCGAAACGGCCAGGGCGGGTGGAGCCGTCGGCCCGGCCCGCCCAGACACCCACCGTATAGCGATCTGAAAAGCCGATGGCCCAGGCATCGCGATAGCCATAGGAGGTGCCAGTTTTGAACGCGACAGCGCGGGCGCGCTCAATGCCCTGCCCCATCGCCCATTCATCCGGCAGCGGCGAGCCGCGCAGAATGTCAGTCAGATACCATGCAGCCGCAGGGCCAAAGAGACGCTTGGCGGGTGCATCATTGGCGGCCTCTCGCAGGAAGCGCAAAGGCTGGGCAACGCCGCCATTGGGGATCGCCGTATAGAGCATCACCACATCGGCCAGCGAAACACCGACACCGCCAAGGGCAATAGGCAGTGATGGTGTTGCCCAGGCCGAGGGCAGTTCGAGGCGCGCACCCGCCTGACGCAGCGTGGCTGCCATGCGCACAGGTCCGGTGCGTTCCAGGATCTGCACCGCAGGCACGTTGAGCGAATGTTGCAGCGCCTCGCGGAT
>DEIC01000107.1 GCA_002352285.1 Alphaproteobacteria bacterium UBA2784 | reverse complement strand
TTTCGGTGACAGTGCACTTAATTGACATCGCACGGGCAGCTCCGTAGCGTTTGCTTATGGCCCGTCTTGCCCGCGCCGTGTTTCCGGGAATTCCGCACCACGTCACACAGCGTGGCAATGGCGGCGCGCGGACGTTCTTCAGCGATGGTGATTACCGCCTCTATCGTGACCTGCTTTCCGAGCACGCGGCCGCAGCGGATGTTGACGTCTGGGCCTGGATGCTGATGCCAAACCATGTCCACCTCATCCTGGTGCCAAAAGAAGCAGACGGGCTTCGCCGCGCACTTGCTCCGGTGCATCGCTATTACGCTGGCCATGTGCACCTGCGTCAGCAGAAGAGCGGACATTTCTGGCAGGGACGGTTCGGATGCGTGGCGATGGACGAAGCGCATCTGGCTGCCGCCTTGCGCTATGTCATGTTGAACCCGGTGCGCGCGCGGCTGTGCAAGCGCGCAGAAGACTGGCCCTGGTCCAGCATTCATGCGTTTCATGGGCGCGATGATGGTCTCACCCAGTGCGCACCTGTACTTGAGCGTTACCCGGACTTTCTGACCCTCATCGATGCAGGTGAGGATGAGGTGCTTTCCCAAAAACTGCGCCGGGCCGAGACGATTGGTCGGCCTCTTGGCTCGGATGCCTTTCTCTCCCGGCTTGAACGCAAAGCGGGGCGAGCGTTGAAGCCTGGCAAGCGCGGTCCTCGACCACAACCTGCGGATGACGATAGTTAAGTGCACTGTCACCGAAACTAGTTTCGGTGACAGTGCACTTAACTCGGCGGTGCGATGGGGTCGGCTTTGCTAGATTGGCGCATGGCAGCGATTCGCATCATCGGTTTTGACCCGGGGCTCCGGCACATGGGTTGGGGCGTGATCCGGCAGGAGGGATCGCGGCTGTCTCATGTGGCGCATGGCACGATTGAATCGGGCGTGAAAGGCGACCTGGCTGCGCGACTGAAGCTCCTTTTTGAAGGGGCGTGTGCGGTGCTGGCGGAACATGCGCCGGATGAGGCTGCCGTCGAGCAGACCTTCGTCAACAAGGATGCGGTGGCCACGCTGAAGCTTGGTCATGCGCGTGCGATTGCGCTTCTGGCGCCTGCGCTCTCACAAATTCCGGTCAGCGAGTACGCGCCCAACCAGGTCAAGAAGTCGCTGGTCGGTGCGGGGCTTGCCGAAAAGGGGCAGGTGATGGCGATGGTCAAGCGCATCCTGCCGCAATGCGGTGTCGTCTCGCCTGATGCAGCCGACGCGCTGGCGATTGCCATCACGCATGCCCATCACCGCAAAGCCGCCGCCACGCTGTTGAGGTTGCGCGCATGATCGGCAAGCTCAAGGGCCGCATTGAGGAGACCGGCACTGATCATCTCGTCGTCGATGTCGGCGGTGTCGGCTATCTGGTGCAGGCGTCGTCGCGCACGCTGTCGCGCGCGGGCGGCGTGGGCGAGGCGGTGGTGCTCTTCATCGAAACGGTCGTGCGCGAGGACGCGATCCGCCTGTTCGGATTTCTGTCAGCAGAAGAGCGCGAATGGTTCCGCCTCTTGCAGACGGTGCAGGGCGTGGGCGCCAAGGTTGCGCTGGCGTTGCTCTCGGCGCTTGCGCCGGGGGAACTGTCACAAGCTATCGTGCTGCAGGACAAGGCGGCGGTGTCGCGTACGCCGGGCATCGGTCCCAAACTCGCCCAGCGCATCGTGACTGAATTGAAAGACAAGGCCGGTGCGCTGACCGCACCCCTGCCGGTTACGGCGGGCAAAATCGTTCGCGCGCCGCAGGGTGTTGCGGCCGAGGCTGCTTCCGCGCTGGTCAATCTGGGCTATTCGATGAGTGATGCGGCGGGCGCAGTTGCGTCGGCCCTTGCGGAGCTTGGCGAGGGCACACGGCTTGACGCCCTCATCCGCGCCGCCCTAAGGCAATTGGCGCGATGAGCAAGACGCCCTCCCGCCTGATTGATGCCACACGCGATGCGGCCGACGCAGCGCAGGGGCCATCGTTGCGCCCGCAAACGCTTGCCGAGTTCATCGGCCAGAAGAACGAATGCGCGCGGCTGAAAATCTTCATTGATGCGGCGCGCGGGCGCGGCGAGGCGCTGGATCATGTGCTGCTCTATGGCCCGCCGGGTCTTGGCAAGACGACGCTGGCGCAGATCATCGCGCGCGAGCTTGGTGTCAATTTCCGTTCAACGTCGGGTCCGGTGATTGCCAAGGCGGGCGATCTTGCTGCGATCCTGACCAACCTCGAGCCGCGCGATGTGCTTTTCATCGACGAAATTCACCGTCTCAATCCGGCGGTGGAAGAGGTGCTCTATCCGGCGCTGGAGGATTTTCAGCTCGACCTCATCATCGGCGAGGGGCCGTCGGCGCGCAGCGTGAAGATCGACCTTGCGCCGTTCACGCTGGTGGCGGCGACCACGCGCTCGGGCATGATTGCAAAGCCCCTGCATGACCGCTTTGGCATCAAGTCAGCGCTGCAATTTTATGAGATTGACGAGTTGGCCGAGATCGTGCGGCGCGGCGCGCAGGTGCTGGGCCAGAAAATGGAAAGCGACGGCGCGCTGGAAATCGCCCGGCGCGCGCGCGGCACGCCGCGTGTGGCGGGGCGCCTGTTGCGGCGCGTGCGCGACTTTGCCGAGGTCAAAAAGGCGAAGACAGTTGATGCGCGCTTTGCCGATGAGGTGCTGAACGCGCTGGAAGTTGATGGTGCGGGGCTTGATGCGCTCGACCGGCGCTATCTGCGCCTGATTGCCGAGGGGTTTGGCGGCGGGCCGGTGGGGATCGAGACGATTGCGGCGGCCCTTGCCGAAGCGCGCGACAATGTGGAAGAGACGATTGAGCCCTATCTGATCCAGCAGGGCTTCATCCAGCGCACGCCGCGCGGCCGGATGCTGACGGCCAATGCGTATCGCCATCTGGGCCTCACGCCGCCGCCGTCACCGGCGCAGCCGATGCTGTTCGACAAGCCGGGAAGCAGTGACAGCGATGTCTGAGCACAAGGCGCATACCCACACCCATGTTCATGACGGGCGTGATCCCAAGAACGCCTTCTCGGGCTGGTTCGAGGGCATGACTCATGTGCTGCCCGTGCGCGTCTATTACGAAGATACCGACACGTCAGGGATTGTCTATCACGCCAACTATCTGCGCTATTTCGAGCGCGGGCGTTCCGACTTTTTGCGCATGGCGGGCGTGCATCATCTGGTGATGTTGCAGGGTGAGGACCGGCTGGCGTGGACGATCCGCCGCATCAATGTCGCCTATCACAAGCCCGCGCGGGTTGATGATCTTCTGCACGTGCGCACGAACTACATGGAGATGAAGGGCGCGCGGCTTTCAGGTCATCAATCGGTGGTGCGCGGGCACGATGTGCTGGCGACAGCGGAAATTGAAGCGGCCATCATTACGCTTGATGGCCGCCCGCGCCGCATACCGGCTGATGTGGTGGAGAAGCTTGCACCCTATGTGGGCGCGTAGTTGCTCTGATCGTTACTGGGCCCAGTCAGGGGCTGTGCCCAGCCAGACCGGTTCCGTGGTCGCGCAATCGACATTGCCTGCCAGATTGTCGGCGGCCTCGCGCGCCATCACGTTGGCGTTGGCGTTCAGCTTCGCATCGACATAGGCGATGTGGCAGGTCTTGCCGAGGCCGAGCTGGGTGACGACCAGAACTTCACTGCCCTTTTCCGGGTCATCAATACCCGCCGTGAAGAAGCGCAGGATGGTGGCGACCGGCACAGGCTTTGCCCCCCGCATGTCGAGACGCCATTCCAGCTTGTTGTTTACGGAGTTGAAGGGCGGCAGCGTGCGGGTTGCAGCAAACTCGTTCTCGGCGTCGTCACCATAGGAGACGAACATGCGCAGGTCGCCCTCGGCGACATACATGTTCATGCCCTCATAGCCTTTACAGCGCCAGGCCACGCTCCCTGTCTCTTCGTCGGCGTAAATGTTTTCGCACTTTTCCAGATCAAGGTCGGTATAGGCGCTGTCAAAGGAAGGTGCGTCGGCCGCAATCGCTGTGCCTGCCGCCAGTGCGAGGGCTGGAATCAGAAAGAACTTGCGCATGTGGTTACTCTCCCCTGACGCGCCCAATGGTGCGTTCCATCCGCATTGATGGCGGCAAGTCCGGGTGAAAGCAAGGCAGCTGCCCAAGGGAATTCGGGGTTGAGTCAAGAACTTGCAACCCAGCGTTAACATGTGTGCCCAAATTTCGCCCGGATTGATTGAGAGGGAGGTCTGCTGACGCGGCCGGTATTTCCTCTCCTGCCCTGTTGCATCCTTATTCCTGATGATGAAGGCCGCCGATGGATCTCTCCTTCGCCCCCGATTTTCTCACGCACCTGGTCCGCGATGCGCTTCATGCCATCGGCCAGCTGGACCTGTCGCATCTGATGTCGCAGGTGCAGGAAGGGGCGCAGGATGCGCCCACGATCTCGCCGCCTGCGCCGCTTGATCCGGTCAGCACGAATGCGATTGGCGAGCAGACCGAGTACTCGGACGAGAGCTTTTCGATGTGGGCGCTCTTCATGCGCGCCGATCTGGTGGTGAAAGCGGTGATGCTGATGCTGCTCGCCGCCTCGTTCTGTTCGTGGGCGATCATCGTCGAGAAATGGTCGCGCTATGGCTCCGTGCGCAAGAAGACCGACCGGTTCGAGCAGACCTTCTGGTCGGGCCGCTCGCTGGAAGACCTTTACAACACGGCGGGCGCGAAGCCGGACAATCCGATGGCTGTCGTGTTTGCCGCCGCCATGCGCGAATGGCGCCGCTC
>DEIC01000110.1:6591-17552 GCA_002352285.1 Alphaproteobacteria bacterium UBA2784 | reverse complement strand
ATGGCGCAGGCCGGCGGCCCCGATGGCGCGCGTGCCAGCGAGGCGCTGGCTGCACTCAAGGCCCACCTGGCGGGAGTTCCTGGCTGATGCAGCAGGCGCCCAACATCGAGCGCAGCTGGCGCCAGCGCCTTTACATCATTCTCGAAAGCGGCCGTCACGACGACTGGGCGACGCGCATTTTTGAATGGGCGATGGCAGCCCTCATTCTGGCGAATGTTGCGGCAGTCGCGCTTGAAACGGTGCCCGCCATCGCTGCTGCCTGGCACGGCTTCTTCGTCGTATTCGATGACATCTCGATCAGCCTGTTCACGGCCGAATATCTCCTGCGCCTGTGGGTTGCGGTGGAGCATCCGCCCGTGCGCGCGCGCGGGCCGATAAAGGGCCGTCTGTGGTTTGCCTTGCGGCCTGCGATGCTGATCGACCTCGCCGTCATTGTGCCCTTCTGGTTTGCATCGTTGCTGGCCGTCGATACGCGCTTCCTGCGCATCTTCCGGGTCATCTGGCTTCTCAAACTCGCGCGTTTCTCGCCGGTTCTGGCAACGCTGGGCCGTGTGGTGGGTGCCGAAAAGCGCGGGCTTGTCGGTGCGCTCATCATCGTGCTGGGGGCCGCCTTCGTGATGGCTTCCCTCATGTATCTGATCGAGGGGCACACGCAGCCGGAGGTCTTCGGCACCATTCCCGATGCGCTGTGGTGGGCGCTCACCACGCTGACGACCGTAGGCTATGGCGATGCTGTGCCGGTGACAGCCTTGGGCAAGGTGCTCGGCGGCATCACGATGATCCTGGGCGTGTGGCTGATTGCGCTGCCGGTGGGCATCATCTCAACCGGCTATCTCAACGAAATCCGCCGCCGCGACTTTGTGGTGACCTGGGGCATGGTGGCCAAAGTGCCGCTGTTCCGCGATCTTGATGCAACCGCCGTTGCCGAGATCACGCAGATCCTGCGGGCGCGCAATGTGCGTGCGGGTGAACTCATCACCATGTCAGGCGACGAGGCAGACAGCATGTACTTCATCCAGTCAGGTGAAGTGGAGCTGACACTGCCCGACGGTAACGTCACGCTCAGCGACGGCGATTTCTTTGGCGAAATGTCTCTGCTGGCGCCGGTGCGCCGCGGCGGCACGGCGCGCGCCATCATCCGCTGTGAATTGCTGGTGCTCGACGCCGCCGACTTCGGGCAGCTGATGAAGCGCAGGCCCGGCATCGCCCCCTTGATTGCGCGCGCCGCGAGCGAAGGCAAACCCCATCCCGTCCGTGGCGATATCGCAGCCGAGGAGTTGCAGCACCACACCTCCTGACACCGCGTGCAAGGCGCATCTTCTTGCACATCAGACGCGATCAATTACCCTGATCGCAACTGATTTGCGTGAAAGGAAGGGTCGTGGCGGCAGGCGCAGGGGAACTGGCAGCATTCAAGGATGCCATGGTCTATCTGGCCGCCGCAGGTGTTGCGGTGCCGCTGTTGCGGCGCGTGCGGGTGAACCCGGTCCTTGGCTTCATGCTGGCCGGATTTGCCGTCGGTCCGCACGGGCTGGGCGCGCTGGCCGGAACACACAGCTGGCTTTCCCATGTCACGATTACCGATGCAGGTGAGATCAGCGGGCTGGGGGCGCTCGGCATCATCTTCCTGCTCTTTGCCATCGGGCTTGAACTCTCCATGGAGCGCCTGTGGGCGCTGCGCCGCCTCGTGTTCGGCATGGGCGGCCTGCAGGTGGGGCTGACAGCCTGCGCCTTGACCTTCCTCTTGATGCAGACCGGTCTGGGATTTGAAGCCTCATTGGTGGCGGGGCTGGCGGCAGCCTTGTCGTCAACGGCGGTGGCGATGCAATTGCTTGTAAGCCAGCACCGTTTTGCAACGCCCGCCGGTCAGGCTTCGTTTGCAACGCTGCTGATGCAGGATCTGATGGTGGTGCCCATCCTGTTTCTGGCGGGCATTCTGGGCGCAGCCTCCGGTCCGGTCGCACGGTTCAGCGATGTCGTGATCTACGGCATGAGCGCCATTCTGGGTATCGTGCTGGTGACACGCTGGGCAGCCGTGCCGCTGATGCGCAGCGCGGCGCGCGCCGGAAGTCACGAATTGCTGGTTGCACTCACGCTGCTGGTCGTCATGGGGGCGGCGGCGGCCTCCGGTGTCGCCGGGCTTTCAACTGCCTTGGGCGCCTTTCTGGCCGGGCTTCTTCTTTCAACCAGCGAGTTCCGCCATCAGATCGAGGCCGACATCGAACCCTTCAAAGGCCTGCTGCTGGGTCTTTTCTTTGTCACCATTGGCATGTCGATTGATCCCGCGATCCTGATCGAACATGCACTGGCCATTGTTGCCGGCCTTGCCGTGCTGATGGCAGTCAAGGGGGCGATTGTATTCGGCCTTGGGCTTTCGTTTGGCCGCGGCAAGGCGGTGGCGGCAGAGACCGCGTTCCTGCTCGCGCATGCCGGTGAATTCACGCTGGTGATTGCGGCCGCAGGCGCAGCGTCGGGACTTCTGCCGGATGCATTTGCCCAGGTGCTGGTTGCCGTAACCGTGCTGGGCATGGCGCTGGTGCCCCTGATGGATCTTGCGGGCCGGAAGGCGGCCGCATGGATCGAGGGCAGGGGCCATGCGCTCCCCCGCAACGCGGCCGACCGCGATGGCCAGATCATCATCGGCGGTTTTGGCCGCGTCGGCCGCACCATTGCTGAAGTGCTGGAGACCGAAAACCTGCCCTGGCTTGCGCTCGACACCGACCCGGTGGCTGTCGCCGCCGCGCGGCGCGAGGGCCTGCCCGTGTTCTTTGGCGATTCAAGCCGCAAGGATGTGCTGCTGCGCGCGGGCGCAAATCGCGCGCCCGCCTTCATCGTCACCGTCGCCAATCCGCAGATGGCCGAGCGCATGGTGCGCGCGGTCAAGGCGGAATGGCCGGACGCGCCAATCTTTGCACGCGCCAAGGATTGGCCGCATGCGGGCCATCTGCGCAAGCTGGGCGTCAACGAGGTGGTGCCAGAGGCCGTTGAAGGCAGCTATGCGCTGGCGGGCCAGGTGCTTGCCGGCCTCGGCCTGCCCGCGGGTGAAATATCAAGCCGCATCGCGGCGCAGCGCCTGAAGGAAATGGCCGCCCACGCGCACGATCCGCTTTAGCCTATTGCGCCGTCGCCTTGATGTGGACCACGACCTTCACAGCAAGGGCGACTGGCGTATCGCCCGTGAACTCGCCCTGTCCGACCCCGAAGTCACCGCGATTGAGGGTGACGGCGCCATCCATCACCGCCACACCATCGGCAATCGTCAGCGTAAAGGGCAGCGTGACGGGCTTGGCGACGCCACGCAGCGTCAGGATTCCATCGGCCTCATAGGCATCGCCGCCCATCGCGCGAAACGCGGTCGTCTCGAACGTCGCCTCGGCAAAACCGGACACATCAAACCAGTCGCCATTTGGCAGCGCCGCATCGCGTGTCGCATCGCCCGTGCGCGCCGAACTCATGTTGATGGTCACGCTGGCCTTCGCCGCAGAAAGGTCGGCCGGATCAAAGCTGATCTCGGCGCGCCAATCCTCAAACCGGCCCTGGAACCCGGTATTGTTCATCGACGCTTCAAAGCCGAGCGAGCTTTGGGCAGCATCAACAGTCCAGCTGGCGGCAAGAGAAGGCGCAGAAAGCCCCAGCGCAAGGGCGGCGCCGACGGCAAAGCGGCAAAGGGTTCTGTTCATCCTGTTCATTCCTGATGCCGGCGGAAGGGCAGCATGCGGGTCAGCACATCGTCCCGGTCCCACACATGATGCTTCAATGCGGCGGCAATATGGAGAGCAAGGAGCACGATCATCAGATTGGCCAGCATCTCGTGCGCATCCTCGGCGATGTCTTCTGCATCCTTCTTCTCGTCGCGCGGCAGCGTGCTGATATAGGGAAGATGCGGCACTTCCACCGTGCCGAAATAGACCGTCGGGATGTTGTATTTTGACGCTGACGCCAGCGCCCAGCCGGAGAGCGGAATGGCCAGCATCAGGAAATAGAACACAAGATGCGTGCCCTTGGCCGCCAGCCGCTCCAGCGCGCCCATATGGGCCGGAAGCGCGGGCTGGCGGTTCACCAGCCGCCACAGGATGCGCAGCACGGTGAGCCCCAGAATGGTGAGCCCGATGCTTTTGTGCAGCTGGGTCAGATCAAACCGGTCCTGCCCGATTTCAAGATCGGTCATGTACTTGCCGGCTGCCAGCATGCCGATAATGGCAAGCGCGATCAGCCAGTGCAGCAGCTTGGCAACCGCGCCATAGGTTTTGGGCGAATTGAGAAGCGCCATGGTGTCACTCCCGCAGGATGAATTCGGCTTCCAGCATCAGCTTCACATCATCACCGATGCCGAACAAGACAAGATGATCCATGCCAAAGTCCGAACGCCTGATGGTGCCGGTCGCCGAAAAGCCAAGCGCGCGCCGTTGCTCAAACGGATGAAGCAGCGAGCCGTTGAAAATGACATCCAGCGTGATCTCTTTCGTAACCCCCAAAAGCGTCAGCTGGCCTGTGACAACCCCTGTTGTTTCGCCCGTGCGCACCACCCGCGTGGAGACAAACCGGATTTCGGGATGATCGGCGCTGTCAAACCAGCTGCTGCCCTGAAGCTCCTGATCGAATTTGGCATCGCCCGTCATCACGCTGGCGGGATCAATCTTCACCGAAACAACGCTCGCCTCGGGCGCTGCCGGATCGAATTGCAGCGTACCTTCTGCCCGCGTCATCTGCGCCCAATAGGTGGAAAGCCCCAGATGCGGCACACCGAACAGGATGCGCACGTGGGATGGCTCGAGCTGATAGTTGCCGTCCGGCGCGTCGGCCAGATCAAGCGTTGGCGTGCCGCAGGCCTGCGCCAGAAGTGCGGCGCTCAAGGCGAATGCGCCTCTGGCCCGCCGGAAGATGGGAGATGATGAAAACATGACGAACCGGCTTCCCTGCGGTGACACTGACACGGATTTGGGTTTATACCGCCATGATCTCGTGCGGAAAACCTTCTGACAAAGTGCTGCAAGCCCATGGCCGACCTCCATTCCTGGCACGCCCCCGTGCGCGACTTGCTTTTTGCGATGGAGCACATGGCGGGCGCGGGCACGCTGGAAGGGCTTCCCGCATTCGCCGATTTCTCAATGGCGTTTGCGGCCTCCGTGCTGGAGGAGGGGGGGAAATTCGCCTCGGGCGTGCTGGCGCCGCTGAACCGCAATGGCGACCGGCATGGTGCGCAGCTGGAGAATGGCGTTGTCACCACCGCGCCCGGATTCCGGGAGGCCTATGGCCAATTCGTGCATGCGGGATGGAACAGTATCGCCGCCGATCCCGCGCATGGCGGGCAGGGTCAGCCATTGGTGCTGGCGCTCGCCCTGCAGGAGTTGTGGCAATCTGCCTGCATGTCATTGGGCCTTTGCCCGTTGCTGACACAGGGCGCGATCGAGGCGCTGAGCGCGCATGGCACGCCAGCGCAGAAAGCAACTTATCTTCCAAAACTCATCACCGGCGAATGGACCGGCACCATGAACCTGACCGAGCCCGAGGCAGGCTCGGATGTCGGCGCGCTGAAAACCCGTGCGGCGCGTGCAGGCGATGGCACCTATCGCATCACCGGGACAAAAATCTTCATCACCTGGGGAGAGCACGATTGCGCAGAGAACATCGTGCATCTCGTTCTGGCGCGCCTGCCGGATGCGCCGCCCGGCACGCGCGGCATCTCGCTTTTTCTCGTGCCGAAATTTCTGGTGAACGAAGATGGCGCGTTGGGCGCGCGCAACCGGCTCAGCGCCGCAAGTCTCGAGCACAAACTCGGCATCCACGGCTCACCCACCTGCGTGATGCAGTTCGAGGAGGCCACGGGTTTCCTGATCGGTCAGGAAAACCGCGGCATGGCGTGCATGTTCACGATGATGAATGCCGCGCGCCTGAATGTCGGCATGCAGGGCGTCGCAATCGGCGAACGCAGCCTGCAACAGGCGCTTGCCTATGCCATGGAGCGCCGTCAGGGCAAACCCTTCGGCCTGCAGCACGAAATGCGCGAAATGCTGCCGATCGTCCAGCATCCCGATGTGCGCCGCATGATCCTGACGATGCGCAGCCGCACCGAGGCGTCACGCGCGATCTGTCTTGCAACCGCACTGGCGATGGATCTGGCGCGCCATCATCCCGACGCCGCCGAACGCGGCCGTCAGCGTGCACGCGAGGAATTGCTGACACCGATTGCCAAGGCGTGGAGCACGGATGGCGGCTTTGCCACCGCCTCGCTGGGCGTGCAGGTGCATGGCGGCATGGGTTTTGTGGAGGAAACGGGCGCGGCCCAGCATCTGCGCGATGCGCGCATCCTGCCGATCTATGAAGGCACCAACGGCATTCAGGCGATTGATCTCGTCACGCGCAAACTCGCGCTGGCCGATGGCGGCGCACTCAGCCAATTGATGGACGAGATGAAGGAGACAGCGCAGCAACTGGGCCGCACCCAAGCGCTGAAGCAATGGCAAGCCCCCTTCGCCGCCGCGCTGGATGGCTTTGCTGCCTCTGCGCGATTCCTCACGGAGAAGCTGAAGGAGGGCCATCCCGGCGATGCCCTGGCCGGTGCGACCCCCTTTCTCGATCTTGCAGGCCACATGGTGGGTGCGCATTTTCTTGCGCGCGGCGCCCTGGCGGCGGAATCAATATTGTCGGCAGGCACCGGGAACCAGGCGTTTCTTTCGGCGAAGATCGTATCAGCCGAATTTTTTATCACCCAGCTTCTGCCGGTTGCCGCTGCGCAAGCGTCTGCCATCTTCAGTGGCGCCGATGTCCTCTTCCGCGCCACGCCTGACGCATTGGGCCCCATTTGACCGCGCCGCTGCGCGTGCCTAGCCTTGCCACAACAGACATTGCGCCGGATGCGGCAGGCAAGGCCCGACCCATGAAGCAGAGCCCGGATGTATCTCTCGCCGAACCCGCGCGCACGCGCGACGACAGGGGGCTCATCTATCCCTTCACGTCAAAGCCCGAACCGGGCACGACAATGGAAGTCGCGCCCGGAGTTCACTGGCTGCGCCTCACGCTGCCGTTCCAGCTCAACCACATCAATCTGTGGCTGCTGGAAGATGGCGATGGCTGGACCATCGTGGATACGGGCCTGAATGATTCCGGCTCAAAGGCTGCGTGGGAGAACCTATTCGGCACGATGATGGGCGGCAAGCCCGTGCATCGTGTCATCGTTACCCATCTGCATCCCGATCATGTCGGCCTTGCTGGCTGGCTGGTGGAACGCTTCGATGCGCCGCTTTTCATGTCGCGCACCGATTACCTTCTGTGTCGCACTCTGGTGATGGATACGGGCCGCGAAGCGCCGCATGAGGGCGTGCGCTTCTACAAGGCGGCCGGCTTTCCCGATGAAGCACTGGCGAAATACAAGGAACGCTTCGGCGGCTTCGGCATGGGCGTGCACCGCCTGCCGCAATCCTTCCGCCGCCTGCAGGAGGGCAACACACTCACCATTGGCGGACGCGTGTGGCAGGTGGTCGTAGGGCGCGGCCATGCGCCGGAACATGTGTGCCTCTGGTGCCCCGAAGCCAATCTGCTGATCTCCGGCGATCAGGTCTTGCCGCGCATCTCCTCCAACGTGTCAGTGTTTCCAACCGAGCCCGACTCCAATCCGCTGCAGGACTGGATCGACAGCTGCCACCGCATCAAGGCGCTGCTGCCACCCGATACGCTGGTCTTGCCCGCGCATAACGAACCCTTCCGCAACGCGGGCAAGCGCCTGCAGGATTTGATCGACGGGCATGAGGAGGGCATGGCCAAGCTGCTCGACCTTTGCCGGGAGCCGAAACGTGCGGTCGAGGTTTTCCCCGCGCTTTTCCGCAGCCGCATCACCGGCGGCAATTACATCATGGCGACGGGCGAAAGCATCGCGCATCTGAACTGCCTGATCGCGCGCGGGCAGATGACCCGCACGACTGGCGCAGATGGTGTGGATTTGTATCAGACCGTCTGATGGTTCAGCCCAGACAGCGAGGATGAAGACATGAAACCATCCGGCACAACGCTCTACCACTCGCCCACCTCGCCCTATGCGCGCAAATGCCGTGTGGTCTTGCGTGAGAAAAACCTGCTCGCGCAGGTCAAGGAGGCGGTGGCGCAGCCGCTGGATGAGCCGCATTTCGTGCGCGGCATCAATCCGCTGGGTCGCATTCCCTGCCTTATCACCGAGGATGGCATGCTGATCGCCGACAGCCCGGTGATCTGCGACTACCTCGATCAGCTGGGTGGCGCGCCGTTCCTTGCGCCGCAATCGGGCAAAGAGAAATGGCGTGTGTGGACCATGCACGCATTGGCCGATGGCATCATGGATGCGGCGCTGACCTTGCGCATGGAGCAGTTGCGGCCCAAGGAATATCACTATCCGCCCAACCGCGATCGCCAGGCGGATGCTATCGACCGCACGCTCGCCTTTCTGGAAGCCTCATACGCGGAATGGTCGCCCGGCTTTGATCTGGGTGACATCGCGCTGGGTGCGGCGCTGGGTTATCTCGATCTGCGCTTTGCTGATTGGGGTTGGCGTGAACGCACGCCGCGTCTGGCCAGTTGGTGGCAGGCGATGGCCGAACGTCCGTCATTCCAGCTGACAAAACCCTGACGATGATTGCCGCAATCATCCGCGATGCCACGTCGGACGAGGTGGATGAGATCGCCCGCGTCTTTCTTGCGGCGCGCCTTGCCATTCTGGACATTGTGCCGATGGTGCACCCGCATCATACCGTGCCGGATTTCATCCGCCGCCTGATGCGCGAGGGCCGCGTGGTGATCGCCATCATGGATCAGAAAATCGCGGCCATGATGGCGCTGGCGCCCGGCTGGATCGAGGCGCTTTATGTTGATCCGCCCTTCTGGAATCGCGGTCTTGGCACTGCCCTGCTTGCCCATGCCCGCCACAGTGCCGAGGCGCGCGATGGTCTGACCCTCTGGACATTTCAGGCGAACATGCGTGCCCGCCGCTTCTATGAGCGCCACGGCTTTCACGCCGTCGCATTCACCGATGGCGCAGGCAACGAGGAAAAGACGCCAGACGTGCGCTATGCGTGGACGCCTACTGCCTGAAACGCAGCATGTCGCGCATGGCCAGCACCATTTTGATGCCGTCGATCACATCAGATGCGCCATTGAACTCCACATGTGTGATTTCGGCGATGACGGCCAGATGCACATTGTCGATGGCCGCAGCAAATCTGCGGCTCTCGGTTGACGGGATCATCGGATCATCACTGCCATGCAGAAGGATCATGCGCGCCTTCAGCCGTGACAGATCCTGCTGCGACAGGTCCAGCGCCGCCAATCCCTGACGCAGCCGGGGCGGCAGCCGCGCAACCATGCCCGCAACAGCCTCGGGATCGGTGTTGGTCATCAGATCAAAGATCGCGCGCCCTTCTGGCCCCAGCTGGAAGGCGAGTGCTTCAACATCCGCGTTTTCATCTTCCAGCTTTGCATCGGCAATGCGGGTGAGAAGGTCAATGTCGCGCGGATCATCTGCGCCCGCCGCATTGGCGCGCAGAAAGGCCCACGTGGCATAAGATGCAGGATTGCCCGTCTGCCATTGGTCATCGTCATGCAGACGGAATTTTCGCGTGGTCACAAATGTGAGCACGTCATTCATCGAGTAATAGCCGCCAATCGACAGCACAAAGGGCGTGGTCTCCGCGATGCGCGGGTCCATCGCCGCCAGAACGGCAGGCCCGCTGGCATAGGAGAGTGCGGCAAAGCCCGCCGTTCTGGGCAGCGGACCCGCATCGTATTCGCGTGAAAGGAAAAGCGCGGCATCAGCCAGCACCAGCGCGTCGTCAGGATGCGCGCGGAACTCGCGCAGATTGGCGATCTCGGGAACCAGCACCAGAAATCCCGCACGCCCCAGCGTATTGGCAAAGGCCACAAGCCGCGGATCATCCTTGCCCAGCGCGGCAAGCCCCGGCACCAGCACAAGCCGCGCCCGCGCGCCCGTGGCAGGCACGTAAAGATCGCCGTGATTGGGCCGCCCGTCGATCGTCCAGCTGATGGCGGTACGCTGCGGCGCAGGAACGCTGTTCTTGTACGCCGAGGGGCCGTCGCCCGCCGCAACGTCGGCAAGAATGAACGCCGCCTCTTTCAGCTTCAGGCCATAAGACGTTCCAACCGCAGCCAGAAGCGCCGCGCAGGCCAGCACAATTGCCTTGATCGGATGCCGTATCATCCAGCCTGTCATGTGCCCCCGCGTTCAATGGCAGCAAAAATTGCGCGCGCGAAGATCAATGTCATCTGTGGCGCCTTGATGGCGGATGGCTTTATCATGCCCCCATGCCCACCGCACTCTTCACCCATACCGCCTGCCTCCACCACGAAACCCCGCCTGGCCACCCTGAAAGCCCGGCGCGGTTGAAAGCCGTGTTGGATGCGCTGGCCACACCTCAATTCACCGCGTTGATCCGCCGTGAAGCGCCGCGCGCAACGGCCGAAGAAATCGCTCGCGCTCATCCCATGGCGCACGTCACGCGCATCCTTGATGCAGTGCCGCAGAAGGGGCTGCATCGCCTGGATGGCGACACCAGCCTGTCGCCGGGATCGGGTGAAGCGGCTTTGCGCGCGGCGGGTGCGGTGGTCGCCGCGGTGGATGCGGTCATGGCTGGTGAGTGCGGCAATGCCTTTTGCGCGGTGCGGCCGCCCGGCCATCACGCCGAGCCATCCGTGCCGATGGGTTTTTGCCTGTTCAACAACGTCGCCATTGGCGCGCATCACGCCCGCGCCGCCCATGGGGCCAAGCGCGTCGCTGTCATCGACTTCGACGTGCATCACGGCAATGGCACGCAAGCCATGTTTGAGGAGGACAAAGATCTCTTCTTTGCCTCAACCCATCAATGGCCGCTTTATCCCGGCACCGGCCTGCCGCAGGAACGTGGCGTTGCGGGCAACATCCTGAATGTGCCGTTGCCACCGCGCGCGGGTTCGGCCGCCTTTCGCGCAGCGATGACAGACGC
>DEIC01000110.1:0-6565 GCA_002352285.1 Alphaproteobacteria bacterium UBA2784 | reverse complement strand
GGCCGTTCGGCTGCTGCCCACGTGGCAGCACTGATGGCCGCGTGAGGACACACCCATGGCCAAAGCCGAT
The DNA here is from genome assembly GCA_002352285.1 of Alphaproteobacteria bacterium UBA2784. GTDB lineage: Bacteria > Pseudomonadota > Alphaproteobacteria > Micropepsales > Micropepsaceae > UBA2784. Next base: position 6,495 of record DEIC01000110.1, on the reverse strand, counting down.
AAATCTGCCCCCTCCGTTGACGATCTCAGCTTCGAGCAGGCGCTCAAAGAACTGGAAGACATCGTCACGCGCCTTGAAAGCGGCCGCGTCGAGCTTGAAGAATCGATTGCAATTTACGAACGCGGCACGGCCCTGAAGGCCCATTGCGAGAAAAAGCTGAAGGATGCCGAAGCCCGCATCGAGCGCATCGTCATTGCGCCCGGCGGCGCCGTCTCAGCCGAAAAGACGAATATCGGCTGACCGGCAATGGCCACCCTGCTTGAAAGCGCACTGAAGGAAACGCAGGCGCATCTGGAAGCGGTGCTCGATCAGCTTCTGCCCCAGCCACAGGGTCCAGAGGCGCGCGTGGCGGAAGCCATGCGCTATGCCACGCTGGGCGGCGGTAAACGCATCCGCGCCTTCCTGACATTGCAGAGCGGCCGCCTTTTTGGTGTTGATCGCCGTGCGCTCAGCCGCACGGCGGCCGCCCTTGAATGTGTGCATGCCTATAGTCTTGTACATGACGATCTGCCCGCGATGGACGACGACGACATGCGCCGCGGCCGCCCCACCACGCACAAAAAGTTCGATGAGGCCACAGCCATACTTGCGGGCGATGCGCTGCTGACGCATGCCTTCCAGTTGCTGGCCGAACCGGAAACCCATCCCGATCCGCATGTGCGCGCCGAATTGTGTCTGCGTCTGGCGCAGGCGTCTGGCGCGGGCGGCATGGTGGGCGGGCAGATGATCGACATGGCGTGCGAGAATTTGACGCCCGACATGGCCACCATCACCAGGCTCCAGCGGATGAAGACCGGCGCATTGATCGTCTTTGCCGCAGAAGCGGGCGCCATCATGGGCCGCGCCTCGCAACAGCAGCGCCATGCCCTGACATTCTATGCGCAGGATCTGGGGCTGGCTTTCCAGATGGTTGATGACCTGCTCGACGAAACCGGCAGCGCGGGCGAAACCGGCAAGGCCGTGGGCAAGGACGCCACGCGCGGCAAGGCGACGTTTGTGGCCGCGCTGGGTCTCGAGCGCACCCGCGCCCAGGCCGAGGCGCTGGCCCATCAGGCGCCCGGGCATCTTGCCGAGTTTGATGGCCGCGCCGACCTCTTGCGCGCTTTGCCAGCCTATGTGCTGGCCCGCAAAGGTTAGCCCGTCACAAAGTTGAATTTTGCACCATTAACCGCGCTTTCCGGCGGGTCGCAGGGGGCGATTTGCCACTCTCTTGCCACGCCGAAAACCCTATATGTCAGGCCGCCGGGCCTGATAGAAGGTTGTCAGCCTGAGTGTCGGATTGCCGGGGCAGTTTGTTATGGATTCAGCGCCAAAGCAGGAAGCAATGTCGGCCACGCCGCTTCTCGACCGCGTTCATCTGCCAGCCGACATGCGTCAGTTTTCGCGCGCTGAATTGCGCCAGCTGGCCGACGAACTGCGCAAAGAGACAATTTCGGCGGTCAGCGTCACCGGCGGCCATCTGGGCGCAGGTCTGGGCGTGATCGAACTGACGGTCGCGCTGCATCATCTCTTCAACACGCCGGATGACCGGCTGATCTGGGACGTGGGCCATCAGGCCTATCCGCACAAGATTCTGACCGGTCGGCGCGACCGCATCCGCACACTGCGCATGGGCGGCGGGCTTTCCGGCTTTACCAGGCGCAGCGAGAGCGAATACGACCCGTTCGGCGCGGCCCATTCGTCCACGTCGATTTCGGCGGGCCTTGGCATGGCGGTGGCGCGCGACCTTTCCGGTGAAAAGCGCAACATCGTCTGTGTGATCGGCGATGGCGCCATGTCGGCCGGCATGGCCTATGAGGCGATGAACAATGCCGGCGCCATGAAGTCGCGCCTGATTGTCGTCTTGAACGACAACGACATGTCGATCGCCCCGCCCGTGGGCGCGATGAGCGCCTATCTCGCGCGCCTGATTTCGTCTCGCAAATATCTCGGCTTCCGCGCGTTTGCCAAACGCCTGATGGCAAAGCTTGGCCGCTTCCTTTTCGACAAGGCGCGCCGCGCCGAAGAATATGCGCGTGGGCTTTGGACCGGCGGCACGCTGTTCGAGGAGATGGGCTTTTATTACATTGGCCCGATTGACGGCCACAACCTCGACCATCTTCTGCCCGTGCTCGCCAACGCGCGCGACGCCAAGGTGGACGGGCCGGTGCTGGTGCATGTGGTGACGCAGAAGGGCAAGGGTTATGCCCCCGCCGAAAAGGCCGCCGACAAATTCCATGGCGTGACGAAGTTTGATGTCATCACCGGCGCGCAGGCAAAATCATCGGCCAAGGCCCCGTCTTACACGAAAGTGTTCGCCGAAAGCCTGATGGCCGAAGCGCGCAAGGACGAAAAGATTGTGGCGATCACGGCAGCCATGCCCTCGGGCACGGGTCTTGATCTGTTTGCACACGAGTTCCCCAATCGCTGCTTCGATGTCGGCATTGCCGAACAGCATGGCGTGACTTTCGCCGCTGGTCTTGCATCAGAGGGTTACAAGCCTTTTGCCGCGATCTACTCAACCTTCCTGCAGCGCGCCTATGATCAGGTGGTGCACGACGTAGCGATCCAGTCGCTGCCTGTGCGCTTTGCCATCGACCGTGCGGGCCTTGTGGGCGCCGATGGCGCCACCCATGCAGGCGCATTCGACGTGACCTATCTGGCAACCCTGCCGAACTTTGTGGTGATGGCGGCCTCTGACGAGGTGGAGCTGCGCCACATGGTGGCGACGGCAGCGTCCATCAATGACCGTCCGTCGGCGGTGCGCTATCCGCGCGGCGAGGGCCTGGGCCTTGAGATGCCGGTTGAGGGCACGGTGCTCCACATCGGCAAGGGCCGCATTGTGCGCGAAGGTTCCAAGATTGCGATCCTCTCGCTCGGCACGCGCCTGCAGGAGGCGCTCAAGGCTGCCGATCAGCTGGCCGCCATGGGCCTCCCCGCAACGGTCGCCGACGCGCGCTTTGCCAAGCCGCTGGATGAAGAGCTCATCACCCGGCTTGCCGCTACGCACGAAGTGCTGATAACGATCGAGGAGGGCGCGGTGGGCGGCTTTGGCGCCCATGTGCTGCATTTCATGGCCAATGCCGGATTGCTTGAGGCCGGCTGCCGCGTGCGCACCATGACACTGCCCGACATTTTTCAGGATCACGATACGCCGCAGGCCCAATATGCTGCTGCCCATCTGGCGGCGGCTGATATTGTGGCAACGGCGACTGCCGCGCTGGGACGCGAGAGCCAATGGGCGACGAACCGCGCGTAAGACCAACCCTCACGCTCAAGACGCCGCCGGCCGCAACCGCGCCGCAGGGTGCGCGCATGCGCGCCGATTTGCTGCTGGTCGAAAAGAAACTGGTGCGCAACCGCCATCGCGCTGTGGCCGAGATCAATGCCGGAAACGTGTTTGCCGGGGATGTGAAGATCACCAGCCCCGGCGATCTGATTGATGTGACTGCGCCCTTGAGCCTCAAGCAGAAGCACAATCCCTATGTCTCGCGCGGCGGACTGAAACTGGCGCATGCGCTGGACCATTTCGCCATCAACCCCGAAAAGAAAATCTGCCTCGATCTGGGCGCAGGGCAGGGCGGCTTTACACAGGTGCTGGCCGAACGTGGCGCCGCCCGTGTCTATGCCGTCGATCAGTCCGAAGGCATGCTCGGCGATGCGCTGCGGCGCAATCCCGCCGTCGTCAATCTGGAACGCACCGACGTGCGCACGCTTTCGCGCCGCCAGATTCCCGAACATGTGGACATCATCACGGTTGATCTGGGCGGCATGCCGCTGGCCCAGGGCGTGGGTGCGGCATTGGCGCTGGCCGGCAAGGATGCGGTGCTGATCGCGCTTGTCTCGCTGGATGCAGAGGCGGGGCGCACCCGCACGCCGCATGCGCGCGGCCCTGCGCCCGCCCATGCCCTGACACCGCGTGAAATCGCGGCGCGGCTGGACGCCTTCCTGAAAACAAACGCGGGCTTTGCTGTTGCAGGCACGGTTGAAAGCCCCGTACGCGGCGCGGGCCAACCGCGCGAGATTTTCATTCTGGCCAGGCGCGTGTGAGCCGCGTGTGAGTGGGGCCTGCCCGCATTTTGGTGTCTGTGGCGGATGCCAGCTCTTTGCGCTCGAAGAGCCGGATTACCTTGCTGCGAAGAAGAAAATTGTCGCCGATGCAATGGCGGGCCATGGCCTTGCGCCCGCGCGCCTGAAGGATGTGGTGGCGTGCCCGCCGCGCTCACGCCGCCGCGCCTCCATCAAGCTCTGGCAGGATGAGAGGGGTAACACGCAAACGGGGTTCAGCGCCGAACGCTCCCATGCGCTGGTGCCGATTGATACCTGCCTTGTTCTCTCGCCCGCGCTGCGCGACTTCACATTGGCGGTGCGCGCCCACGTGCCTGCACGCGTGCTGGGGCCAAGCCAGATGACGTTGTCGCTGACCGTTGCGCAGGAGGGAGTTGATGTTGATGTCGCGGCCAAGCCAGCCCTTGCTGCCGCAGCGCGAGAGGCGCTCGTGACCGCGCTGCGCATGACTGGCGCCGTGCGCATCACGCACGACGGCGATCTGATCCATCAATCCGCTGCGCCTCATGTGATGCTGGATGAGGTGCCGGTGCGCCTGACGCCGCGTCCCTTCTTGCAGGCTGTGCCGCAAGCGCAGGCAGCAATGTGCGCGCACGTGCTGGAAATCGTGAAGGGCGCAAAGCGCGTGGCTGATCTCTTCGCCGGGCTTGGTACATTCGCGCTGCCGCTGTCGCGCCGTCACGCTGTTCACGCGGTTGAGGGCGATGAGGCCGCCGCCGCATCGCTGAAGTCGGCCGCAGCACGGCTTCAGGGGCGCAAGCCGGTCAGCATTGAATGCCGCGATCTCTTTCGCCGCCCGCTCCTTGCCAGCGAGCTCAAGGCGTTTGACGCCATCGTGCTTGATCCGCCGTTTCAGGGCGCGCGCGAGCAATGCGCCGAACTGGCCAGACTGCCCAAGGGGCGCATCGCCTATGTGTCGTGCAATCCGTCAAGCTTTGCGCGCGATGCGGCTTTGCTGGTGAAATCTGGCTGGCGGCTGGAAGCGGTCACGCCGATTGACCAGTTTCTCTGGTCGCGCCAGGTGGAGCTGGTGGCGGGCTTTACTCGCGCCGGATGAAAAGATCCGACAGCCACGCAAATTTGCGGCGCGACCGGAAAGCCTGATCGATGCTGGCGGGATCATAGGCGCTTTGCGCCCATGCCAGCACGCTCATGCCCTTCGCTTCACCCTCGCGCTCATAGGCGTCAAGAAACGCGTCGAGCGCGCCCTGCGCGCCCGCCTTCATGTGGCCATAGCGCATGGAAAGATGCGGCCGCGCCTCCGCCACGCGCTTGCCTTCCACCATGATGAGATAGAGCACCGCCACAATGCCCGCGCGATCAGCGCCTGATTTGCAGTGAAGCAGCACCGGCTTCTGCATCGTGCGGAACAGTTGGTCGAGCGCCACGATCAATTCAATCCGTGGCGCATTGCGGCTGGAGATGCGCACATTGTGGACCGTCAGGCCAAGGCGCTCCGCCTCGCGCATTTCGAGCGCATAGGCGCCACACACGCGATCCGCGCGCAAATTGAGAATCGACCTCACGCCCAGCCGCGCCGCTGCACGGATCTGATGCGGCCAGGGCTGGCTGGAGCGATAAACGCCGTCGGCCACGCGCGAGCGCGTATTGAAGAAGAGCCGGAAAATGCCGTGATCCACCAGCGCCATGTTGAGCCACTGGCGCCAGCGCGGCCAGCCAAATGCTGCGTTCTCACGCGTGGGTGCGCTGACCGGAACATAAGGGCGCTTGGGCTTTTTGACGGGAAGCGTCTCGCTCATGGGCGGCGCATCAGCCGCATTGCGCGCGGTGGCGCAGCGCATGATCGGCCAGCACCAGCGCCATCATTGCTTCGCCCACCGGCACGGCGCGGATGCCGACGCAGGGGTCATGTCGGCCAGTCGTGGAAATGTCGGTCTCCGCATTGCCTTTCGTGACGGTCGCGCGCGGGCTGAGGATGGAGGAAGTGGGCTTGACCGCAAAGCGCGCCACAATTGTCTGCCCCGTCGAGATGCCGCCCAGAATGCCGCCCGCATGATTGGAGAGAAAGCGGGGATGCCCGTCGGCGCCTGCGCGCATCTCGTCGGCATTTTCCTCGCCGGAAAGTGCGGCGGTCGCAAAGCCGTCGCCGATCTCAACGCCCTTCACGGCATTGATACTCATCATCGCGGCTGCAATGTCCTGATCGAGCTTGCCGTAGAGCGGCGCACCCCAGCCGGGCGGCACACCCTTCGCTTCAATTTCAATTACTGCGCCGATGGATGAACCCGCCTTGCGCACCGCATCCAGATAATCTTCCCACTGCGGCGCAGCCTCGGCATCGGGGCACCATAGCGGATTCTTTTCAACTTCCGCCCAGTCAAAGCGCGTGCGGTCAATCTTGTGCGGCCCCAGCTGCACGACAGCGCCGCGGATCACAATTTCTCCATGCACATGCGCCAGAACTTTGCGCGCCACCGCACCCGCCGC
>DEIC01000082.1:4216-8236 GCA_002352285.1 Alphaproteobacteria bacterium UBA2784 | reverse complement strand
GAATTCCTTGCAACCATGAGCCACGAGCTGCGCACGCCGCTGACGGCCGTGATCGGCATGCTTGATCTTGTCGATGCCTCGGCGCTTGGCGCGCATGATGCCGAGAGCATCAAGACTGCTTCGACAGCGGCGCATGGCCTCCTGACGCTTCTCAATGACATTCTCGATCTCACCAAGATCGAGGCCGGCAAGCTCGACATCTCGCCATTACCCTTGAGCGTGCGATCACTCATGGAAGAGGTGGCATCACTTTTTGCTGCTGAAGCCGCACGCAAGGATGTGGCCCTGACCTGCAAGGCGGATGCGGGTGTGCCTGCCGCCATCGCCGCCGATCCTGTGCGCCTGCGTCAGGTGCTTTTCAATCTGGTCGGCAATGCCAACAAGTTCACTGATCATGGCCGTGTCACGATCCGCGCGATGATGACCAATGGCTGGGGNNGAAGAGATCGGCCGCCTGTTCCGTCCGTTCGTCCAGCTGGACCAGCCCGCCATGCGCCGGGCAGGCGGCACGGGTCTTGGCCTTGTGATCTGCCGCCGCCTGATCGAGGCGATGGGCGGCAGCATCGGCTGCTATTCCACCAAGGGCGTCGGGCCGACCTTCTGGTTTGAAATTCCCGCCATCCGCGCAGAGCTTCCTTCGGCTGCGCCGGCGGGACAGGGGGCCAGTAATGATGTGCCGCCGCTCGACATTCTTGTGGCCGAAGACAATTTCGTGAACCAGCGGCTGATCACCGCCTTCCTGAAGCGCGACGGCCATCGCGTGACCGTTGTTCCCAATGGCGCTGAGGCAGTTGAGCAAGTAAAGCGGCAGGCTCATGACCTTGTGCTGATGGATATCCAGATGCCGGTGATGGATGGAATCGAGGCGGTCAAGGCGGTCCGCGCCCTGCCCGCGCCGCTTAACGCCATCCCTGTCATTGCGCTGACCGCCAATGCGATCCGCGGCGACCGCGAAACCTATCTGGCGGCGGGCATGAGCGATTATGTGACCAAGCCAATCAAGCTTGAGCTCTTGCGCGCGGCCATAGCGGCGCACGCGCCCAAAACCGATGCGCCGTCACGCCCGGCGGAAATGCTTGGATAGGGCGAGCCCCTGACGCTGATAATTTGAGCCCACGCCCTGCCCGTAAAGGCGCTGCGGCGGCTCGGTCAGTCGCTCAAACATCAGGCGACCCACGGTCTGGCCATGCTCCAGCACGAAGGGGACTTCGTGGCTGCGCACCTCCAGCACGCCGCGCGCACCCGCACCGCCCGCACCGGCAAAGCCAAAGCCCGGATCAAAGAAGCCCGCATAATGCACGCGAAACTCGCCGACCAGCGGATCAAAGGGCACCATCTCGGCGGCAAATTCGGGCGGGATCGACACCGCCTCGCGCGANNACAAGGCCCGTCAGCTGATCACCCTCAAGATCAATCGTAAAGCCGATGCCCTTATCAATCGTCGCATCACCCGAGACGATGCCGACTTCCTCCTGCAGACGCTTCAGGGCTGCATCGCTCATCGGCGGCGAGCCGCGGCGCAGGCGCAGCTGGTTGAGGCGCGAGCCGGTGCGCACCAGAACCGAAAACGTGCGCGGGCTGATTTCGGCCCAGAGGGGACCGCGATAACGCTCGGGGATCGTATCAAAGGCGCGCGCATTGTCGGTGACGAGGCGCGTAAACACATCAAGGCGGCCGGTTGAGCTTTTGGCGTTGGCGGTGCCCGATACGCGCCAGGGCAGCGCCACCTGCTCCATCAGCGGCACAAGATAGACGCAGCCGGTTTCAAGAACCGCGCCGCGCGTCAGATCAATTTCGTGCATCACGACGCCATCGAGCTTGTCGCGCACGGTTGCGCCCTCGCCTGGCAGGAAACTGGCGCGGATTCGATAGGCGACATTGCCGAGCCGCAGGTCGATCGAGGCGGGCTGGATCTGCTCATCCTTGATGTCGGCAGAAGCGGCAATTTCGTGGGCGGCAATCATCGCGCGCAGCGACTGGCTGGGCAGAAGGCCGGTGGAATGGCGCGGGGCAGACTTGCCCTCGGCCGCCGAGCCATCGTCAAAAAGGCTGGAATCCGTTGTCATTACCGCCTTATAGGCAAGGCCCTGCGGTGGGCCAAGCACCGGACTTGGGCCGGCCAGAAAGAGCTGTGGATAAACACCCTTGACGGCCTTCGCGCCGCGCCGTTTGATGGGATTTCCGTGGTGATTTGAGCCGGTCGGCTTGCGGGCCACGTTAAAGAAGCCGCTAAAAGGACCGGGCGGGGGCAGGCCGCAGTGCCGCGCCTCCAATACCCCGGTCCCATGGCCGGGGTTTTTGTTTGCCCGAATGCTGCAAGAACAGCACCGGTGCGCGGAGAAGTGCGATGGACGAGAACGAGGATTTCTCAAAGCTGAGACCGAAGACGCGCGCGGTGCGTGGCGGCACACGGCGCACAGGCTTCGAGGAAACCAGCGAGGCAATGTTCCTCACCTCGGGCTTTGCCTACCCTTCCGCTGAATCTGCCGAACGGCGGTTCAAGAACGAGGAAGGCGGCTATGTCTATTCGCGCTTCGGCAATCCGACTGTCGAGATGTTCGAGAACCGTCTGGCGCTGATCGAAGGTGCCGCGCGCTGCCGGGCCACGGCTTCGGGCCTTGCCGCTGTAACGGCGGCAATGCTGGCGCTGACGCGCGCGGGCGATCATGTGGTGGCGGCGCGTGCGATGTTTGGCGGGTGCCGCTATATCATCGAAGAATTGCTGCCGCGCTTTGGCGTTTCCTGCACGCTGATCGACGGGCGTGATCTGGATGCATGGGCGCATGCGGCCAGGCCTGAAACGAAAGTCTTTTTTCTTGAGACGCCCTCAAACCCCACCCTTGAGCTGATCGACATCGCAGCCGTTGCAGCGATTGCCCGCAGGGCCGGCGCCCGGCTGGTGGTCGATAACGTGTTTGCCACGCCCATCCTTCAGGCGCCGCTGACACTGGGCGCCGACATCGTCATCTACTCGGCAACCAAGCACATTGACGGGCAAGGCCGCTGTCTGGGTGGTGCGATCCTTTCAAACGACATTGACTGGATCGAGAAAACGCTGTGGCCGCTGTTGCGCAATACGGGGCCGTCGCTGTCGCCCTTCAATGCGTGGGTGCTGCTGAAAAGCCTTGAGACACTGGCCTTGCGGGTTGAAACGGCAACGGCGCATGCCGCCCATGTCGCTTCTGGCCTCAAGGCGATCACCGGCATCTCGCGCGTCATCTATCCCTTTGCCGATGACTTTCCCCAGCGCGAGCTTGCGCGCCGCCAGATGAAGGCGGGCGGCACGCTGGTGACCTTTGAGGTGGCAGGCGGCAAGGACGCCGCCTTCCGCTTTGCCAATGCGCTCAAGATTATCGACATCTCGAACAATCTGGGCGACGCCAAGAGCCTCATCACCCACCCGGTCACGACCACGCATCAGCGGCTTTCCCCGGAAGCGCGTGCAGAATTAGGCATTACGCCCGGCATGCTGCGGCTTTCTGTGGGGCTGGAAGATCCCGAGGATTTGCTGGACGATTTGCGCCGGGCTGCCGCCAAGGCATCCCGTTCATAAACCTTAAGGTGACGGCGGCACTTTCCTTTACCGCCCCGGATTCCTTAAGAGTGGTGCATGGGCACGGGAACGCTGGCACGAGAAACCGTCTTTGAATGCGTCACGCAGGGCGTTTGCGTGCGCGTNNCGCTCGCGCCACTGGCAGATCACCGATGGCCAGGGCCGCACACAGGACGTGCGCGGCGCCGGCGTGGTGGGCGAGCAGCCGCTTCTGATGCCCGGCCAGCGCTTTGAATATACGTCGGGCGCGCCCCTGCCCACGCCATCGGGCTTCATGACCGGCACCTATCAGATGCAGACGCCCTCGGGTGAACGCTTTGATGTGGCGATCCCGGTTTTTCCNNTCCCTCGCCCCGCGCTTTGGCGGGGAGAGGGCCGGGGTGAGGGGCCTTGTTTGCTTCGTGCTGCCCCCTCACGAAATTTGCGAAGGCAAATTTCTGCTCTCCCCGAGGGGAGAGCGAGGGAAA
>DEIC01000082.1:0-4147 GCA_002352285.1 Alphaproteobacteria bacterium UBA2784 | reverse complement strand
GCGCGGCTGCCTGCGCTGGCGCTTGCGCCCGGCGGGGCCGTGCGCGTGGATGGTGACGGTGTGCTTGAAACGCTCAACGCTGACGCCGCACAGAGAGCTCTCCAGCGCGAGAGCCATCTTCTGATCCATGCCGCCTTCGTGCTGCGGCGGCTGAAAGCCGACCGGACGCGTCATCTGCATTTCGACTTGAGCGAGCTTGCGGCCTTTGTGCTGCCCGCACGTGTGTTCATTCCGGCTTCTGGCGGCATTGCGCGCCTGCTCAATCTTCCCGCCCCCGCATCGCGCGAGGATGAACCGCTGTTTCTGCTTGAGGCGGCGCAGAACCTGCTCGACCGGCTTTCGCCAAAGCTGCCCGATGCGCTGCGCGCGGCGCGCCTGGCCGCCGCCATGGGGCGCGCGGGCTGGCGCTGGGCGCCTTTTGTGCTTTCCCGTCTCAGCCAGCCCGTGGCGCAGCCCGGCGGCTTTGACGTGTGGGAGATGCTGCCCGAGATTGAGGAGCATCCGCCGCGCGGCAATCCCGCCACCATCAATCTGAGCGCCGGCGAGGTGCGTCAGCATCTGTTCGCTGCTTTGGGCGAAGGGCGCGAGCAACGCCCGCAGCAGGCAGACTATGCCGCCACCGCCTCGCGCATTTTCGCGCCGCCCTTGCATGAACGCGAGAGCGCCATCGTGCTGGCCGAGGCAGGCACCGGCATCGGCAAGACATTGGGTTATGCTGCGCCCGCCACGCTCTATGCCGAACGGGCGGATGCGACGGTTACCATCTCGACCTATACGCGCAATCTGCAGCGCCAGATCGATCAGGAACTTTCGCGCATCTGGCCGGATCCGGACGAAAAGCGCGAGAAGGTCGTCATCCGCAAGGGCCGCGAAAACTATCTCTGTCTCCTGACCTATCAGGAGGCGCAGGCGCGCATGGCCCTTGCCCCCGGACAGGACAGCGTGATGCTGGGGCTTGTCGCGCGCTGGATTGCGGCTACGCGCGATGGCGACCTTCTGGGCGGTGACTTTCCCTCGTTCCTTCTGGCGCAAAGCCCCTTCATCCGCGGCCTGACTGACCGGCGCGGCGAATGCATTCATTCCGCCTGCCAGCATTATCGCCGCTGCTTTGTGGAGCGCGGGGCAGACCGCGCCACGCGCGCGCGCGTCGTGATTGCCAATCATGCGCTGGTGATGGTGCGTGCGGCGCTGGCGGCGCAATCGCTTGACGATGATGGCGGTGACGCGGAAGACGGCATGGGCCATTTCATCTTTGATGAAGGCCATCATCTTTTTGATGCTGCCGACAGCGCCTTTGCCCTGCACCTGACGGGTCTGGAGGGCGCAGAGCTGCGCCGCTGGATCCGCGGGCGCGAGGGCGATGGCGCCAGCCGCATGCGCGGACTTTCGGAGCGCGTCGATGATCTGGTGCGTGATGACGGGAAACTCGCGCATCATCTTTCAGCGGTGCTGGATGCGGCGGCCGTTCTGCCCGGCCCGGGCTGGAGCCAGCGGCTGAGTGCGGCGCCNNCGGTTCCTTTCGGCCCTGCGCACTCAGGTCTTTCTGCGCAGCCCCGACAGCGATTCCGACTATGACATTGAGTGCGAGCCGCATCCGCTGGCCGACGGTGTGGGCGAGGCTGCCTCTGCCCTTGCCAAGTCGCTCAAGGGCCTGCAGGCGCCGATGCTGGCGCTGGAGAGCGGTCTTGCGGCCAAGCTGGAGGCGGAGATTGAGGAGCTTTCAACCTCAGAGAAAGCGCGGCTGACGGCCGTGCGGCGCGGGATTGCGCGGCGCGCGCGCATCATCCTGCCCGGATGGATTGCGATGCTGAAGGGGCTTGGCGAACCGGATCAGGCAGGCGATCCCATGTTCGTTGACTGGTTTGGCGTTGCGCGCAGCGATGGGCGCGAAACCGATATTGGCTATTTCCGCCACCATCTTGACCCGACAAAGCCCTTTGCCGCCGAAGTGCTGACACGCACGCAAGGCGCGCTGATTACCTCCGCCACCCTGCGCGACAAGCTGCCGGAGGCGGAGATTGCTGATGCCTCTGCCGAGCTTGACTGGCGCGCGGCTGAAATCCGCACAGGCGCTGTGCATCTGCCCATTGCCGCCGAGCGGCAGAGCTTTGCCTCGCCCTTCAACTATCCTGACGCNNCGGCTTTTGCCGCTGCTTGAAGCCGATGATCTGACGCTCTACGCGCAGCATGAGGACGCCATAGACACGGGCACGCTGGTCGATCTTTTCCGGGCGGAGGAGGACAGCTCGCTTCTGGGCACCGATGCCCTGCGCGATGGCGTTGATGTGCCGGGCCGCTCGCTGCGCATGGTCATCTTCGACCGCGTGCCGTGGCCGCGCCCCGACATCTGCTACAAGGCGCGGCGCAAGGCCTTTGGCGGTCGCGCCTATGACGAAATGATGACGCGGCTCAGACTGCGGCAGGCCTATGGCCGTCTGATCCGGGCGGCGGGCGACCGTGGCGTTTTCTGCATTCTTGAGCCGCGCACGCCGTCGCGCCTTCTGGCCGGGCTGCCGGATGGGGTTCTGCCTGCCCGCGTCGGGCTTGCCGAAGCCGTGAAGCTGGTGCGCGGCTTTTTGAAGCCAGCAGGAGATTGAAGGCGGCGCCTTGCCTCCTTAAGTTGCTGTCAAACACGGGAAAGAGACTTCACATGGCTGACGCTGCCCCCCGCGCAATTCTGTCTGCGCATCATGCCTTGATCTGGCTGTTTGTTCTTGTGTCGGCCTCGGATGGCGACATGAGCGACGAAGAGCTGCATGAGATCGGCGAACTGGCGAAAACACTGCCCGTCTTTCGCGGCTTTGAAGCTGAAAGCCTGCCCGTGGTTGCGCGCGAGTGCGCCGCCATACTTTCTGAACCCAACGGCTTTGGCGATGTGGTTGGCATGGTGCGCGATGCGCTGCCCAAGCCCTTGCGCGAGACAGCCTACGCGCTGGCGCTTGATGTTGCCTATGCGGACCGGCCGCTGACGGCCGAGGAACTGCGCGTGCTGGAGCGGGTGCGCGAGACGCTGGAGCTTGACCGGCTGATTGCCGCAGCCATCGAGCGCACGCAGGCTGCGCGCTATCGACTGGCGTGATGCAATGGAATTTGACGCCAACCTGATTGAACATGAGAGCGTGATCCGCCTCTCGTTCTTCGGCGGCGTGCTTTTCCTTCTTCTGATTGCCGAGCGCGTCTGGCCTGACCGCACGCGGGTGGTGCCGGGTGTTTTCCGCCCTGCNNTGGGGATCGCGGCGCTCGACCTTGTGATCTATTTCCAGCACCGCATCTTTCACAAGGTGCCGATGCTGTGGCGGCTGCATGCGGCGCATCACAGCGATCCCGATATTGATGCAACAACGGCGCTGCGTTTCCATCCGGTCGAGATCGGCTTGAGCGCGCTGGTGAAGGCAGCAACGGTTCTTGCGCTGGGCATTCCCGCCTCTGCCGTCATTCTGTTCGAGATTTTTCTCAATGCCTGCGCCATGTTCAACCATGCCAATCTGCGGCTGGCGCGGCCTGTGGAAGCTGTCCTCTCGCTTTTTCTCATCACGCCGCGGCTCCACCGCATCCACCATTCGGTCATCGTGCAGGAGCAGAACAGCAATTACGGGTTCAGCATCAATTTGTGGGACCGTTTGTTCGGCTCGTTCCGCCGCGCGCCTTCACTGCCGCTCATCACTGGGATGCGCGACGTGCCCGCTATGCGTACGATTGATCCGCTGCATGTTCTCATCAACGGCCCTTTTTCACGCAAAGGATGGCACTAGATGGTGCGCACGCTGATCCTGATGCGCCATGCCAAGGCCGAGCCCGATGATGGCGGGATTGCCGATGCGGACCGTGCGCTCAACAAGCGCGGGCGCGAGGCAGCGCCGCTGGTGGCGCGTGACCTGATCGCGCGCGATTTCTGGCCGGATTATGTGGCGTGCTCGTCAGCGCGGCGCACGGTTGAGACACTTGATCTCGTTCTCGCCGAAGCCTATGCCGCCGGCCGCAAGAAGCCCGAAGTCAAATATGAGCACGAGCTCTACCTTGCCGAGGCGCCTTCGCTGGTCGAACGGGCGCGCTGGCTGCCCAAGGGTGTCTCTATCGCCATGCTGGTAGGCCACAACCCCGGCATGCATGAGGCGGCATTTCAATTGGCGCGCAAGGCGCGCGGCGC
>DEIC01000089.1:5221-5865 GCA_002352285.1 Alphaproteobacteria bacterium UBA2784 | reverse complement strand
ACGCCCAGCGCGCGGTTGAGGAAAGATTTCTCGTCAACCGGCTTGGCCGGATCATGGGCGGCCAGCATGTCGGCGACCACCTGATAGGCTTCAAAGAACGAGCGCAGCACGCGATGCGCGATGAACAGGCGCGAGGTTTTGAAGTTCTCATAGGCCGCGCCGATATTCTGCGCCGTCAGCGTCCAGTCCTTGTCAAAGATCGCAAGCTCTTCCTCCAGCTCGCCGGCAAAGGCGCGCTTGTTGGGGAAAAAGAATTCGAACTTCAGAAGGTCGCGCAGGGTCAGCGCCGCCTTGAATGACTTGGTGGCGTCAAAGACGGGCTGCTCGGACGCACGCACGACCAGAATTTCGGTAATCGCGCGATTGACGAAGAAGTGGATCGCCGTATTGCGGTAATAGGCGGCCACCAGATGCTGACCCGCGTCGATGGCATAGACAGGTTCGATGCCCTCGCTGAAAACCTTCACCACGCCTTCGCGCTTCAAGAGGTTGAGCGTGGCCGCAACCGAGTGTTCGCCGTTGGGCGTCATGTCGGCGGTCAGCGGCAGGTTGCGCTGTTTCACATAGGCGATCAGCGGCTCAAGGATTTTCTCGATCTCGCGGATGGTCAGCGCCCGGTCTTCGACACCCAGAAGCGCCATGGT
>DEIC01000089.1:0-5100 GCA_002352285.1 Alphaproteobacteria bacterium UBA2784 | reverse complement strand
AGATAGACATCCTCGATGCCGCTCTGCCGGAAACCATCGATGATATAGGAGAGCAGGCCATAACGCGGCGGCCGTAGCTTGCCTGACCGGCTGCGCCCGCCCTCAATATACCATTCGAGGTTGAAACGCTTCTTCACCAGAAACGCCATGTACTGGCGCAGCGACATTTTATAGACGGGATTGTCCTTGAAGCTGCGCCGGATGAACACGATGCCCGCGCGCCGCGCAATCGCCCCCATCGGCCAGAAAGCCAGATTGATGCCGCCCAGAAGATGGTTCGCAGGGAACCCCTGCGCATGCAGCGTGCGCCCCATCAGGATGGGATCAAGATAGGATTTGTGCGTGGGCAGGAACACAAGCCCGTAATGCTTGTTGAGGGCTTTCAGGTCTGCCATGCGCCGCGCATCCACCTGCACGTCATAGGCGCGCGCGAAAAATCCGCCGATCTGTCCGAACAGCACGTCAATCGCATAGCGCGAATGATCGGTCGCCATCTCTTTGAGATAGCGCAGCGACTCCTCAATGATGCGCCGCGGCTTTTTCCGTGTGGTCCTGGCGATGTCATCGACGGCGCGCGAAAACTCCACGCTGGCGCGGATTTCCTCTATCGCCTCGCGCGACACCTTATAGCGGTCGCCGATGACGGANNGGAAAAGCGGTCAGGCTCCTTGCGCGCAATACGGTCCTGCAGATAAGGCGGTGGCCGCCACGGATCGCGGAACATGTCGCCCAGCCGCGCGCGGCGCTCACCATCGCGCTCGCGCGGTCGCCATGAAATGCGCACGGGGCAAACAAGGGTGGGGGCGGCAAGGGCGGCGATCGCGGCTTCTGCCTTGGCGCCTTCACCCTCGATGATGGCGATGGGAACGGGCTTTGCCATGGCGGCCTTTTCATGCGCCAGCCAGACATCGATCAGCTTGCGCTCGGTCTGGCTTGCGCCGCCGGTCAGAACGGCAAGCGATGCGCCCTCCGGCAGACTGGCCGCCATCGCCGACAGCGACAGGATGGGCTTGGGCGCATCGTCAGCGTCGCTTGAAACCTGCGGCGGCTTGATCGCCTCCATTGCATCCCCTTGGTTCCGGAGTTTTGGCGTGGCTCGTTCCCGGCAAAGAGTCCGCACCATCCCTGATAGGGAAGTCAACAGGCTTGCGCGGGTGGAACCATACCGCATCGCGGCATGGCGCGCCCCATGCACGTGCAATTTGGCAAGGCAGGCTTACGCAGACGTGATAGGAAGGACGCCCCGCCATTTCGCCTCCCTGCCGTTTCGATGTCCGAAGAAGATCTCGCCCCCCGAATGCCTGCCGATGTCTCCGGCCCGGCCATGAATGTGCCGCGCCGCCGCGCGGCCGTGTCCTTCATCATGATTACGGTCGTGCTCGACGTGATGGCGATGGGCATGATCGTGCCGGTTACGCCGCATCTGGTGGAGCAGATGACGGGCGGCGATACGGCGGCAGCGGCCTTTTACGTGGGCCTGTTCAGCACGGCCTGGGCGCTGATGCAGTTTCTCGCCTCACCCGTTCTGGGGGCGATGTCTGACCGTTTCGGCAGGCGGCCGGTGATTCTCATCTCCAATGTCGGCCTTGCGCTTGCCTATGTCTTGAGCGCGCTGGCGCCCAACCTGACCCTTCTTTTCATCTCGCGCGTCATCAATGGCGTGATGGCCGCCAGCATGTCGACCGCCAGCGCCTATATCGCCGACGTCACGCCGCCCGAGCGCCGCGCGCAGACATTCGGTTATATTGGCGCGGCGTTCGGCACCGGCTTTGTGCTGGGTCCGGCCTTTGGCGGCACGCTGGGCGACATTGATATCCAGTTGCCATTCTGGATTGCGGCGGCCTTCAGCCTGGCCAACGCGGCCTATGGCTATTTCGTGCTGCCGGAGTCGCTGCCGCCCGAGCGCCGCACGCAAGCCTTTTCGTGGAAGCGCGCCAATCCGGTGGGATCACTGGTGCTGCTGCGCCGCCACCGCGAATTGTTCGGCCTTGCCTCGGTGCATTTCTTCAACAGCATCGCGCACACCGTGTTTCCATCCGTCTTCGTGCTCTATGCCGGTTATCGCTATGGCTGGTCGATGCAGATGATCGGCATCAGCCTTGGCATCGTCGGCATCGCCAACATGGTGGTGCAGGGCGGCCTTGTGCGCCCGGCGGTTAAATGGCTGGGCGAGCGGCGTCTGCTGCTGGCCGGCCTCTGTTCGGCGGTAACAGCGATGACAATTTATGGGCTGGCGCCGTCCGGCTGGGTGTTCTGGCTGGGCGTGCCTTTCGGCGCGATGTGGGGGTTCTATGGCGCATCGGCGCAGGCGCTGATGACGCGCCACGTTGAGCCGTCGGAGCAGGGCCAGTTGCAGGGTGCATTGGGTGCGATTGTTGGCATTGCGGGCATGATCGGCCCGGCGATGTTCTCAACGGTCTTTGCCAGCACGCTCCACGAGGTGCCGGGCGCCGCCTTCCTCTTGGCCGCAACCATGATGGTGACAGCTGCAACGCTGGCCTGGCGCGTGACGCGGAGGGAAGGGTGAGGCCGCAAACCTCACCCACCCACCTTGCCGTCATGCGAGAGCAGCACGGCGATCGGGCGTGTCGGTGCAAAGCCTGAAAGCACGATGGCAGTGGCCGCCGTCATCGGCACGGCAAGGAAGAGGCCGACTGATCCCCAGATCAGCCCCCACACCGACAGCGACATGATGACGGCGAGTGGCGAGAGGTTGAGCGAGTTCGACATCAACCGCGGCTCCACCACATTGCCCATGGTGATTTGCAGGACCGCCAGCACGCCAGCGGTGATCAGTGCCGGTTCCGCGTCAGGAAAAGCGGCAAGCGAGACAACCGTGCCAAGCGCAATGGCCGCCAGTGATCCAAACGTCGGCACATAGTTGAGCAGGAAAATCACAAAGGCAAAGAACGCCGCATTGGGCACACCCGCCACCGCAAGGATGACATAGCTGCCCGCTGCCGTGATCGCCGCCACCAGTGTCTTGGCCGCAAGATAGCGCGAGGCGCCCTCCTTGATCCGCGCAAGGGATTCCGAGATCGCACGGCGCGCCGCCGGTGTGCCGCCCAGCGCCGAAACCTTGAGCGGGAAGACCTGCTGCTCCAGAAACAGGAAAATCGTATAGATGATGACGATGCCCAGCGTGCCCGCAAGATCTGTCACAAGGCCGATCACCCAGCCGATCACGCGCGCCATGTCATATTCGGCCATGGTTGATTTCATGGCATCTGAAACCGAAATGCCCAGCGCCGCATCAAGCTGCGCAATCGCAGCACCAAGCCGTTCGCCATAAAGCGGCGCGTCGGCGGCAACGCCCGCGATGCTGCCGCCCACAAAGCTGATGGCAAGCGTCAACACCAGACCAATGAGCAATAACGCCAGCGATGTGCGCAAGCCCTGCGCCAGAACCTTGCCCCGGATGCGGATGAAGGAAAGCCGCGCCGCCACCGCATTGATGACAAGCCACAGGCCCAGCGCGATCACCATGGGGATGATTACATCGCGCGCTTCCACGAGAAGGAAGAGAGCGGCTGCCAATGCCGCCAGCGCCGCCAGAAGCCGCACGGCGCCAGCATAAGACGGATCAGGAGGTAGGGTCGGGGCAGGGCTCATCGAATCGATCCGGGTAAGAACGCCTCTTGCCTTTGCACCATAGCCGTCCTTTTCTTGCGCACAAAGACGCCGCATCTCCGGGGGGAAGATCATGGCCGCAGCAAAGACACGCCGCACGATAGGCCAGCGCCTGCTGGATGGCATTGAGCGTGCGGGCAACCGTCTGCCCGATCCGGCCACACTCTTCTTCTATGGCATCATCATCGTGCTGGCGCTTTCGGTGGCGCTGTCCGAAATGGGTGTGAAGGCGTGGCATCCCGGCAAGAATGCAGAGATCGGCGTCACCAATCTTCTCTCTGCCGAGTCGCTGAAGAACATTCTCGTCAACATGCCCAAAACCTTCACCGACTTTCCGCCATTGGGTCTGGTGCTGATGATGGTGCTGGGTGTCGGCGTGGCCGAACGCGCGGGCCTTATTGGCGCGGCCCTGGGCGGGCTGGTGCGCGCTGTGCCCAAGCGGCTCTTGTCGCTGGCCGTGGTGTTTGCGGGCGTCAATGCCTCGATTGCCGCCGACGCAGGTTATGTCGTGCTGCTGCCGCTCGCTGCTGCCGTCTATGCCGGTGCGGGCCGTCATCCGCTGGCGGGGTTGGCAGCAGCTTTCGCCGGTGTCGCGGGCGGCTTTTCGGCAAACCTTGTGATTACACCGCTTGATCCGCTGCTGGCGGGCCTCACGCAAGCCGCAGCCCAGATCATCGATCCCGCGCGCACCGTTGCCGTCACCAGCAATTACTTTCTGATGATAGCGCTTGTGCCGCTCTTTTCCATCATCGGCGCGTGGGTGACCGACCGCATTGTCGAGCCGCGCCTCAATGCCTCGTCCCTCAAGCTTGCCGAAATTGCCGAACCGCCTGCGCAGGATGCGGAGTCGCGCCGCCGCGAGAAACGCGGCCTGCGCTATGCCGGGTTCATGTTCCTGCTCATGCTCGTGGGCGCGGGCTTTCTGGTGGTGCCGGAAGGGGCCGTGCTGCGCGGCGAGGATGGTTCGATCGAACCTTTCCTCAAGGCGCTGGTCGCCATTCTCTTCATCATGTTTCTGGTCTGCGGCATCGCCTATGGCAAGGGCGCAGGCACGATCAGGAAAGACACCGATACGGTGCGCATGATGACGGCCTCGATTGCCGACATGGCAGGCTATATCGTGCTCGCCTTCGTGGTGGCGCAGTTTCTGGGCCTCTTCAACCAGTCGAATCTGGGCGCGATCCTCGCCATCAATGGCGCGGATGTGCTGAAGAACGCGGGCTATACCGGCTTGCCGCTGCTGCTGTCGTTTGTTGTGCTCTCGATGCTCATCAACATCCTGATCGCCAGCGCCTCGGCCAAATGGGCGATCCTGGCGCCGATCTTTGTGCCGATGCTGATGCTGCTCGGCATTTCGCCGGAGGCAACGCAGGCCGCCTTCCGTATTGGCGACAGCGCCACCAATCCGATCACGCCGCTGATGGTTTACTTCCCGCTGATCCTCATCATGGCGCGGCGCTATGTGCCGGA
>DEIC01000086.1:3190-34969 GCA_002352285.1 Alphaproteobacteria bacterium UBA2784 | reverse complement strand
TTTTTCCAGAAATAGCGCCGCGCCATCTTCAGTGAACATTCAACCGCTTCGGCGCCCGAGTTCGTGAAGAATACGGTGTCGGCAAAGGTCGCATCGACCAGCCGCTTGCCCAGCCGCTCCTGCTCCGGGATGCGGAACATGTTCGACGTGTGCCACAGCTTCTCTGCCTGCGCCTTCAATGCAGCAACCAGATGCGGATGCGCATGGCCCAGCGCATTGACCGCAATGCCCGCCGCAAAATCGAGATAGCGTTCGCCCGTGGTTGAGAAAAGGTAGCAGCCCTCGCCTCGCTCAAACGCCAGCTCCGCACGGGCATAGGTCGGCAGCAGCGCGGGCATGGCGTCTGCGGGCGAAGGATGCGTGGCGGCAGGCGTGGTCATTTGAAGGCGGAACCTTTCATCCGGCTGGAAATCAGGGATTGGGTCTTTTCGGGCTTGACCGCGCATCTGTCAAATGACGCCGGGGGAGGCGCGACGATAATCCGTATGCGGATTATCCACCTTCACGCGCAGGGGGCCGCACCGGCCGCCTGCCCCCCGGCCAAAAACCGGACGCGCATCGGTTCAGTCACTGCCACCATCTGTGGATAACTCAACAAGGGCTTGTGTTTTTCGCCAGCGCCGATACGATATCTTGTAGGTCCGCCGCACGAGCGGGCATTAACCAATCAGATCAAGGGGTTGCCGGTTTGCCGGCCAATCCCGGCCAGCACAGAACGGGGTAATGGGGCATGTCGTGGACAGAAGAACGCATTGAACGGCTCAAAACCATGTGGGCCGAGGGCATGACCGCCAGCCAGATCGCCTTGGCGCTGGGCCAGGTGACGCGCAATGCGGTGATCGGCAAGGTGCATCGCCTTGGCCTTTCGGGCCGCGTGACGGCCGTGCGGCCGGAGCGCCCGCGTGCCGCGACCCAGCCTCGCCCCGCCGTGCGCGTGGCTCAGGCCGTGGCGCCCGCGCCCGTGATCGAGGAGCCGCTGGAGCCGATGCCGGGTGATCCCGTGACCGTGCTCTCGCTCTCCGGCGCCATGTGCAAATGGCCCTTGGGCGACCCGAGCAAGCCGGACTTCCGCTTCTGCGGTCGCAAGTCGAAAGCAGGCGCGCCCTATTGTGAGCACCACGCACGCATGGCCTATCAGCCCGCCCAGCTGCGCCGTGATCGTGACCGGGGCCGCTTCGCCGGATAGTCAGAAGGGGAGATGAGGCATGAAGACACGCAGCATCTCCTATGACGCAGGTGGCAAGAAACTGACCGGCTATGCGGTGGAGCCTGCCACCGCTGGCCGGTTCGTGCCGGGCATCCTTGTTTGCCATCAGGGCGGCGGCCTGACCGAACACGCAAAACTCCATGCGCGCCGCCTGGGCGAGCTAGGCTATGCCGCATTCGCGCTCGATATGTATGGCGAGGTTGCCCAAAGCCGCGAGCAGGCGATGAGCCTGCTCACCAACCTGCGCAACGATCCACCTCTGTGGCGCGCGCGCGCCCTGGCCGGCCTTGAAGTGCTCAAGACGCTCGATGGCGTGGATACAGAGCGGCTGGGCGCCATCGGCTATTGCTTTGGCGGCCAGACGGTTCTGGAACTCACGCGGTCATCGACGGAACTTTCGGCAGTGGTAGCCTTCCACCCGGGCCTCAATGATTTTGCGGTGGATGACCGCCCCGTCACCGGCAGGATCATGGCGTGTCTGGGCGCTGACGATCCGCTGATTACACCCGAGGCGCGCAACGCCTTTGCCGCTGAAATGACGCGCCTGAAGGCAGACTGGCAGATGCTGGTCTATGGCGGCGCGGGCCACAGCTTCACCGATCTGTCGGTGGATGCTTTCAGGATTCCGGGCTTCGCCTATCAGGAACGCGCCCACCGCCGATCCTGGGCTGCGATGCGCGACTTTTTCGGTGAGGTGTTTGGCAGCTGAGGTGCGATGCCCTCACGGCTTCTTTTTTGCCCTGCGCACTTGCTTCCTTTTCTCACCCGCCTTCGCGCGCGCGGCCGCCAGTGATTTTCTGGCCCATGCCGCCATCTCGTGGGGATCATCATAAAGCCGCGCAGGCACTTCCCAATAGCTCATCGTGCCGGTCTTGCCGCTCTTGAATTCAAAGGTGAAGGGTTTCATCCCCTCGGCCTCATAGTCGGCGCGGTTCGTGTCATCAACACGCAGATAGATGGCGCCATCGGCGACAATGCCGATGAAGAGATCATCGGCATAAAGCCCCTGCCCGCCAAACATGGATTTGACGCGCACAGGGCCGAACGCAGCGAAAACATCTTTCAGCCAGAGATGATCTTCGCCGCGCGCCATGCTGCCGCCTCAGATGTGATCGAGCGCCTGCGCAAAATCCGCGATCAGGTCGTCCGCATTCTCGATACCGATCGAGATGCGCACCAGATCGCCCGTGATACCGTAACGCGCTTTGTCCTCCGGCGAGTAGTCCAGATGCGTGGTCGTCGCCGGATGCGAGGTCAGGCTTTCCGTGCCGCCCAGACTGACCGCCAGCTTCACGATCTTCAGCGCATCAAGGAAGCGGAACGCCTCTGCCTCGCCGCCCTTCACGCGGATCGAGAAGGTGGAGCCGACACCCAGGCATTGTTTCCTGGCGATGCGCTCCTGATCCGACCCCGGCTTGACGTTGCCGATGAAAAGAACGTCTTTCACTTTGGGGTGCGTCTTCAGGAAATTGGCAACGCGCGTCGCATTCTCTGTGGCGCGCGTCATGCGCAGCTCCAGCGTTTCCAGACTGCGCGAGAGGAGCCATGCCGTATGCGGATCAAGCACCGCGCCCAGCGACGTGCGCAGCGGCGCGACCGCCTTGATCGCCTCTGCCGATCCCAGAGCAGCACCGCCCACCAGATCAGAATGTCCGCCCACATATTTGGTGAGCGAGTAGACGACGTAGTCGGCGCCATGCTCCAGCGGCTTCTGCCACAGCGGGCCCAGCAGCGTGTTGTCCACCACAATGGCGGGGCGCTTGCCGTTGCGCGTGAGCCTGCGGGCGATCTCGGCGGCCCCAGCAATGTCGGTGAGTTCGTTGGTCGGATTGGCAGGTGTTTCAATCATGAAGGCCGCCACGCGCCCGCCGCGTGCAGCGGCGCGCGCGTCAGCCTCACGCATCATCTCCGCGGCATCTTTCAGCCGCGTATCGAAGGGCACACCCACCTGCTCCACACCGAACTGTGGCATGATGTTTTTAAGCAGCCCCTCTGTGCCGCCATAGAGCGGCTCGGAATTGGCGATGATGTCGCCCGGCCGCGCCAGCGCGAGCAGCACGCATGAGATCGCTGCCATGCCGGACGAAAACACGACAGCTTTCTCCGAGCCCTCCCAGATCGCCAGGCGGTCTTCGAGGATTTCAAGATTGGGATTGTTGAAGCGCGAATAAAGAAGCCCCGGCACCTCGCCCGGATTTTCCTTCGCAAGGCCACGGCGCAGCGCGAAGTTGCGCTTGCCGTCTTCCGCCGACTTGAAAACGAATGTGGAGGTCTGGAACAGCGGCTGCTTCACCGCCCCTTCCGACAGCGCCGGATCATAGCCGAACGACATCATCTGGGTTTGCGGGGCAAGTTTTTTGCCTGCAACTTCATGCTTGCGATATTTGCTCATGGATCGAATCTCCGCCTTGCGCGTGTGGCGCAAAACTATCCGATCCGGGGCCTGTTCGACCATATGGCCGGAAAGTTCAGGCTTTCGCGTCAGACGCGGGCGTGATGGCAACGGATTCACCGCAGCCGCAGGCATCTGTTTCGTTTGGATTGCGGAACACGAACTTTTGCGAAAGCCGGTCCGTGACGAAATCGAGTTCCGTTCCAATCAGGAACAGGATCGATTTCGGCTCGATCAGAATGCGCACGCCCTTGTCTTCGATCACTTCATCGAGCGGGCGGGCAGCCGTTGCATACTCCATCGTATAGGCTTGGCCCGCGCACCCCGCATTCTTGACACCGACGCGCAAACCGAACACCGGCGTGGCCGAACCGGCCATGATAGCACGGATGCGTTCGGCTGCCGCATCAGTCAGCCGCACGGGCTTGGGCCGTTCGCGGCGGGATCGGGCGGGTGTGGCGGTCTCGGTCATGGTGCAAAGATTGTATCAGAACATGTTGAGTTCAAGGCGGGCTTCTTCAGACATGCGCGACGGCTCCCACGGCGGATCAAACACCATACTCACCTTTACACTGCGGATTCCGGGCACGGTCTTGACAGCATCCTCCACCCATCCCGGCATCTGACCCGCAACGGGGCAGCCCGGGGCGGTCAGCGTCATGTCGATCAGGATGTCCATGTCATCGGTCACGTCGATTTTGTAGATAAGCCCAAGCTCGTAGATATCGACCGGAATTTCGGGATCAAACACGGTCTTCAGCGCCGCAATGATCTTGTCGGTGAGATCAGCCAGTTCAAGTTCGGTCAGCGGCGTTGCCGCCTGTTTGGGCTCCGCACTCATGGCGCAGCCCCCAGCGCCCGCTCCAGCGCATGAACACTCAAAAGCGCACAGGCCACACGTTCAGGAAATGCGCGTACACCGGCCAGAAGTCCTGCCAGCGTGTTGGCGGCAGGCGGTTCCCGCCCCTCCAGTGCAACGCGCATCATCGCCGCAAGGCGTTCAGCGTCCTCAACGCGCTTGCCGCCCAGCGCCTCAGTCAGCATGGATGCAGATGCCTGCGAGATGGCGCAGCCCTCGCCCTCAAAGCGCGCTTCCTCAATACAGCCATCGGCAATGCGCAACCGGATCGTCACCGCATCGCCGCACAGACGGTTGGCATCGCAGCCGGTATGGGTCGCATCGTCCAGCTTTCCCATGCAGCGCGGATTGCGGCCATGATCGAGAATGGCCTCACGATAAAGATCATCAAGACCAGCGGCGTTCATTGAAAGAACTCCCGCGCGCGCTGCAGGGCGGCGACGAACACATCCACCTCTTCCATCGTGTTATAGAGCGCAAAGCTCGCGCGGCCCGTGGCGGTGACGCCCAGCCGTTTCATCAGCGGATGCGCGCAATGGTGACCGGCGCGGATGGCAACGCCCTCGCGGTCAATCACGGTAGCCAGATCGTGCGGATGCACGCCCTTCACATCAAAGGCGATGATGGCGCCCTTGCCCGGCGCCTCGCCAAAGATGCGCACACCGTTGGCGGCGCGCAGCTGGCGTGTGGCATGCGCCAGAAGCGCCTGCTCATGCGCATGTACGGCGGCGTGATCGATCCCCTCCAGAAAGCGGATCGCCGCCGCAAGACCAACCGCCTCCATGATGGGGGGTGTGCCTGCTTCAAAACGGTGCGGCGCATCACCATACGAAACGGCGTCAAAGCCGACTTCGCGGATCATCTCGCCGCCACCCTGATAGGGCCGCATGGCCGAAAGGAAATGCGGCTTGGCATAAAGCACACCAATGCCCGTCGGCCCGTAGATCTTGTGGCCGCAGAAGATGTAGAAGTCTGCGTCAATCGCCTGCACATCAACACGCGCGTGCACCGCCGCCTGACAGCCATCAAACAGAACCGGCACGCCGCGCGCATGCGCCATATCGGCAATCACGCGTGCGGGTGTGATCGTGCCCAGCACATTCGACATGTGCGTGATTGCCACCAGCTTCGTGCGCGGGCCGATCAGGCTTTGCAGATGATCGAGGTCAAGTACGCCATCATCGCCGATGCGCGCCCAGCGGATCACAGCACCCTGCCGCTCCCGCAGGAAATGCCAGGGCACGATGTTGGCGTGATGCTCCATCTCCGAGATCACAATCTCATCACCCGGCGCAATCATGGGCGAGACAAAGCTGGAGGCAACAAGATTGAAGGCTTCCGTGCCGCCATGCGTCAGAATGATATTGTCGGCAGCGGGCGCATTCAGGAACCGTCGCGCCGCCTCGCGCGCCGCCTCATAATGATCTGTCGCGCGTGACGACAGGAAATGCACGCCGCGATGCACGTTGGCGTAATCAGTTTCCAGGAATTGCCGCATGGCGTCGATAACGGCGCGCGGCTTTTGCGCAGATGCGGCATTGTCGAGATAGACAAGCTTCTTGCCGTAAACCTCGCGCGACAGGATGGGAAACTCCCGGCGCATGGCGGCAACATCAAAGCCGGTGCGGGCTGTCTGCGCTGCATTCATGGCGCACCTGCGTCCACAAGCGCCGCGCTGATCCGTGCACGGATGATGTCGGCTGCTGCACCTTCGGGCAGACGTGAAGTCACCTCGGCCAGGAACGCCTCCGTCAGCATGGCGCGCGCTTGCGCAACCGGAATGCCGCGCGCCATCAGATAGAAAAGCGCATCGGCATCAAGATCGCCCACCGCGGCGCCATGGCTGCACGTCACATCGTCGGCATGGATTTCAAGCTCGGGCTTGGCGTCGGCCTCGGCGTGCGGCGAGGCCAGAAGCGCCTTGGCCAGTTGCCGGCTGTCCGTGCCATCCGCACCCGGGCGCACAATCACCCGGCCCTGGTAGATCGCGCGCGACTTGCCGCCAGCCACGGCTTTGAACATCTGGTCCGATGTGCATTGCCGCACGGCGTGGTCGGCAATCGTTGTCATATCGGCATGACCTTCGCCAGAAAGCACCGACACGCCGCTCAATTGCGCGCGCGCACTGCGGCCAAGAAACGAGAGGCCCGTTTCGTGGCGCGCAAAGCCCGCGCCTTCCGCCATCACGAACTGGTTGAGGGCCGCACCCGCATGGATCGCGGCCGACAGCGTATGCACCGAAGTTTCGCCTGCCGCCATGGGCGCATGGCGCAGTTGGGTCAGCGTTGCATTCGCGCCCAGCACCAGCTCTGTGGCCATGTTGCAGAAACGCCCGCCCGAATGGCTTTCGATCAGGGTCGCATGGGCATTTGTTTCAAGAACAATCAGCACACGCGCGTGGCGCGCGCCCTCGCCCGCATTCACAAAACACAGATGGAGCGGCGCCTCCAGCCTGTAATTGTGCGAGATGCGGATGGCGACGCCACCCATCATGCCCGCCAGCGCCATGTCTGCCATCGGCGCATGCACCGGATGCTTGACCTGCCCGAAATGCGGCACGGCCCAATCCGGCAATCCCTGGCCAAGATCGGCAATCTGCAAAGCGGGCGCCGGTGACAGCGCCGAAAGCGCCGGCACAAACCGCCCATTGGCAAAGACAAGGCGGATCGCCGCGACCCCGGCAAATGCATCTTGTGCAACAAGCGCCTGCGCCTGATCGGCAGCCAGCGCCTCTGCCGCCTGCGGCAATTCCGGCACAAGGCGGCGCAGATCGCTGTAGCGCCAATCTTCCATGCGCCGGTGGGGCACGCCATGGATCGCCGCCCGAGTCGCCGCCGCCGCCTTCAACCCGTCAATGGCCAGAGCCACGCCCATGGTTCACGCCGCCGCCTTGATGATGTGGTCATAGCCGCGCGCTTCAAGCTCCAGCGCCAGTTCCTTGCCGCCAGACTTCACAATGCGCCCGCCTGCCAGAACGTGAACATGGTCTGGCACAATATGGCTCAACAGGCGCTGATAATGCGTGATGACGAGGAGCGAACGCTCCGGCGACTTCATGCGGTTTACGCCGTCCGCCACCAGTTTCAGCGCGTCAATATCAAGACCACTGTCGGTTTCATCCAGCACGGCAAACAGCGGCGCAAAAAGCGTCATCTGCAGGATTTCAAGCCGCTTCTTCTCGCCGCCGGAAAATCCGGCGTTCAGCGGACGCTTCAGCATGTCGTCGCTGATGTTGAGTTCGGCGGCATGCTTGCGCACGAGCTTGAGGAACGATGACGCATCCAGTTCCTTTTCGCCGCGCGCGCGCCGCTGCGCATTCAGCGCCGTGCGCAGGAATGTCATGGTCGCGACACCCGGAATTTCGACCGGATATTGCATGGCCAGGAACATGCCGCGCGCCACGCGCTGGTCGGGCGAGAGCCCGGCAACATCCTCGCCACGGAAAAGCACACGCCCCGCCGTCAGCTCATAGCCCTCGCGGCCCGCAAGGAAATAGGAAAGCGTGGACTTGCCGGAACCATTCGGCCCCATCACCGCATGCGTTTCTCCCGGCCGGATCGCAAGGGTCAGCCCCTTGATGATCTCCTTGCCGTTCACGGCCACATGGATGTCGTCAATCGTCAGCATCGAAACCTGTCCGTCCGCCTTTATTTGCCTGCCTTGCGGCGCGCGATCAGCTCATTGACCGTGATGGAATAGTCTGTCCGCTTGCGCGCGATGAGAATGAATGCCAGCGCCGAGATCGCCATGCCCACGGCGAACACCGCGATCCACATCCAGCCGGGGCCTGTGTTGGCAAGCAGCATGGCCACGCCCGCCGAAATGCCCACGCCAGCCAGAAAGCCGAGCACAGTCAGCCAGCCCTGCCGCGTGACAGGATAGGAACCCTGCCCGCCATTCGAGCGCACGAACCACGCGCCTTCTTCCAGTTTCATCCGACGCTCCCTTCGAGAGAGATTCCGACAAGTTTCTGGGCTTCGACCGCAAATTCCATCGGCAATTGCTGCAACACATCACGGCAGAAGCCGTTGACGATCAGCGTCACGGCTTCCTCTGCCGGAATGCCGCGCGCCAGACAATAGAACAGCTGGTCATCCGAAATGCGCGATGTGGTTGCTTCGTGCTCCACACGCGCAGTTGGATTGCGGCTTTCGATATAGGGCACCGTGTGCGCGCCGCACTTCTTGCCCACCAGCAGCGAGTCGCACTGCGTGAAATTGCGTGCGCCGTCAGCCTTGGGATGAACACTTACCAGCCCGCGATAGGTGCTCTGGCTCTGGCCTGCGCTGATGCCCTTGGCGATGATGCGCGAACGCGTGTTGCGCCCCAGATGGATCATCTTGGTGCCGGTATCGGCCTGCTGGAAATTGTTGGTGATGGCGATGGAATAGAACTCGCCCACGCTGTCATCGCCGCGCAGGATGCAGCTGGGATATTTCCACGTGACTGCCGATCCCGTTTCAACCTGCGTCCAGCTGATCTTGGAACGCGGACCACGGCAATCGCCGCGCTTGGTGACGAAATTATAGATGCCGCCCTTGCCCTCGGCATCGCCNNTCCAGATAGGAGACGTAGGAACCCTTGTCGGCGATGATGAGCGTACGCTCGAACTGGCCCGTCTCGGCCGCATTGATGCGGAAATAGGTGGAAAGCTCCATCGGGCAGCGCACGCCGGGCGGCACGTAGACAAACGAGCCGTCCGAGAACACCGCCGAATTCAGCGTCGCATAGAAATTGTCGCTCACCGGCACGACAGAGCCGAGATATTTGCGCACGAGTTCAGGATACTCGCGCACGGCCTCCGAGAACGGGCAGAAGATGACGCCCGCCTCTTTCAGCTTTTCCTTGAAGGTCGTGGCAACCGACACGCTGTCAAACACCGCATCAACCGCAATGCCCGCCAGCATCATCTGTTCTGTCAGCGGGATGCCCAGCTTCTCATAGGTCTTGAGAAGCGCCGGATCGACCTCCTCCAGCGACTTGGGCGCCACCTTCTGCTTGGGCGCGGCATAATAATAGGCATCCTGAAAGTCGATGGCAGGATAGTTCACGCGCGCCCATGTCGGCTCACGCATGTTGAGCCAGCGGCGGAATGCCGAGAGCCGCCATTCCAGCATCCAGTCGGGCTCGCCCTTTTTGGCCGAGATGAATCGGATCGTGTCTTCCGACAGGCCCTTGGGCGCAAACTCGGTTTCAATGTCGGTGACAAAGCCGTGCTTGTACTTGTCGGCCTCAAGGGCGCTGACAGCTTCGACCGTTTCGCGGATGGCGCTCATCTCACACCTCCGCTGCAGATGGTACGCGCACCGCGCGCGCCACATGCTGTGCCCAGGCATCGACGAAGCGCACAAGGTCTGCGCGCGCGGTCGTGCGCCCGATGCTGATACGTATCGCCGACCGCGCCGCGTCAGCAGACTGACCCATCGCGGCCAGCACATGCGATGCGCGCACCTTGCCCGAAGAACATGCGGCACCCGCGCTCACACAGATGCCTGAAAGGTCCATCGCCATCACCTGCGTTTCTGCATCAAGTCCCGCATGTCCGATCAGCGATGTGTTGGGAAGGCGCGCCGCGCCGCGCGCATGGATCACAGCCCCCGGCACGCGCGCAAGAATCTCCGTCTCCATTTCGTCGCGAAACGTCGCCATGTCATGGGGCGTGCGGCTATACGCTGCAGCAGCACCGAACCCTGCAATCGCTGCCACATTCTCTGTGCCCGCGCGCCGGAACCCTTCCTGACCACCCCCGCGCATCTGTGGTGCAAGCTTCACATCGTCACGCACGATCAACGCGCCTGCGCCATGTGGCCCGCCCGCTTTATGCGCCGAGAGTGTCATCATGTGAACGCCAAGCGCCGCAAAGTCGATGTCCATGCGCCCCAGCGCCTGCGCCGCATCGGTGTGCACGATGGCGCCATACTCGCGCGCCATCCCGGCAACACGCGCTACTGGCTGGATTGCGCCGGTTTCATTGTTGGCGAGCATGACACTGATCAGCGTGCGCCCCTTGCCCTCGCGCAGCATCACGGCCAGCGCGTCGAGATCAACCACGCCATCGCGGGTCACGGGAATGACATCCACGCGCAGACCCGGAACTGTTTCGGCCAGATGCGATGCCCAGCCGCCGATGCTGTCATGCTCGATGGCGGAAACGAAAAGCCGCGTGAAACGCTGACCCTCCATTGCCGCAGCCTCAATCGCACCGCGCAGCGCCAGCGCATTCGCCTCACTGCCGCCCGACGTGAAGATGACTTGCGCGGGCCGGGCATTGACCGCCTTGGCAATCTGCGCCCGCGCTTCGTCCACAATCTGCCGCGCCGCGCGCCCCGCCCCATGCACGGCCGAGGCATTCAGCCCGGTGCCCAGCGCCAGATCAAGAACAGCATCCATCGCCGCCTTTGCCTGTGGCAAAAGCGGTGCCGAACCATTCCAGTCAAGATAGACGCGCGCGCGCATCGTCATCATCCGTTTGGGCGCAATCGATCAGGCAACCAGCTCTAGCTTGCCGTCTGCGGATTTGCCATCGGCAGGCTTGCCATCAGCGGGCGCATGCAGACCGCTTTTTCCAAGCACGCGCTTTTCAACCACATCGGCCAGCGTGACTGAACTCAGGAACAGATGGATCTGCCGACCCAGCTCCTCCCACAGATCATGGGTCAGGCAACGCTGCGAGTTGGAGATGCAGCCATTGGGCCGCCCCGCTTCGCAGCGCGTCGCCTTGATCGGCTCGTCAACCGCCAGAATGATGTCAGAAACGCGTGTCTCCGCTGCTGGCCGCGCCAGACGATAGCCACCGCCCGGCCCGCGCGCACTGATCACCAGGCCGCCGCGCCGCAACTTGGCGAACAGCTGCTCGAGATAGGAGAGCGAAATCTCCTGCCGCGCCGCGACATCGGAAAGCGTGACGGGGCGGTTCTGGCCAAAGCGGGCCACATCCACCATCGCCATCACGGCGTAACGTCCACGGGTGCTGAGTTTCATGCTGTGGCCTCCTGAAGCCGGGAACCGGCCCCAGCCCGGCACTGAGGGGCAAAAGGGCCATGTCCAATTTCCTTGCAACTGCCGCTTCAACTCGGGCAAAAGGGCCCGCCGGAAAGGCGCTGCATTTGCGGGCTCTATATATTTCCCGACAACAGCAGTCAAGTTTTCGGCACCCGTCATCTGAATGCAACGCGTTGGTGTAAAAGGGAAATTTATTTTCCCGTCGCTTGCGCGGCACAATTATCCGACAGATTGGCGGCAGAACAGGGTGGATGTGGTCAGGATGGGATTCGATGCCTGAAGTGATCTTCACAGGCCCGGCCGGAAGGCTGGAAGGCCGCTACCAGCACAAGAAGCGGGACGACAAGCACCCCTCGCCAATCGCGCTGGTGCTGCACCCGCACCCCCAGGGCGGCGGCACGATGAACAGCCGCGTGACCTTCGAGCTCTTCAACATGTTTGAAAGCCGCGGCTTCTCGACGCTGCGCTTCAACTTCCGCGGCGTGGGTCGCAGCCAAGGCGTCTATGACGGCGGCATTGGCGAATTGTCGGATGCAGCCGCCGCCCTCGACTGGATGCAGAGCTTCAACCCCAACGCGCCCACCTGCTGGATCGCCGGTCATTCGTTTGGCGCGTGGATCTCGATGCAATTGCTGATGCGCCGCCCCGAGATTGCCGGCTTCATCTCGGTCTCGCCGCCGTCAAACATGTATGATTTCAGCTTCCTTGCGCCCTGCCCGTCATCCGGCCTGATCGTGACCGGCCGCAATGACGCCGTTGTGCCCGAAGCCGATGTGGACCGCCTGGCCGAACGCCTGAAAACGCAAAAGGGCATCGTGGTAGAGTATCAGAAGGTCGAAGGCGCCAATCACTTCTATTCAAACCACACGCCGCAGCTGATCGACATGTGCGCCGCCTATCTCGACAAGCGCCTTGCCGCCGACGCGGAAAAGCCGCGCGACGCCTGATCGCCTATCGCGGATCAATGCTCTGGCGCCCGCCCGGCATCGGGCGCGGCACGGATGTCGTGTTAGGAAAGCTCAGCGGCAAGCCACGCAGCGAGCGTGCGGCCAGAAAGGCAAACGCCTCGGCCTCCAGAAAATCGCCGCGCCAGCCCACGCTTTCAACCGGCGCAACTTCCACGCCCAGCCGGGCGCCCAGCGATGCCATCAGCACGGGATTGCGCCGACCGCCACCACACACCAGCCAGCGCGCGGGCGGTGCCGGAAAATGCGCGCAGGCCGCCGCAATGGATGCAGCCGTAAAGGCCGTCAGCGTCGCTGCACCATCCGCCGCGCTCAATCCCTCAACCATCGCCAAGGTGAAATCATTGCGGTCAAGCGATTTG
Organism: Alphaproteobacteria bacterium UBA2784; assembly: GCA_002352285.1. Lineage (GTDB taxonomy): Bacteria > Pseudomonadota > Alphaproteobacteria > Micropepsales > Micropepsaceae > UBA2784. The sequence goes on along the minus strand of DEIC01000086.1, from coordinate 22,182 downwards.
GGCGGTGTGCGTTTGAAAAACGGATGCGCCAGCATCTCGGCGAGCCGCGCATCGTCAACTTTGCCAGAGGCCGCCAGCGCGCCATCCTTGTCCATCGCCTGACCCGTGTGGCGATGCGCCCAGTCGTCAATCGCCGCATTGCCAGGCCCGGTATCAAACGCCAGCAGCTGATCGCCCGCACCCACAAAGGTTACGTTGGCAACACCGCCGATATTGAGCACGGCAACCGGCAATTGCGTCTGCAACCCGCGCACCAGCGCCTGATGATAGACCGGCACCAAGGGTGCACCCTGCCCGCCCGCCGCCACATCTGCCGTGCGGAAGTCGAACACGACGGGAATGGCAATCGCGCGCGCCAGCGCATCACCATCGCCCACCTGCCACGTCATGCGCTGATGCGGCCGGTGCAGCACGGTCTGACCGTGGAAACCGGCATAATCAACATCCGCGGGCGAAAGCCCGGCAGCCGACAGGAGGCGCTTCACCGCCTCGGTATGCGTGCGCGTCAAAAGCGCCTCGGCTTCAGCGATCGGCGCGGAGGATGCAGCATCAAGACCAGAACCGGCGGCAGACGCCAGCGCCGCCTTCAGCGCTGCGCGCTCCCCGGCTGAATAGGCAAGGGTCAGCGCCGGGCCAAACCCGAAAATGCGCTCGCCATCGGTCTCGATCAGGGCGGCATCGACGCCATCCAGCGACGTGCCGCTCATCAATCCGATGATCCGCCAGGATTTTGCCTGCGGCTGCATCCCGTGATACTCCCACCCCTCTTTGCCGAACGCTGCAACCTGCCTGATGACCATGACCCGCTTCAAGTCCGCGTTTCTCAATCTCGTTCACGAGCGCCGCGCGGTGCATCAATGCACAGATCTCGACGGCCTCGACCAGCTGTGCGCCTCGGGCGTGGTGACGGGCTATATCGGCTTCGACTGCACGGCCCCCAGCCTGCATGTCGGCAGCCTGATGCAGATTATGACGCTGCGCCGTCTGCAGCAGGCGGGCCATCGCCCCATCGTGGTTCTGGGTGGCGGCACCACCAAGGTGGGCGACCCCTCGTTCAAGGATGAGTCACGCCCCCTGCTGACCGATGAGCTGATCGCACAGAACACGGCGGGCATCCGCCGCGTGTTCGAGCGTTTCCTGAAATTCGGCAATGGCCCCAGCGACGCCATCATGGTGGACAATTCCGAATGGCTGGATGACCTGAAATATGTGCCCTTCCTGCGCGAGGTGGGCCGCCACATGTCGGTCAACCGCATGATCTCGATGGACAGCGTGAAGTTGCGCCTGGAGCGCGAGCAGAACCTGACCTTCCTCGAATTCAATTACATGGTCATGCAGGCCTATGACTTTGTGGAGTTGAACCGCCGCTATGGCTGCCGGTTGCAGATGGGCGGCTCTGACCAGTGGGGCAACATCACCGCGGGCAGCGATCTGGCCGGGCGCATGGGGCTGCCGCAACTTTACGGTTTGACGACGCCACTGATCGCCACATCCTCGGGCCAGAAAATGGGCAAGACGGTTTCCGGCGCCGTGTGGCTGAACGCCGACATGCGCTCGCCCTATGATTACTGGCAGTTCTGGCGCAACACGGAGGATGGCGATGTCGGCCGCTTCCTGCGCATCTTCACTGAAATGCCGGAAGCTGAAATCGCGCGCCTTGAAAATCTGCAGGGCGCCGAACTGAACGAAGCCAAGAAAGTGCTGGCAACCGCCGCCACCGCCATGGCGCATGGCAGTGAGGAGGCGGAAAGGGCCGCCGCCACCGCGCGCGAAACCTTTGAGGGTGGCGGCACGGCGCGCGACCTTCCTTCAATTATTGTGCCGCGTGAAAAGTTGGCGGCGGGCCTGCCGGTTTTTGCCGCCCTCGTGCAGGCGGGCCTGGCCGCCTCGTCGTCAGAGGCTCGCCGCGCGATTGCAGGCCAGGGCATCCGCGTGAATGACGTGGTGGTTGTGGATGAGAAGGCCGTGATCTCATTGGCCGACATCGGCGCGGAAGACGCGATCAAACTCTCCTACGGCAAGAAAAAGCACGTGCTGGTGAAAGCGGGGTAGGCATACCTCCTTCAACCTCCTCCATGCACTTGCATGGGGGAGGTCGGCATGCCCTTGCATGCCGGGTGGGGGCAAGCTTCACTTCCAATTCCCCCACCCGGATCGCAAGCGCGATCCGACCTCCCCCGCAACAAGTTGCGGAGGAGGTGGAAGGAAACGCATGCCACTCAAGAAGCCCCGCAAGACGTCACATGCCGCACGCCTGCGTTCGCAGGAACTTCGCGCTCAATCGACGGAGTGGGAGCGCAAACTCTGGACACAGCTGCGGCACTTGAGAAAGCAAGGATTTCACTTCCGCAGGCAGGTGCCCATTGGAAAATATTTTGCGGACTTTGCCTGTTTGAAAAAGCGAATGGTCGTCGAACTGGACGGCGGCCACCATGACAACCCGCTGGTTCTTGCCTATGACTTGGAGCGCGAATTGGCATTGAAGGCTCTGGGATACACTATTCTGCGCTTTCGAAATGCAGATGTTCGCGACAACCTTGATGCCGTCGTCACCGCAATTACCTCCTTCTCACCACCCACCCCAACGCACCCGCGCACAGCACAATTGCCCCGCCAATGCGATAGGTGAGCGGCACGCCGATTTCGTCCGCCAGCAATCCCGCGAACAGCGAGCCGAACGGGATCATCCCCAGAAACGCCATCGTGTAATAGGCCATCACGCGCCCGCGCATGTGATCGGCAACGGCGTGTTGCAGGATCGCGTTGGTGGAGGAGCCCTGCAGCATCAGCATGAAGGCCGTCGGCGGAATGACGCACAGCGCCAGCCAGAACACGTCAACAAAGGAAAGCGCAACCAGCCCCGCCCCAAACAGCATCGCCGCCAGAACCGGCGCATGCGCCAGACGCTTCACCGACAGAAAGCTCATCAACACCGCGCCACACAGCGCGCCTGCGCCCACCGCCGTCATCAGGAAGCCGTATTCGCGCGAACCCTCGCCCAGCACGTCGCTGGCAAAAACCGGCATCATGGTAAGATACGGCCCGCCCGCAAAGCTCGAGACCGCCAGCGCCATCAGCGCCGTGCGGATTACGCGATGATGGCGCACATAGAGAAAGCCTTCCTTCAATTCGGCGAAGGGATGGCGCCGCTCTGCCGGGCGCGCAGCCGGTGTCACGCGCATGAGCAGCAGGCTGGTGATGACGCAGCCATAAGTGAGCGTATTGGCGGCAAAGCACCACGCCTCGCCGAAGGCTGCGATCACAAGCCCCGCAACGCCGGGCCCGACGATGCGCGCGGCGTTAAACATCACGGCGTTGAGCGCAATTGCATTCTGCATGTCGGTGCGGCCCACCATCTCGACGGTAAAGGCCTGCCGCGTTGGAATTTCAATCGCGTTGAACATCCCCTTGATGAAGGCGAGCACCGCCACATGCCAGACCTCGACCGCGCCCGTGAAGGTGAGAACGGTCAGGATCGCCGCCAGCACCATGAACACGATCTGCGCCAGCAAAATGAGTTTGCGCCGGTCAAAGCGGTCAGCCAGCGTGCCGCCAATGGCCGCAAAGAACAGCACCTGCCCCTGTTGCAGAAACGCGATCATGCCAAGGTCGAGGGTTGAACCGGTCAGCCGGTAGACCAGCCACGCCTGGCCGATGGTCTGCATCCAGTCGCCCATCAGCGAGAAAATCTGGCCAGAGAAGAACAGCCGGTAATTGCGATGCCGGAACACGGCGGCAAGGCGCGGGCGCGCGGCAGCGGTTGGATCTTCAGGCAGGCTCATCCCGCATGACGTGCCATGCCGCCCCCTTCCGCACAAGCGCGCACACGCGCTTGCAGGAACGGTGTGACACAGCGATGATGCGCCATCGCCATCCCCTCTCCCCACGGAACCACCAATGCCCAAAAACGCTTCGGCGCTGTTTGCGCCTTTCGCCCATAAGGGCCTTTCGCTTGCCAACCGCTTTGTCATGGCGCCGATGACGCGCTCGTTCTCGCCGCACAATGTGCCGGGTGAGGATGTGGCCGCCTATTACCGCCGCCGCGCCGAAAACGGCGTCGCCCTCATCATCACCGAGGGCACGGCGGTTGATCACCCCGTCGCGCTCAACGATGTGCGCGTGCCCAATTTCCATGGCGAAGACGCGCTCAAGGGCTGGGCCAATGTGCTGGCCGCAGTGAAAAAGGCGGGCGGCAAGATCATGCCGCAGCTCTGGCATGTCGGCTTGATGCGCCGTGCAGGCACCGGCCCCCACCCGGAGCTGATGGGCGTCGGCCCCTCGGGCCTTTTCAAGCCCGGCAAATCTGTCACCCATCCGATGACTGATGCCGAAATCGCTGATGTCATCGCCGCCTATGCTCACAGCGCCGGCCACGCCAAGCGCCTTGGCTTTGATGGCGTCGAGGTGCATGGCGCCCATGGCTACATCATCGACCAGTTCTTCTGGGAGGGCACGAACCAGCGCACTGACGCCTGGGGCGGCGACATGCTGAAGCGCACCCGCTTTGCGGTCGAGATCATCAAGGCCATCCGCCGCGAGGTGGGGCCGGACTTTCCGGTGATCCTGCGCTGGTCGCAGTGGAAGCAGCAGGACTATACCGCCCGCCTAGTCCACAATCCGAAGGAGCTGGAGGCGTTCCTTGCCCCCCTGACGGCGGCGGGCGTTGACATCTATCACTGCTCCACCCGCCGCTTTTGGGAGCCGGAGTTTCCTGACCAGGGTTCCGACATGAATTTGGCCGGTTGGGTGAAGAAAATCTCCGGCAAGCCGACGATCACGGTCGGCTCAGTCGGCCTCAGCCAGGAATTCATCGCCACCTTTGCGGGGGAAAAGGCAGCGCCTGCCAATTTCGACCGCCTGATCGAAATGTTCGCGCGCGGCGACTTTGATCTGGTGGCGGTGGGCCGCGCCCTTCTGGTCAATCCTGACTGGGTCGAGATGGTCCGCACCGGCCATCTGGAAGGCGCAAAACCCTTTGCGCCGGAAGCCCTTGGCACCCTTGTTTGACGAATCGGTGAAGGACGTTAGGCTGGAGCTGATCTCTCGCGGAGGGTTATTGTCAGGATCGTCTTGTTTTCGCCTCCGCCCGCAACTTGTTGCGGGGGAGGCCAGCGATGCCCTTGCATCGCGGGTGGGGGAAAAGCCGTCAACGCAAGCCCCCCACCCGGATCGCAAGGGCGATCCGACCTCCCCCGCGAAAGCGGAGGAGGTAGAAGAACTCAGCGCACCGGACTGCATTGATTAGGAGTGTTGCTTGGCCAAAGACTGGATGAACTACGAGGCTTTGGCCCAGGCGGCCATGCGCGGCGTTGTGCGCATGGCCATTGAGCGTGCCGCCACGCAGGGCCTGCCCGGCGATCATCACTTCTACATCACCTTTGAGACCAGCGCGCCGGGCGTCGGCATATCTGACGCCCTGCGCGAGCGCTTCCCCGATGAAATGACCATCGTCCTGCAGCACCAGTACTGGGGTCTGAAGACCACCGAGGAAGCCTTTGAAGTGACTCTGACTTTCTCGAAGATGCCCGAGACGCTGACGATCCCCTGGACCGCCATCAAATCGTTCTTCGACCCGAGTGTGAAGTTCGGCCTGCAGTTCCGCGCCGGTTTGGGTGGCAGCGGTGTGGCAGCACCTGGCAAGTCTCCGGCGGCAAAGGCGCCCGCTGCGAAAACGCCCACTGCGACCGGCGCGAAAGAGGCAACCAAGCTCGACCCCGCCCGCAAAGACGCCGAGGCGAAGGCGCCGGCCAAGGACGGCGAGGGATCGCCCGCCGAAGCCAAGCCCGCTGCCCCCGGCGAAGTGGTCAGCCTCGACGCCTTCCGGAAGAAGTAACCCCTTTTCGTTTTGCCCGCTCCGCCCTAGACAGGCGCCCATGCGCTTACCCTTTTTCCGCAAGAAGAACGGCGACGTTTCAAAGGGCGATGCCCCGGCGAACGCGCCCGCAAAGGTTGCCCCCATGGCAAAGACCCGCACCGAGACCGATACGTTTGGCCCCATCGAAGTTGACGCAACCCGCTATTGGGGCGCGCAGACCCAGCGCTCCATCGGCAACTTCAAGATCGGCTGGGAGCGCCAGCCCAAGCCCGTGATCCGGGCGCTGGGCATCATCAAGCGCGCTGCCGCCGAAACCAACGCGAGCCTGAACCGCCTCGACGCGAAGCTGGCCGAGACGATTGTCAAAGCCGCGCAGGAAGTGATCGACGGCAAGCTCGACGATCATTTCCCCCTCGTCGTCTGGCAGACGGGTTCCGGCACGCAGTCGAACATGAATGCCAACGAGGTGATCTCGAACCGCGCCATCGAAATGCTGGGTGGCGCGATGGGCTCCAAAAAGCCCGTGCATCCCAACGATCACGTCAACATGAGCCAGTCGTCCAACGACACCTACCCGACTGCCATGCACATCGCGGCGGCGGAACAGGTCGTGCATGATCTGATCCCCGCGCTGAAGCATCTTCATGCCGCCCTCGACGCCAAGGCGAAGGCATGGAGCCACATCATCAAGATCGGCCGCACGCATACGCAGGATGCAACGCCGCTGACCTTGGGCCAGGAATTTTCCGGCTATGCCCAGCAGCTTGCCAACGGCATCAAGCGCATCGAGATGACACTGCCCATGCTGACGGAACTGGCACAGGGCGGCACAGCCGTCGGCACCGGCCTTAACGCGCCCGTCGGCTTTGCCGAAGGCGTGGCCAAACGCATCGCCGCTATAACCGGCCTTGCCTTCACCAGCGCCCCCAACAAATTCGAGGCGCTGGCCGCCCACGACGCCATGGTGATGACGCATGGCGCGATCAACACGGTGGCTGCCTCGCTCTTCAAGATTGCCAATGACATCCGCTTTCTCGGGTCAGGGCCGCGCTCGGGCCTGGGCGAATTGGCGCTGCCGGAGAATGAGCCCGGCTCGTCGATCATGCCCGGCAAGGTCAACCCGACGCAGTGCGAGGCCCTGACCATGGTCTGCACCCAGATCTTCGGCAATCAGGCGACCATGACGATGGCGGGCGCGTCCGGCCATTTCGAGCTGAACGTCTTCAACCCCGTCATGGCCTATAATTTCCTGCAATCCGTGCGCCTGATGGCAGACGCCGCGCGTTCGTTCACCGATCATTGCGTTGTGGGCATTGAGCCGCGCGAAGACAACATCAAGGCCGCACTTGAGCGTTCGCTGATGCTGGTGACCGCGCTGAACGGCAAACTCGGCTACGACACTTGCGCCAAGATCGCCAAGACCGCGCACAGGAACGGCACCACGCTGCGTCAGGAAACGGTGGGCGGCGGTTATCTGACCGATGCCGAGTTCGATCAGCTGGTCGATCCAAAAAAGATGATCGGCCCCGGTTAAAGCCGTGGCGTCCATCCGCGAACAGAAACGGTCGCTGACCATTCTGGGTCATCGCACGTCGATTTCGCTGGAAGACGCCTTCTGGGATGGCCTGAAAGAAATTGCCAGGTCCGACGGCCTCACCCTGCCCGCTCTGGTGGCGCGCATTGACGCATCACGCGCGGGCAAGGGCTCGCTTTCCAGCGCCATCCGTGTCTTTGTGCTGGAGCGTGTGCGGCAAAAGGGCGCCTGACCATGGCCGAGATCATCAATCTGAAACGTGTCAGGAAAGCGAAACAGAAATCTGCCAGAGAGGCAGAGGCGGCGCAGAACCGCATCACCCATGGCCGCACCAAATCCGAAAAAGAAGCAGCGAAGGCTGAAGACGGGCGCCAGCGCCGCCTGCATGAAGGAAAAAGGCTGAGCGATGACAGCAAAGAAGAAGGGCCCGCTTGACGGCATTGTCGTTGTCGACCTGACGCGCGTGCTGGCTGGCCCGTTTTCAACCATGATGCTGGCCGACATGGGCGCCGAAGTCATCAAGGTGGAAAACCCGGATGGCGGCGACGACAGCCGCACCTTCCTGCCCATGGTCTCAGAGCGTTCCGCCTATTTCATGTCGGTCAACCGCGGCAAGAAATCGGTTGCGCTGAACCTGAAAGATGAAAACGACCGCCGCCGTTTTGAGGCGCTGCTGGCGCGCGCCGACGTGCTGGTCGAAAATTTTCGTGGCGGCACGATGGAAAAGCTGGGCTATGGCTGGGAGGAGCTGCATCCCCGCTACCCCAAGCTCATCTATGCGGCGGTCAGCGGCTTTGGCCACACGGGGCCCTATGCCCACAAGGCCGCCTACGACATGGTGGTGCAGGCCATGGGCGGCGTGATGAGCATTACCGGCCATCCCGGCGGCAAGCCGACGCGCGTGGGCGTATCAATTGGCGACATCACGGCAGGATTGTTCCTCACCTCCGGCATCACCTCGGCGCTCTATCACCGCGCCATGACCGGCGAGAGCCAGAAAATTGATGTCGCCATGCTCGATTGTCAGGTCGCCATTCTGGAAAACGCGATTGCCCAATTCGTAGCGACCGGCCAATCGCCGGGACCGCTGGGCGACCGTCACGGGTCCATCGCCCCTTTCGGCGTCTTTCATGCCAGCGACGGGCATTTGGTGATTGCGGCGGGCAATGACGCGCTCTTCGCCGCGCTGGCCAAGGCGCTGCACGCGCCGCAACTGAAGGACGATCCGCGGTTTGCCACGAACGAGGTGCGCGTCAAACACGTAACCCAGCTGACCGCCGAGCTGAACCATCTTCTGGCAAGCCACACCAAAGCCGAATGGATCAAGCGCATCGATGCGGCTGGCGTACCCTGCGGACCGATCAATAATATCCGCGACGTCATGCAGGACCCGCAGATCCGCGCCCGCAACATGATTATCACGACCGATGATCCGGTGATCGGCCGCATCGAAATGCCGGGCAATCCGGTCAAGATGTCAGCGTTCGATGATCCACCCACACGCCACGACGCGCCGGAACTCGACGAGGACCGCAAAGACGTGTTGGGCGATCTGGCTTAGGCCCTCCCCGTCACCACCCAGCAATGGGCGGGGAACGTGACACCGTCAGGGCCGAGATGCTGCGCAAACGCCTGCGTCAGCTCGGCGACCACTTTCTGCTTTACCTCCTCGGGCGCGTCTTTGAGCAGGCGCGACGCCATGCCGACATAGACCGCTTCCTTCGCCGCCGTCTCGGGCTTGCGCGCCATCACCATCCGGGTGTCGAGCGGCGCGAACACCACGTCCTTGAAACCGGCCTTGGCCAGTATGCCGCTCACACGCTCTTTGTCGCCAAACGCAAAGGGCCCCGGCGCGGTGGGATCGGGCGCGGGCTGCGGCGGCAGGTGTTTCAGCGCCACGCCCATGGGCACCAGCGCAAACGGATTTTCTGAAAGCGGCCGCCAGCACACAAAGGCCATGCGGCCTGACGGCTTCATCGCCTTGTGCAGATTCTGGAATGCCGCCAGCGGATCAGCAAAAAACATCACGCCAAAGCGCGAGAACAGAAGGTCAATGCTTTTCGGCGCAAACCCATGCACACAGGCATCCGCCTCGATGAATTGCATGTTGTTGTGACCTGCCGCCCGCTCACGCGCCCGCGCCAGCATGGGCCTGGAGATATCAACACCCAGAACGGAACCGCGCGCGCCCACTCGCTCGGCCAGCATCAGGCTGGTCGCGCCCGTGCCGCAGCCGACATCCAGCACATGTTCGCCATCGCGCGCTTGCGCTGCCGCCAGAGCCGCCTCCGCCATGGGCAAAAGCGAGGCGTCCATCGTTTCCTGCTGTTCGGTCCAGCGTTGGCCGGTCGGTCCGTTCCAATAGGCGATCTGGTCTTCATTTCCGTGGACGCTGGCCATGCGCGATTCCCTTTGAATTGCAATGGAATTTGCATGTTGGCACGGGTCAAACCAAAGCGCCAATGCGCTTGAACGCCAAGCGCCGGAGCCTATGATCCTCCTCATGTCCGGACCCGATGATCCTTTTGCCGACCCGCTGGAAAGGCTGGTCGATGCGCCCGCGCCGCTGGCCCCGGCCGCCGCGCCGCCCTGGCTTGCGCGCCTGAACCCGGAACAGCGCGCCGCCGTAGAGGCGCTCGACGGACCGGTGCTGGTTCTTGCCGGTGCAGGCACAGGCAAGACGCGCGTTCTGACCACACGCCTTGCCCATATTCTTGCCGCGCGCCGCGCCGCGCCGGGCCAGATCCTTGCCGTCACCTTCACCAACAAAGCCGCGCGCGAAATGAAGGAGCGCATCGGCGATCTGATCGGCGGCGTGGTCGAGGGCATGCAATGGCTTGGCACGTTCCATTCCATCGGCGCGCGCATCCTGCGCCGCCATGCCGAGATTGCGGGCCTGAAGCCGAACTTCACCATCCTTGATGAGGATGACCAGTTGCGCCTCATCAAACAGGTGATCGAGGCTGCCGGCATTGACGACAAGCGACATCCGCCGCGCATGTTTCTTGCCTGCATCGACCGCTGGAAGAACCGCGGCTGGGGGCCGGACGACATTTCAGCGGGCGAAGCCCATGGCTATGCCGAGGGGCGTGGCGCTGCCCTTTATGCCGAATATCAGGCGCGGCTGAAAACGCTGAATGCCGCCGATTTTGGTGATCTGTTGAACCTCAACATTACCATCTTCAAGGCGCGCCCCGACATTCTGGCTGAATACCAGAACCGCTTCCGCTTCATTCTGGTGGACGAGTATCAGGACACCAACGTGGCCCAGCACATCTGGCTGAAGCTGCTGGCGGGCGAACGCAAGAATGTCTGCTGCGTCGGCGATGACGATCAGTCGATCTATGGCTGGCGCGGCGCGGAAGTCGGCAACATTCTGGGCTTCGAGCGCGACTTTCCCGGCGCCAGAATCATCAGGCTCGAGCGCAACTATCGCTCCACGCCCCAGATCCTCGCCGCCGCTTCCGGCCTCATCGCTGAAAACAAAGGCCGCCTCGGCAAGACGCTGTGGACCGAGGATGGCGCAGGCGAGAAAGTCATCGTCTCATCCTATTGGGATGGCGAGGAGGAGGCGCGCACGATTGCCGACGAGATCGAAAGCCTGCAGCGCAAGGGCGAAAGCCTGGCGCAGATGGCCATTCTCGTGCGCGCCAGCTTTCAGATGCGCGAGTTTGAAGACCGCTTCATCGCGCTTGGCATCCCCTATCGCGTGATCGGCGGCCCGCGCTTTTACGAGCGTCTCGAAATCCGCGATGCGCTCGCCTATCTGCGTGTCGTGGCGCAACCCGATGACGGGCTGGCATTCGAGCGCATCGTCAACAAGCCCAAACGCGGGCTGGGCGAGGCCGCCGTGCAGCTGATCCACAAGGCGGCGCGCGCGGGCAACATCTCGCTTGCCCGCGCCGCGCGCCTGCTCGCCGACAGTGACGAGTTTCCCACACGCAACCGCACCACCCTGCGCCAGCTGATGGACAATTTCGACCGCTGGCGCGACAGCGTGCCCGTGCTGCCCCACGCCGACCTAGCCGCCATCGTGCTGGAGGAAAGCGGCTATATCGATATGCTGCAGAACGACAAGTCGCTGGAGGCGCAAGGCCGCCTCGACAACCTGAAAGAGCTGATCCGCTCCATGGCGGATTTCGAAAATCTTGCAGGCTTCCTCGAACATGTCTCGCTTGTGATGGAGCGCGTCGAGGATGACAGCGCCGAGCGCATCTCCATTATGACGCTGCATGCCGCCAAGGGACTTGAGTTCAACACCGTCTTCCTGCCTGGCTGGGAAGAGGGCCTGTTCCCCCATCAGCGTGCGCTGGACGAGGGTGGCCGCGAGGGGCTGGAGGAGGAGCGCCGCCTTGCCTATGTCGGCCTCACCCGTGCCCGCAAGCGCGCCTTCGTATCGCACGCCGCAAACCGGCGCATGTATAATCAGTGGCAGGCCGCCATTTCCTCGCGCTTCATTTCAGAGTTGCCGCCTGACCATATCGAGATGCGCGACAGCGGGCACTTTGGTGCATCGCAGGCAGCGTCAAACCGCTGGACGTCAACGTTTGCCAGCGACTACTCCAATCCGGGATGGCGGCGCGCGCAGAATGCCACGCGCGATGGCGGCTTTAAGAGCCGCCCGCCCATGCTTGAAGCCAGCGCCACGCTGATCGCAACCGATACCGGCGAAAGCTCCGGCTTCAGGCCCGGTGATCGTGTCGTGCACGCCAAGTTCGGCAACGGCAAGGTGACGGCCGCCGAAGGCTCCAAACTCACCGTCCGCTTTGACAAGGATGGCGAGAAGCGCGTCATCGCCTCTTTCCTGCGCCGGGCCTGATCCGATGAACGCTGAAACCAAAGTGCCTTTGTGGAAAGCGCGCGTCCGCGTGCCCGCGCATGAAACGGCGCGCACCATGGCGCTGTTTGAGCTGACGCCGCATCCTGAACCCGTGGCCGTGCTTTCCCACGAAGTGCCCGGCGAGGACGACATCACGGTCGAAGCACTTTATGCAGAGCCCGCCGACGAGGCGGCGCTGACCGAGATCATCGGTCATGCTGTGCAGGTCGCCCCCCTGCCCGATCAGGACTGGATCAAACTTTCATATGAAGGTCTGCCGCCCGTGCGCGCGGACCGGTTCTTTGTCTATGGCGCGCACGACCGGGGCCGCGTGCCTGGCAACGTCATTCCGCTGGCAATTGATGCAGGCGAGGCCTTTGGCACCGGCCACCACGAAACCACATCGGGCTGCCTTGAAGCGATTGCCGATATTCTGCGTGAGCGTCATCCGCGCCGGGTGCTTGATCTTGGAACCGGCACCGGCGTTCTGGCGATTGCGATTGCCAAGGCATCCGGCCTGCGCGTGCTGGCAACCGATCTCGACCCGCGCGCAGTTGCAGTCGCCAACGCAAATGTGATCCGCAACGGCGCGCAAGGGCTGGTGCGCTGTGTCACCGCCGATGGCTTTGCCCACGAGGCGGTGGCGCAAGGCAAACCCTGGGATTTCATCGTCGCCAACATTCTGGCAGGCCCCCTGACGCGCCTGGCCCCGGCCATGCGCGCCCACATGGCGCCGGGCGGCCAGCTTGTGCTATCGGGTCTTTTGAGAAATCAGGAAGCCATGGTCTTGGGCTTCTATCACGGGAATGGCTTTCGCCTGCGCCGCCGTTACCGGCGCGGACCGTGGTCAACCCTTTGGCTGACACTTTGACGGGCGGACATTGCCATGCTGAACCCCAAGCGTTTCCAGACCTATGATCTTGACGCCGATCCCGCCAATTGCGCGCCGCGATTGGCAGCCCTGCGCAAGGCGATGGCAGCACAGAAGCTCGACGGCTTCATCATTCCGCGCGGCGATGCCCATCAGGGCGAATATGTCGCCCCGCGCGATGAGCGCCTCTCCTGGCTCACCGGTTTTACCGGCTCGGCGGGCGCAGCCATTGCGATGGCCGACAAGGCGGCGATCTTTGTTGATGGCCGCTATACGTTGCAGGTGCGCGATCAGGTCGATCTGTCGCTCTATGCGGTCCATCATTTGGTAGAGGATCCGCCGCACGAATGGCTTGCGCGCATGGTGCAAAAGGGCCAGCGCATCGGCTTTGATCCGTGGATGCACAGCCAGAGCGCGCTTGAAACGCTGGAACGCGCCGTCCGCGGTGCAGGCGGCGAGCTGGTGCCGGTGGCGCGTAATCCCGTTGATGAGGCATGGCCCGATCAGCCCGAAGCGCCGCTCGCCCCCGTTGATCCGCATCCGATGTCCTTTGCCGGTGAAGCCGCCAGCGCCAAGCGCGAGCGCGTCGGCCAGGCCATCGCCAAGGCGAAGGCTGATGCCGCCGTGCTGACGCTGCCGGAGTCGATTGCGTGGCTGCTCAACATCCGCGGTGGCGATGTCAGCCACGTGCCCCTGCCCCATTCCTTCGCCATTCTGGGCGCGGATGGTCAGGTCGACTTGTTCCTCGACCCGCGCAAGGTGACGCCCGGCCTTGACGCCCATTTGGGCAATGGCGTGCGCCGCCGCGCGCCGGATGAGTTTACGACCGCCCTTGCCGATCTGGGTGCTGCGGGCAAGCGCGTACTCGCCGATCCGGCAACCGCGGCCTCCTTCATCTTTGATGCACTCACCAAGGCCCGCGCCACCATCGTGCGCGGCGCTGACCCCTGCCTTCTGCCCAAGGCCTGCAAGAATGAAATCGAGATCGAGGGCATGCGCAATGCCCACATCCGCGACGGCGTGGCGATCTCGCGTTACCTGCGCTGGGTGACGGCGGAGGGTGCCGCCGGCCGCATCAGCGAAATCGAAGCGTGCGAGAAACTGGAAGATTTCCGCCGCGAGACGGGCGCGTTGCGCGATCTCTCCTTCGACTCCATTTCAGGTTCTGGCCCCAATGGCGCGATCGTGCATTACCGCGTCACGCGCAAGACTGACCGCAAACTGAAATCAGGCGAGATTTTCCTGATCGATTCCGGCGGCCAGTATCAGGACGGCACCACCGACATCACGCGTACCGTCGCACTGGGCGCGCCCACGGCGGAACAGAAAGACCGTTTCACCCGCGTGCTCAAGGGTCACATCGCGCTGGCGATGGCCGTGTTCCCGGAGGGCACCAGCGGCGCACAGCTTGATGTGCTGGCCCGCATGCCGCTGTGGGAAGCAGGCCTCGATTACGATCACGGCACCGGCCACGGCGTCGGCGCCTATCTTTCGGTGCACGAGGGGCCGCAGAACATTTCCAAGAAGCCGGTGATCCAGCCGCTGATGCCGGGCATGATCTGCTCGAACGAGCCCGGCTACTACAAGACGGGCGGTTACGGCATCCGTGTTGAAAACCTGATCGTGGTGCGCGAGGCCAAGCCCGTTCCCGGCGCCGAGCGCAAGATGCTGTGCTTCGAGACCATCACGCTCGCACCGATCGATCTGGAACTGGTGGAAGCTTCGATGCTGACCGCCGCCGAGCGTGAATGGCTCAATGCCTATCACGCCCGCGTGCGCGCAACGCTTGGCCCGCACATGAGCGGCGCTGATGCTGCGTGGCTGACCCACGCCACGCGCGCGGTCTGATATGGCGGCGATCACGCGCTTCGATCACGCTGTAGTCGGTGTGACGGATCTGGAGGCTGCGGCAAAGACGTGGAGCCGCCTTGGCTTTCGCATCACGCCCAAAGGCGAGCACGAGGGCAAGGGCACCGCGAATTATTGCGTCATGCTGCCCAACGCCTATGTCGAGCTGATCGGCATCACCGATCCGGCGCTGGCGGGCGAGAAACTGGTGACGCGGTTTTCCGGCAACCCCGGCGGCGTCGGCCTTGCCTATGGAAGCGATGTTCCAGATGCAACGCATGCCGCCTTGCGCGCCGCGGGTCTGGAGGCAGGCGACATTCAGCGCCTGCAGCGCCCGCTGGACCTCGATGGCAAGCGTGAGATGGTGCGCTTTGCCAATGTCCGCATCAATGATGAGCGCCTGGCGCCACTGACCCAGTTCACCTGCCATCACATCACGCCGGAACTCACCCGCGCCCGCCATGAATGGATGCTGCATGCCAATGGCGCCACCGCCATGCGTGAGATAACGGTGAGCGTGCCCGACTTTGCGCCCGTGCGTGCGCTTTGGACAGCGATGTTCGGCAAGGTGGATGAGGCGGATGGCAGCCTGCGCGTGAGACTGGGTGACGTTCTGCTCAGGGCGGTTTCACCCGCCACCGCCAAGGCGCGCTTCGGCCACGACGTGCCGCAAAATACTGCTCACGTCGCGGCGCTTACCTTTGCCACCAATGAGTGCGATGCCGCAGCCGCGATGTGGGACATGGGCGGCGTGACCTATCGTGAAGAAAAGCACCGCCTGATCGCCGCCCCCAAATCCGCCTGCGGCGTAGCGGTTGAATTTGTGGACGGGCATTGATCCGTCCGAAAAAGCAATCTGCTCTCCCCTCGGGGAGAGCAGCGATTTGCCGATTGAGCAAATCGCGTGAGGGGGCGGAGATGAAGTTCCCCCTCACCCGCTCGCAAGTGCTCGCGTCCTCTCCCCGAGGGGAGAGGAAACGCACAACACTTGGTTCGACAAAGGCTAACCATGAGGAATTCATTGCCTGGCAGTAACGCCCCCCTCACAACCCCTCAATCATCTTCAGCCACGCATCTTCATCAATCACCTGAACGCCGTGCTTCTGCGCGTCTTTTAGCTTTGAGCCCGCACCCGGTCCCGCCACCACCAGGTCGGTTTTCGCCGAAACGGACCCCGCCACCTTCGCGCCCAGCGCCTCGGCGCGCGCCTTGGCTTCACTGCGCGTCATTTTTTCCAGCGTGCCGGTGAACACCACCGTCTTGCCGCTGACGGGTGATCCCGTGGCCGCCTTCGCCATGTCGGTCACGTCGAGCAGCATCAAAAGGCGCTTCACCTCGTCGCCATTATGCGCATCCGCAAAGAAATTGACGATGGCGCGCGCCACCACATCGCCAATCCCATCAATGGAACCCAGTTCGTGCAGCGCCGCGTCATCGCCCTTCACGGCACGGGCCATGGCAGAGGTAAAAGCTTCGGCGCTGCCATAGTTCCGAGCCAGCACCCGCGCTGTCGTGTCGCCCACATGGCGGATGCCCAGCGCAAAGATGAAGCGGTCAAGCCCGATGCGACGGCGCGCCTCGATGCCGTCGAACAGATTGGTGAAGACCTTGTCGGCCTTGCTTTCGCCCTTCACCTCGCGGCGCGCCAGAAAGGCGGCCTTCACCGCCTCGCGCTTGTCATGCAGATGGAAAATGTCCGACGGGGCCTTGAGAAGCCCCGCCTCATGCAGCAATTCGATTGTCGTGCTGCCCAGTCCCTCGATGTCAAAGGCATCGCGCGACACGAAATGGTTGAGCCGCTCCACGCGTTGCGCCGCACAGGTCAACCCGCCAGTGCAGCGCCGCGCCGCCTCACCCTCCTCGCGCACGGCGGGACTGCCGCAAACGGGACAATGATCGGGAAACTGATAGGCCTTTGCGCCGCGCTTGCGCTTCTCCGCCACAATGCCCGTGATCTGCGGGATCACGTCGCCCGCGCGCTGGATGATGACGATGTCACCCACGCGCACATCCTTGCGCGCGATCTCGTCCTCATTGTGCAGCGTGGCGTTGGAGACAACGACGCCGCCCACCGTAACCGGCTGTAAGCGCGCCACCGGCGTCAGCACCCCCGTGCGTCCCACCTGGATGTCGATCGCCAATAGCTCGGTGCTGGCCTGCTCGGGCGGGAATTTGTGCGCAATCGCCCAGCGCGGGCTGCGCGACACAAAGCCAAGCCGGTTCTGCCAGTCCAGCCGGTTGATTTTGTAGACGACGCCATCAATGTCATAGCCAAGCGATGCGCGCTTCGCTTCGATGTCACGATAGAATCCAAGCATCGCCGCCTCATCGCGGCACACCGCCATCAGCGGGTTGACAGGAAAGCCCCACGCCTTGAACGCGCTGACAACGCCGTCTTGGGTTTCAGCCGGAAGCGATGACGCCTCGCCCCACGCATAGGCGAAAAACCGCAAGGGTCGCGCTGCCGTGATTGCCGGATCAAGCTGGCGCAGCGAACCCGCCGCCGCATTGCGCGGATTGGCAAAGGGTTCACGCCCCGCCTCTGCCTCGCGTACATTCAGCGATGCGAAATCCGCCTTCGACATGTAAACTTCGCCACGCACTTCGATCAATTCCGGGTGGCCCTTGCCCTTCAACGTGCGCGGCACGTCTGAAAGTGTGAGCATGTTGGCGGTGACATTTTCACCCTCGCTGCCATCGCCCCGGGTCGCCGCCTGCACCAGCACACCGCGCTCATAGCGCAGCGAAGCAGAAAGCCCGTCGATCTTCGGCTCTGCCGTCACCGCAACCTCTTCACCCTCATCAAGGTCAAGAAAGCGCCGCACACGGCCCAAAAACTCGCGCACATCGTCATCGCTGAAGGCATTGTCGAGCGACAGCATGGGCCGCGCATGAACAACCTTGGCAAAGCGTCGCGACGGCTTTGCGCCAACGCGCTTTGAAGGAGAATCCTCGCGCACCAGATCGGGAAACCGCGCTTCGATGGCACTGTTGCGCGCCTTCAGCGCGTCATAAGCGGCATCCGAGATTGTGGGCGCATCCTTGCCGAAATAGCGCGCATCATGGGCCGCAATTTCGGCGGCCAGGCGCTTGAGTTCGGCTTTCGCCTCTGCCTTGGTCAGCGAGGAAACATCCTTCATCGCCGCCCGGCCTCCATGAGGCGATCGGCGGCGGCACGCGCCTCCTCCGTGATGGTGGCGCCCGAAAGCATGCGGGCAATCTCTTCGCGCCGCCCGCTTGCGTCCAGCTCTTCCACCCGCGTCTCGGCGCTGGCGCCCCTGGCGCGCTTGGAAATGCGGAAATGATGATTGGCCCGCGCCGCCACCTGTGGCGAATGCGTCACAACAATCACCTGCGCGGCCTGTGCCAGGCGCTTCAGGCGCAATCCCACCGCATCGGCAACCGCGCCGCCAATACCCTGATCAACTTCGTCGAAGATCAGTGTCGGCGCTGACCCGCGCTGCAGCAGCGCAACCTTGAGTGCCAGTACAATGCGCGCCAGCTCGCCGCCCGATGCGATTTTCGTGAGCGGCTGCATCGCCGCGCCGGGCGTTGTCGCCAACAAAAACTCGACCCGGTCGATGCCGCTTGCCGAAGGTTCCGCCGTCTCGACCTGCACACCAAACTGCGCGCGTTCCAGCTTTAGGGGCTTCAGCTCTTTGGCAACGGCATCACTCAGGCGCTCCGCCGCCTTGCGCCGTGCCGCTGAGAGTGCCGCAGCCGCCGTTTCAAACGCGGCCCTGGCGCTGGCAACTGCGGCCGAGAGCTTCTTGCGCTCGCCCTCACTGTCCTCCAGCCCACGCACCTGCGAGGCAAAGCGCGCCGCAAGCTCCGCCAGATCATCGGGCGTGACACGATATTTTCGCGCGGCATCGCGCAGCGCCTGAAGCCGGTCATCGATTTTCTCAAGACGCATCGGATCAAAGGCGAGTTTTTCCAGCACCGCTTCGGCCTGCGCACGCGCTTCCATCGCCTCGGCCGTGGCGCGCGCCATCGCCTCGATGGCAGGATCAAGCAGGCCCTGCGCCACGCTTTGCAGGCGCTCCAGCCGCCGCTGCGCTGCCGCCAGCCGTGCATCAATGGCCTTGTCGCCGCCTGCAATCAG
>DEIC01000086.1:671-3079 GCA_002352285.1 Alphaproteobacteria bacterium UBA2784 | reverse complement strand
AAGCCCGCGCTCATCATGCTGGCCATGAATTTCCACCAGCGTGTCGCCCAGCGTGCGCAAAAAACCTGCGCTCACCGCCTCGTCATTTACGAAAGCACGCGAGCGCCCCTCGGGCACAACCTGGCGCCGCACGATAATCTCGCCATCGGCTTCGATGCCGCTTTCAGCCAGAAGCGCATAGGCAGGATGACGTGCGGGCGGCGTGAAGGTAACGCTCACCGCGCCCTGCGCCGCGCCCTGGCGCACGGCGGCGCGGTCATTGCGGCGGCCCAGCGCCAGCGTCAGCGCATCAAGCAGGATCGACTTGCCCGCGCCTGTTTCGCCCGTCAGCGCGCACAGCCCCGCATCAAACGAAAGCTCTGCCCGGTCGATAAGGACGATGTCGCGGATCGAAACCTGACGGATCATGGGGCTCCATCGAAAGACGGGTCAGAAGAAGAAGCCCCAGATGTCGCCCAGAATGTCGTCATCCACTTCGGTGGCGGGCGCAAGGTTGGCGTCCGTCATCAGGGCATAGGTCGCCTCATACCACTCCGAGCCCGGGAAGTTGTGACCCAGAACGGCGGCATATTTCTGCGCCTCGGGCACGATGCCCAACGCCATATAGGCTTCGACCAGACGGTGAAGGGCTTCCGGCACTTGCGACGTGGTCTGATAGGCGTCCAGCACCGCTTTGAAGCGGTTGATCGCGGCCACGTACTGCTCGCGCTTGAGGTAATAGCGGCCAACCGACATTTCCTTGCCCGCAAGATGGTCAAGCGTCAGGTCGATTTTCAGACGTGCATCGCGCGCATAGGCCGTGTTGGGAAAGCGCTGCACCACGTCATTGAGCGCAACAAGCGCCTGCTGAGTCGTCTTCTGGTCGCGGCCGACATCGCTGATCTGCTCGTAATACGAAACAGCCTTGATGTAATAGGCATAGGCCACATCCTTGTTGCCGGGATGCAGCGCGATGAAGCGGTCGGCGGCCAGAATGACCTGCGAATATTTGTTCAGCTCGTAATAGCAGAAGGCCGACATGAGGATCGCGCGCCGCGCCCACACCGAATAGGGGTGCTGGCGTTCGACTTCCTCGAACAGAGGCGCCGCTGAACGGTAATCCTCACGGCGGAAGAATTTCAGCGCGTCCTCGTAAAGCAGCTCGACCGGGCGCTCGATATATTCGATCTCTTCGACGTCATCGCTTCCACAGCCCGAAAGCGTCAGGGCCGTGCCAGCCATCACGGCGACAAGCGCCACACGGCCAAACTTCGCAAGAACGGAAAACATCAGCGATGAACCTCCAAACGGGCAGGCTGCACGGCAAGAAGTTCTCGCCACGCTACCGCACCCGAAGACCGGGGAAAGCCCCCAGCCGCGCGCGCATCGGCGCACACCCGGGGGGACAGGGTGCCCCTGTTTAAGCGATGACGCGGAAAACTGCCAGTTCCTGTTCAGGGGTTTTAGCCCCATGAACAGGCTTTAATTGCCCGGGAATCAGGTGCTTAGAACGCGGCTGCCGCCGCGGCCAGACGGCGCGTCTCGCCCGCAGGCTCCACCGCCCGGCGGCCCAGCGTAACGATCTCATAGGCGTCCGGCTCATCGAACAGGGCCGTCAGCAGGCGGTTGTTGAGCGCATGGCCCATCCGCACGCCGTCGAACCGGCCCAGAATCGGATAACCCGCCAGCGACAGGTCGCCCACAACGTCCAGTGCCTTGTGGCGCACGAATTCGTCTGCCGTGCGCAGGCCGTCGGGATTGAGGATCTCGCTCCCATCAACGACCACGGCATTGTCGAGCGAGCCGCCAAGCGCCAGCCCGTTCTTCTGCAGCATCTCGATGTCGGCCTTGCGCACAAAGGTGCGCGCATCTGCCACCTGGGTGGCAAAGACGCCCGGAACCGAAAGCTCCACATCCTTGACCTGGCGCGAAATGGCCTCGGCGTCNNCCCAGATCGAGAATTCCGGCCTTGAGGATCATGTCAACGAAGGCCAGCGCGCTGCCGTCCTTGATCGGCGCCTCTTTGCCATCGAGTTCAACGACCACATTGTCGATGCCAAGCCCGTAAAGGGCGGCCATCACATGCTCAACCGTGCAGACCTCTGTGCCCGCATCATTACGCATGCAGGTGGAGAGCTTGGTCGAATGCACATTGTCAAACCGCGCCGGAACATCGCCTGCCCGCCCGCCAATGTCGGTGCGGTGGAAGATGATGCCGGTATTGGCCGCAGCCGGACGCATGGTCATGCGCACAGGGCGGCCGCTATGCAGGCCGACACCCGTTGTTGTGACGCTGGCGCGCAGCGTGGTCTGAGATGATTGCAACACTGGCAGCTTCCCCGTTCGCGGCTGTTACGCAACCGTGCCCGGACTCGTAAAAGGCCAGCGCGTCAGGGGGAAATGACTGATTGTTTCGCTGTGTTACACAG
>DEIC01000086.1:0-489 GCA_002352285.1 Alphaproteobacteria bacterium UBA2784 | reverse complement strand
TCCTCCTTCGCCTTGCGCGAGCCAAAGATGCTCGACATGAAACCGCCCTTCGGCTTTTCCGGCGCGGGCGGCACCGGGCGGCTCATCGCCATGGCGCGGGCCCGATCAGCTTCGGCCTGAATGGCGATGTCGTCAAAGCGGCGCACCGGGCGGGTGGCCGGGGCCTGGGGCTGGGGAGCGATGTGCTCACGCGCATCGGCGATGATCGGCGCATCCTGCCCGCCCAGCATCATCTCCTCTTCGGGGCGCGTATCGACAACCTGGCGCGCGACAACCGGCTCAGCCATCGCAGCCGACGCGGTCTCGGCAAGGGTTGCGGCTTCGCTCGCCAGCTGGTGATGCATCTGACGCACCGGATTGGCCGAAGCCGTCGCCCGCAGCTGCGCGCCGGTAACCGGAGCCGCCTGCGTGGCATAGGCAGGCGCAGCGCCGCCCCGCCCGACCGTGCGCAGCTGGGTCGTGCGCACCGGCTCGGCGCGCTGCGGCTCT
>DEIC01000044.1 GCA_002352285.1 Alphaproteobacteria bacterium UBA2784 | reverse complement strand
CTCCGCCTTCGCGGGGGAGGCCGGCAAAGGGCGAGCAATTGCGATGCGCTTTGCCGGGTGGGGGGCACCGGCTCCATTTGCCCCCACCCGGCATGCAAAGGCATGCCGACCTCCCCCGCGAAGGCGGAGGAGGTGGAAGCAAGGATCAACTGCCATCAATTGATGCCGTCGCGCCGCTTCGCTAGGGTCTCACCATGACCGAGACAATCCTGCTTTATGCGGCCGCCGGGCTTTCGGCTCTTGCGGCGCTCTTTTCATTCATCGCCTTTGTGCGCGTGAGCGGTTCATCCGCGCGGGCGCAGGAGGCTGCAAAGGCAGCGTCGGATGCTGCCGCAAGCATCGCGGGCATTACGGCCGCTGCCGAGCGCACCGACAAAACCATCCGCGATGAAATTGCCCGCATGCGCAACGAGGCCGAAGAGCGCGGCAAGACGTTGCGCGGTGAAGTGACGGACAGCATCACCAAGCTCGGCGATGGGCTGCGCAAGGAGGCGAGCGAATTGCGCAGCGGCGTCGAAACCCGCCTGCACAATCTGACCGATCAGAGCAGCAAGGCCGCCGACGCGTTGCGCCTTGATGTTGGCCAACGCGTGGCCAATCTGGGCGAGAGCTTGAATGGCAGCTTTGGCGCGCTGGGCAGCAATCTCTCCGAGCGCATGGATGGATTCACCCAGGCGCAGGGGCAGCAATCCAAAATGCTTGTCGAGCGTCTGGCCGAAAGCCTTGCCAAGATCGAAAAGCAGCTGGTGGCGCTCACCGAAGAGAATGCCAAACGCCAGAAAGAAATCCGCGAGACATTGGACGCGCAGCTGACGAAGCTGCGCGGCGAGAACGAGGCCAAGCTGGAACAGATGCGCGCCACCGTCGAAGAGAAACTCCAGGGCACGCTGGAAAAGCGGCTGGGCGAAAGTTTCAAGCTGGTGTCCGAGCGGCTTGAGAATGTGCAGAAGGGCCTTGGCGAAATGCAGTCGCTGGCGCAGGGCGTGGGTGACCTGAAGCGCGTGCTCACCAATGTGAAATCGCGCGGCGGCTGGGCGGAAGTGCAGCTGGGGGCACTGATTGAAAACTATCTCACCGAGGACCAGTTCATCCGCAATGCGCAGACGGGTGAGGGCGGCAATGACCGCGTGGAGTTCGCCATCCGCCTGCCGGGCGAAGCGGGTGAGCCGGTGCTGCTGCCGATCGACGCGAAATTCCCGATGGAGGATTATGAGCGTCTCCTTGCGGCGCAGGAGGCGGGCGATACGGCGTCCATTGCCGCGCATCTGAAGGCGCTGGAGACGCGCATCCGCAATGAGGCGCAGACAATTGCGCGCAAATACATCAACCCGCCGCGCACGACCGACTTTGCGGTGCTCTATCTTCCGACCGAGGGCCTCTTTGCCGAAATGATGCGCAAGCCCGCTCTTGTCGGCGAGTTGCAGCAAAATTTCCGGGTCACCATTGCGGGCCCGACGACGCTGACATCCATCCTCAATGGATTGCAGATGGGCTTCCGCTCGCTGGCAATCCAGAAGCGCTCATCCGAGGTCTGGCAGGTGCTGGGGGCAGCCAAGGCCGAGTTCCAGCGCTATGGCGAGGTGTGGGACAAGCTGAAAAAGCATCTCGCCACGGCACAGAACACGGTGGAAGAGGCCGGGCGCCGCACGCGCGCGGTTGAACGCAAGCTGCGCGGCGTGGAGGCGCTGCCAGGCACAAAGCTGATTGACGCAGATGATCTCAGCGACGCCGAACTCAATGGTGGTGACGAATCCTGACGCGGTTCAGTGCATTCGTCAGTGTATGTCCGCCAGCGGCTGGCCATTCACCTTGATCCAGAGCGCGCGGCCGACGGCATCATCTATGCCCGCGTCGCCCCAAAGTTTGACGGGCACATAAAGCTCCGGCGTACCGTCCGCTTTCTCGCCCACGGGCACAAGCCAGGCATGGACGCGGGTGCGTGAGCCCTCTGACAATTTTTCGGGTTTCCAGCCTGCAATGCGCTGGTAGCGCGCCATGCAGTAGATCGCTTCACCCGAATAGACGTTTTCCTCATCCACGTTCACGCGGCCCTTGGGCTCCACCATGAAGTCATAACGGCGGCGGCCATCGTAAACGGGAATGGTCATGTTGCAGGGATTACCGGCGGCCCCCGGCATGGTGAGCATCAGCAGAAGGCCGGAGACAGGGTCCACCGCGCCCGTGATCTGGTCGGGCGTGGGTGCATATCTGGAAATCTTGTAGGGCGGATCGGACGTCACGACCGGAAGCCCCAATTCCTCAAACGCAATCGTCACCGAGCGGCGCGAATCCGAATTGCGCTGCTCGATCCAGCTCTGGCTGGGTTCAATCGCGCCACTCTCAATTCCGCCGGATGCTTCAGCGCGGATGGCGTTGGCATCAAACCATTCGGCGATGCCCTGCGGATCGACCGTGGCGCGTGTCTCATAGGTGTCGCCGGCCATGGTGATGTGGAAATACATCTGGCCCACGCCAAAGCCGAGCAGCGAGAACTCGTATTTCGCCTCGATCTCATAAAAGAGGCCCGGATCATCGGCACCTTCCGGCACGACCGGCGTCAGGTCTGTGGCCGCCCATGCAGGCGCCGACATCAGAAGTCCGGCAAGAAGCGGTGCAGCGGCAAGCTTTGAGGTGAGAGACATGTGAAACTCCCTTGGCGCCTGCCATACCTTTTCGATCTGGCGGGCGCGTGGCGATGTCATCAAATCAGCTTTCCCCCGAAAAGCCCTTTTGCACTGTTTCCCTAACCCGGTCCGCCATGCGATGAAACCGGCAAGGGACAATGCGGCCCCTGATTTGATCACCATTCATGGCGCGTTCATGGCAGAGCCTTCACCAGATATTGCGGAATCTTTCACGGACATGGTGAACGGCGTTATTGCCGGGGATCGCCGGGCGCTCGCCAAGGCGATCACGCTGGTTGAATCTGCGCGTGATGATGACCGGGCTGAAGCTGAGGCGCTGTTGCGCGCATTGATGCCGCGTGCAGGCAGAAGCCTGCGCATTGGCCTTTCGGGCGCGCCGGGCGCGGGCAAATCAACCTTCATCGAAGCGTTCGGCATGCAGCTGATCGCCGATGGCCATCAGGTGGCTGTGCTGGCGGTTGATCCGAGTTCGCGGCGCTCGGGCGGCTCGATCCTCGGCGACAAGACGCGCATGGAGCAATTGTCACGCAACCCTTCCGCTTTCATCCGGCCATCGCCATCGGGTGGCGAACTGGGCGGCGTGGCGCGGCGCACGCGCGAGACCATTGCGCTGGCGGAAGCGGCGGGCTTTGACCGCGTGCTGGTCGAGACCGTGGGTGTCGGGCAATCGGAAACGGCGGTTGCCGACATGACGGATCTTTTCGTGTTGCTGCTCGCACCTGCGGGCGGCGACGAATTGCAGGGCGTCAAACGCGGCATCATGGAACTGGCCGACATCATTCTGGTCACGAAGGCCGATGGCGACATGCGCCCGGCCGCGTTGCGTCAGGCGGCCGATGTGTCGGCGGCGCTGATGTTCATGTCGCCGCGCATCGCGGGATGGCGGGTGCCGGTGATTGCGATCTCGGCGCTGGAAGGCGCTGGCCTCGATCAGGTGAAGGCGGCGATTGCCGATTTTGCTGCACATGATGCAGAAGGGCGCGCCCAGCGGCGCAAGGCGCAGGATGCAGCCTGGATGTGGAACGAGTTCAAGGCGCTGATGCTGGCGCGCGCCCTCTCAAATCCCAAGGTTGCGGCGCAGGCCCGGCTGCTTGAGGATCAGGTGATGCGGGGCGAAATTTCGCCGGTGGCTGCGGCACGGGCGCTGGTTGAGGGTGTGAATAGCGATTGAAACATTGCGAAGGCGCAAGGTTCATATGCGATGGCAGTCAGGTTCGGTGTGGTCGGTAATCTGTGGGGTCAAGACACTGGTCGTAAAATGCCTTGTCCATCCTGAACCACGTTGTCCTGTCGATGCCGCGTTTCGCACTGGCGTTGGGGCTGGACGGGAATGCACAGCAGACGAGCAATTCGCGCCCCTGCTCCTTACCGATCTCCATGATCTCGGGAATCATTTCCGCGAGATCCTGGTCCTGACTGAAGATGACGGCCACGTCCCACTCCCTGCGGCGCGCGGAACCCAGAACATCTACGACGATGCGCGTGTCGATCCCCTTTTCTTGGGGCACCCGGATTTTCTTCAGATTCCCGTGCGCGTCATAAGCCTCTCGCTCCCGATATCTGAGCCTGCGCGTCGTCACTTTGATGCCGCTGCGTTCCATCATCAGTTTGCGTTTTGCCCAATACGGTCCCCACATCGGCTCGTCCGTTTCGGCAGGGATACCGGAATAGAACCTCACCAAGTTTGGAACCCAGCCATGATGGGCGCAGACGGCACGGTGAAGTTTCAGGGGATCGTAATTGGGGTGATAGTACCGAAACGCATCCATCGCATGCTGAAAGAGGTTCTGGCCGTCGATGAAGGCCATTGCGTATTTTGGCATGGCTGGCAGCTTGGCTTCTCAAATGAAAACCCCGCCGGGGGCCTTTCGGCCAGTCCGACGGGGAGCTAGTGGCGGATCGTGTAGCATCAAGTTCTGCATTTGTCCACAAATTTATGTGCCCCCTCCAGGGCAGCGTCGGCAAGCGGACCGCAGGCGTCCTTTTGCTTGACCTTGGGCCGGGGCGCCCTTTAAGAGAGCGCCCGAATTCGGCCCTGACTGCCCCAGGCACCCCAACGGGACGTGCTGGTGGCGGCGGGGTTCCTTTCGCATTTGACACCGCTTTTGAAGACAGGAACGAGAACCATGGCGCGCCGTTGTGAGCTTACGGGCAAAGGGGTGCAGGTTGGCCACAATGTCAGCCATGCCAACAACAAGACCAAGCGCCGGTATCTGCCGAATCTGATCGAGACGAATGTGGCCAGCGACGCCCTCAAGCGTTCGTTCCGCCTCAAGCTGTCGGCAGCGGCGCTGCGCACGCTGGACCACGCGGGCGGGCTTGACGCCTGGCTTGCCAAGACGCCTGCCGCCAAGCTGTCGCCCACCGCGCTGCGCATCAAGCGCGACCTGGCGAAGATCAAGGCCAAGGCTGCCTGATCCACAGAATCGCAGCGTTAAGAATTGCGGCGCCGCCTCGAAAGGGGCGGCGTTTTGCTTGGCTTTCCGCCGCTTTTGCCCCCAATTTGCAAAGCCTCTTTTCTTTCGCGCCAATGTGCCGTTAGCTTCGCCCCGCCGTGCACGGACCTTGCAAGAGTCCGGTGCGGCACGGGGCTTGTGCCGGGCGTTTCCTGTTTCGGCACAATTGGGGTGTCTGACATGGTCCATGAGACCGCAATTTTTCATCAGCGACGCCGGGAGTCGGGCGTCAAGTCGGCGGCGCGCGCCATCGGGCGCACGGCGCTGCCGGTCTTTGTGCTGTTTGCGATCATCACCGGCGCGCTGATGCGCTGGGATACGCTGGTAACCGGGCTTGACCCGGTGTTTGCACCGGTGCCGGGCGCAACGGCGCCATCGCTTTTCCTTACCCAGACGCTCTTTCTTTTGCCGCTGGGTCTTTTCGCCGTTGTGATCACGTCGCGCCGGCTTGGCCTTTCCTATTCGGCGTCTTCCATTCTGGTGGCGTGGGGGCTGGTGCTTGCGCTGATCGGCGCGTCTGCGGGCTTTGAGGTTGAGGGCGTGCCAGCGCTTGATCTGCCGCCCTATGCGGCGCAGCTTTTTGTTGCCGCAGCCCTGTCGCAGCTGGTTGCAGCCTTTGTGTTTGATGCCGTGCGCGGTCCGCAATGGTGGCGTGCGCCGCTGTTTTCGATGCTGATCGGCGGCGTTTTCTTTGCGGTTGCCTATCAGGTGGCCGTGGTGCTGGCGGGCGGCGTTTTTGCGACAGGAGAGCTTGTCACGCTCAGCGTGCTGGCGGTGATGATCGCCGCCATCTCGGTCTTTCCCTATCAGCTGATGCGGCCGATGGTGCGCCCGCTGTTCGGGCTGGGTGGTTACTGAACCGACTCCGGACCCTCAAGCCGGAACAGCATCAGCAACGTCGCCTGCACACCGCGATTGAAATTGTCGTCTGACACCAGATAGACGAGCGTTTCGCCATGCGCGCCTTTGCGCACGCTGACGCCCTCCATGTTGTCGAGCGTATCGCCGGGGCCGAAGCTTGCGATGATGGGGCCGTCGATCGGTGTCTCGCGTGTCCATCCCTCCAGCGGCAGCAGGCGCAATTGCGCGCGCACACCGGTGAGCGGCGAGAAGTGACGCTCCAGCGCCAGAAGTTCGCCCGCAGGCGTGACCGCCATGTCGGTCAACGAGAAGGGCGGTTTGAGCGTCAACGTGAACGTCTGCTCGATGCAGGAATGAAGGCACGCGGTCCACAGCGGCGTTTCCAGCCCCTCGTCATTCTCATCTTTGGGACCGTCTTCCAGCCCCTGTTCACCGGCATAGAAGATGATGTCATTGCGCGCCGCGATGGCCTCCAGCGAACTGTTTTCCGGCAGCCGCGCAACATCCGGGTTGGCCGGCACGTTGATGGCGTGTGAAGCGGGTCCGTTCTTGCCCCATTCATAGCGCCAGACGCGATGATCGCGCTCGAAGGAGACGAGCACGTCGCCTGAAAGATCGTTCGGTGTGGCGGCGGCAAGACCCTCGGCATCGCCCTCTGACTTGCCACTAAGCGCGTCGCCGTCTTCGTCCAGCAATGGGGCGATGCGGACATCAGACACGCCTTGCAGCCAGCCCCGCGCGTCATAGGAAAGCGCGCCCCAAAGCCAATGGCCGTCATCCGTCACAGCCAGAAAGCGGGCGCCATCGGCGCTGACAACAAGCCCCGAAATGCCGCCAAAGCGCACATCGGGCGATTCCAGCCGCAGAATGCCCTGCCAGACGAGGCGGCCTTCCTTCTGGTCCTGCTCATCAAACGGGTTGAGCGGGCGCGGGAAGGTGTTCACCGCAACGGGATCGCCCGGCTCTGCCGCCGAGGCGATGGTTTCATCGGTGCAGGCGGCAAGAAAGAGCGGCAGGGTGAAAAGCAGGCTTCGCTTTCTCATGCGCGCACCGGGGCGGCGGCTTTCGCCTGCGGGCGTGGCTGTGTTCCCGCCATGAAGGCGGCGGGGCGATAACGCTGCGGCGCATGCGCGCCATCTTCATCAAACAGTTCGGCGAGCTTGTCGGTCATGGCGCCGCCCAGCTGTTCGGCATCCACAATCGTGACGGCGCGGCGGTAATGGCGCGTGACGTCATGGCCGATGCCGATGGCGTTCAGTTCCACCGGCGAGCGGTTTTCAATTTCGGCGATCACGGCGTGAAGGTGGTTGTCGAGGTAATTGCCTGCATTCACCGACAGGGTTGAGTCATCCACCGGCGCGCCATCAGAAATCACCATCAGGATGCGGCGCTGTTCGGGGCGCGCGAGCAGGCGGTTATGCGCCCAGATCAGCGCCTCGCCGTCGATGTTTTCTTTCAGAAGGCCTTCGCGCATCATCAGGCCAAGGTTCTTGCGCGCGCGCCGCCATGGGGCATCCGCAGATTTGTAGATGATGTGGCGCAGATCATTGAGGCGGCCGGGCTGGGGCGGCTTGCCATCGGCGATCCATTTCTCGCGCGCCTGGCCGCCCTTCCACGCGCGGGTGGTAAAGCCCAGAATCTCCACCTTTACGGCGCAGCGTTCCAGCGTGCGCGCCAGAATGTCGGCGCACATGGCGGCCACAGTAATCGGCCGACCGCGCATGGAGCCAGAATTGTCGAGAAGGAGCGTCACCACCGTATCGCGGAAATTCGTGTCGCGCTCGCGCTTGAACGAAAGCGGCGCGGTGGGATCAACAATGACGCGCGGCAGGCGGGCGGCATCAAGCGCGCCCTCTTCCAGGTCAAATTCCCAGGAGCGGTTCTGCTTGGCCAGCAATTTGCGCTGCAGGCGGTTGGCGAGGCGCGAGACCACGCCCTGCATGGCGGCCAGCTGCTGATCGAGATAGGCGCGCAGGCGCGTCAATTCCTCCGCATCACACAAATCTTCGGCGGCGATGATCTCGTCGAACTGCGGGGCATAGACGCGATAATGGGGGCCGGGATCTTTCTCCGGCGGCGCGTTGGGGCGGAAGGGCTGGTTGCCGTCTTCGCTGGTCTCAGCGTCGTCAGAGGCATCCATGTCGTCGGACTCGACTTCAACGGCTTCTTCCTCACCGTCTTCGGCGGCGCCCTCTGACATTTCGGTTTCTTCGGTGGAGGAGCCTTCGGGATCGCGCGCCTCTCCCTGCTCGCCCTTTTCGTTCTGGGGCTCGTTCTCCTCGGCTTCCTTCTTGCCGTCTTTGTCGTCGGGATCGCCCAGCTCA
Source organism: Alphaproteobacteria bacterium UBA2784 (assembly GCA_002352285.1). Taxonomy (GTDB): domain Bacteria; phylum Pseudomonadota; class Alphaproteobacteria; order Micropepsales; family Micropepsaceae; genus UBA2784. Next base: position 26,025 of record DEIC01000044.1, on the reverse strand, counting down.
TCGCCCATGCCAAGCTCGCGCAGCATGGTGCGCATAATCTTGGCAAACGCTGTCTGGTCACGCGCCTGCGCGTCGAGCTTGGCAAGCGTTGCCAGCGCCTTTTCCGCTATGACCGGGCGCCAGACATCGACCAGCTTTTTGGCCGCAGGCGGCACGGGGCGGCCCGTCAGCTTCTCGCGCACCATCAGGGCAAGTGCGTCGGCCAGCGGCGCATCGCTGCGGTCCTTGATGCGGGCATAGCCGCGCGCGGCATATCTGGCTTCAAGGCTGGCGGCGATGTTGTCGCCCATGCCCTTCATCGCGTTGGTGCCGATGGCCTCGATGCGTGCCTGCTCGACGGCTTCAAACACGGCGCGCGCATTGGCGCCCTGCGGCATGAACTGGATGTGGACCTTGTCGTCATGGAAGGCGACGCGCAGGGCAAATGAATCCGCCTGTCCGCGGATCAGGGCGACTTCCTGCGCCGGCAATTCGCGGCTGGGCAGAGGCAGTCGTGCGCGCGCGCCCTTGAGATTGGCAGGCTCGGTGCCAAAGGTGACAGAAAGCTCCGGCTCCTCGGCGATGGAGCGCGTGGCTTGGGTAAGGGCGCGCTTGAAGCGCTCAACCGGGGTCTCGGCTTTGGACATGTCACTGACGTTCTAGCGCAACGCAGGTGCCGGATGGAATGGGGGAGCCAGGGATTGGCGTGGCGGCAGGGACCTGCGCTTCAGCCCGCCCCTGCAGCTTACCTTCGTTTGCTTAAAACTTGGCGCGCGGCGCCCTCACGCCACCATCACGCGGGCAGCCGATTCCGGCAGTTCCTCGCCAAAGCAGCGCTGATAGAACTCGGCGACCGTGGGCCGCTCCAGCTCGTCACACTTGTTGAGGAAGGTCACGCGGAAGGCAAAGCCGATATCGCCAAAGATCTGGGCGTTCTCGGCCCACGTGATCACCGTGCGCGGGCTCATCACGGTTGAAATGTCGCCATTGATGAAGGCCGAGCGCGAAAGGTCTGCCACGCGCACCATCGCCGAAATCTGCTTCTTGCCTTCGGGCGTCTGATAGGCGGGCGATTTGGCGAGGATGATCTCGACTTCCTTGTCATGCGGCAGATAGTTCAGGGTCGTGACAATCGACCAGCGGTCCATCTGGCCCTGATTGATCTGCTGCGTGCCGTGATAAAGGCCGGTGGTGTCGCCCAGACCAATCGTGTTGGTGGTCGAGAACAGGCGGAACCACGGATTGGGGCGGATCACCTTGTTCTGGTCGAGCAGCGTGAGGCGCCCCTGCGCCTCCAGCACGCGCTGGATCACGAACATCACGTCCGGGCGGCCGGCATCGTATTCGTCGAACACGAGGGCAACAGGGCGCTGGAGCGCCCAGGGCAGAATGCCTTCACGGAATTCGGTGATCTGCTTGCCATCTTTGAGAACAATGGCGTCCTTGCCGATCAGGTCAATACGGCTGATGTGGCTGTCGAGATTGACGCGCACGCAGGGCCAGTTCAGGCGGGCGGCCACCTGCTCGATGTGCGTTGACTTGCCGGTGCCGTGATAGCCCTGCACCATCACGCGGCGGTTGAAGGCAAAGCCGGAAAGGATCGCCAGCGTCGTCTCGCGGTCAAAGCGGTAGGCGGGATCAAGATCAGGCACATATTCCGAAGGCTTGGAGAAAGCCGGAATGGCCATCTTGATATCGATGCCAAAGAGCGCCTTGGCATCCACCTTGGTGTCGGGAGCGGCGCTGACGGACAGGCTGCCTTCAATCTCGGCCATTCAAATCTTGCCTCACGCGTTGATCGGCGCCCGCGCCATGCGGACCGCAAAGGCCTTGCGGCAGGAAGTGCTGCTCCTCAGGGCTTTCAGACGTAACCGGATGTCTTGAGCGTGCTGTAGGCGCGGATGACCTGGGCAAGGCGCTCCTCGGCCGTCCGGTCGCCGCCATTGGCGTCGGGGTGGAAGCGCTTGACGAGTTCCTTATACCGGGCCTTCACCTCGTTCAAGGATGCCCCGGCGTCAAGACCAAGAGTCGCAAGGGCTTCCGCCTGCAAGGGCAGGGGGCGGCGCTGGCGCGTGCGGGTATTGGCTGCCTGTGCGCGGCGGAAAAACGGATGGGCGCGCGCGCGTGCGGCCGCGCCCGGCGATCCCACGCGGTCGGCCATGCGCCAGGTTGGCCGGTGGCCGGTGATGGCATCGCGCTGGAAGGCCAGAACCTCTTCCTCGGGCATGCCGCGGAAGTAATCCCAGCTCTCATTGTGGGCGCGGGCATGCGGCTGGCAGAACCAGTAAAAAGTATTGGGTTCCGCGCGCGATTTGGGCGCGCGATGGGTGCCCTCTGCCATGCAGCCGGCATGATCGCAGGCGCGCGTGCGCGGACGCGTTTCCTCCCGCTTGATGCGGAAGTCAAAACTGAAACCGGCTTTCGGCCCTTCGCTCATCATGCGATTATGCGGGGCCAAAGGTTACAAGACAAGAAAAGCGTATGGCTTGACATGAAGATGGCTTACCGCATCCGGCAAAAACTCGAAGCCGCGTTCCGTCCGTCACATCTCGAATTGATTGATGACAGTCAGCGCCATGCCGGCCACGCAGGCGCGCGGCCGGGCGGCGAGACACACTTCAATGTGGTGATTGTCTCTGAAACCTTCAACGGCATGGGGCGGGTTGCGCGCTCACGCCTTGTTCATGCAGCACTGGCCGACGAACTGGCCGATGGCGTGCATGCGCTTTCGATCAAGGCGAAGGCGCCGGGCGAGTCCTAGCCTGCCTTCACGTCCTTCTCGGGCTTCTCCGGCGGGGTTACGCGGATCGCGGTGATCTGGTTCTTGTGCTTGCGCATGATTTCGAACTTGAATTCATGGAACACGAAGACCTGACCCACTTCGGGGATGGTCTGTGACTCATGGATGACAAGGCCTGCCAGGGTCGTTGCATCATCATCCGGCAGCGACCAGTGCATGGCGCGGTTGGCATCGCGGATCGGCACCCAGCCGTCAACGATCACCGTGCCGTCAGCCTGCGGGCGCACGCCAGACGTCTCGCGGTCATGCTCGTCGCGGATCTGGCCCACGATTTCTTCCAGAATGTCTTCGAGCGTAATCAGGCCGCGCAGCGCACCATATTCATCGACGACAATCGCAAAGTGGAGCCCGCGCTTCAGGAATTCTGACAGCTGCTCCTGCAAAGTTGTCGTTTCGGGAACAAACCACGGTTTGGTCGCCAGCGACGGAATGTCGATTGACGCGATGCCGCCGCGATGGCGGGCCACGGCGCGCAACAGGTCTTTCACATGCAGCACGCCAATGATGTTTTCCGGGTCATCGCGGTAAAGCGGCAGGCGGGTATGTTTCGACGTCAGCACCAGGTCGAGGAGCTGCTGGCTGGGAAGGCCAGCATCCAGCATCGCCATGTTCTTGCGGTGGACCATGACTTCGGCAACGGAGAGGCTTTTCAGGTCCAGCACGCCGCCCAGCATGAAGCGGTCTTCGGCCTCAACCGCGCCCTCGGAATGGTGCAGATCAATGGCGCCGCGGATTTCCTCGTGGGCGGCCTCGCTGTCAGTCTCGCGTTTTGCATCAACGCCAAACACGCGCAGGATCCCCCAGACCAGCGCCTGCACGGCATGAATGATCGGATAAAAGACCATGACAAGGGCGCTGATGACGGGCGCTACAAAAAGCGCGGTTCGGTCGGCAAAGTTGAAGGCATAGGTCTTGGGCAGCACTTCGCCAAAAATGATGACGAGCACGGTCATCATTGCTGTGGCCGCGGCGATGGCGCTTTCGGCGTCCTGCTGGAAGATTTCCAGAAACAGCGCCGTGCCAAGGGTGGATGCAAGAATATTGACGAAATTGTTGCCGACAAGAATGGCGCCGATGAAGCGCTCGCGGCCCGCATAAAGGCGGTTGACAGTGGCCGCGCGGCGGCTGCCAGATTTTTCCATCGCAAACATTTTGGCGCGGCTGGCGCCTGTCAGTGCGGTTTCGCTCGCCGAAAAAAAGGCCGAGCAGAAAAGGAGAAGCACAATGCTTCCGCCAAGGATGAGAATTTCGGGCGTCATGGATTTTCCGGTGGCGCGTCAGGCAGGGTGGGCAATGGAGCGGGAAAGCACGCGGGCAACAGCATCAAGCGGCACGTCATCGTGGATGCGCGCGTCGCCAATGCCATGCGGCACGATGAAGACAAGCTTGCCGTCCTTCGCCTTCTTGTCGTGGCGCATATGGGCGATCAGCGCATCGGGCGAGGCCGAAAGCCCGGCGATGCCGGCAATGCGTGCGGGCAGGCCGCAGGCCGCGATATGGGCCTCGACACGGCGGGCGTCATCGTGGCTTGCAAGCTGAAGCTCTGCGGCCAGGGCGAAGGCAAGCACGAGGCCGGTGGCAACGGACTCGCCATGCAGCAGACGGTCTGAATATCCGGTTTCGGCCTCGAGTGCGTGGCCAAAGGTGTGGCCAAGGTTGAGGAGCGCACGGCGCCCCTGCTCACGCTCGTCTTCGGCAACGATGGCCGCCTTCATCCGGCACGAATGGGTGACTGCATTGTTCAATGCGGCGGCATCGCAGGCGAGGAGGCTTGCCGCCTTCTTCTCGCACCATTCAAAGAACGCCCGGTCGCCCAGAAGCCCGTATTTGACGATCTCGGCATAGCCTGCGCGCATCTCGCGCGGCGGCAGGGTTTTCAGAAGGGCGGTATCGGCAATGACCAGACGCGGCTGATGAAAGAGGCCGACAAGATTCTTGCCAGCCCGCGCGTTGATCGCGGTCTTGCCGCCGACGGAACTATCGACCTGCGCCAAAAGGGTTGTGGGGATCTGCACAAAATCGACGCCGCGCTTGAGCAAACCTGCGGCAAGGCCGGTCAGGTCTCCGATCACGCCGCCGCCAAAAGCGGTGATGATGTCGCCGCGCTCTACCTCCAGCGCGAGGAGCGCATCGCTCAGGCGCTCCAGACCCGCAAAGCTCTTCTGGCCCTCACCCGGCGGCAGAATGACAGGCAGCGCCTCCATTTCTTCGGCGGCAAAGCCGTCCATCAATGCGGTGAGATGATGGCGTGCGACGTTTTCATCCGTCACCACAATGGTGCGGTTGCGCCGCGCCAGCGGTTTGATGCGGGCTGCGGCGGTGGCAAGCAGTCCGCTGCCGATAAGGATGTCATAGGCGCGTGCGCCAAGGCCAACACGCACCGTTTCATGGGCAGGCATGGATCCACTCATGGATCAATGTCCACGCCATGACGCTCGAGGGCATCGAGAATGGCGCGCACGACGCGATCATGCGGCTGGTCAGAGGTTTCAACCGTAACGTCGGCTTCGGCATAGACGGGATAACGCTCGGCGATCAGCCGCTCCATGGTGCCGCGCGGATCATCGTTTTTCAGAAGCGGGCGGGTCTGCTTGCGCAACACGCGCTTCATCAGAAGATCAAGGTCCGCCTTCAACCAGACGGTCACGGCGCGCTCCTTGGTGAGCGCACGGGTGCCTGCATCCATGAAGGCCCCGCCGCCGGTTGCCAGCACATGGCGCGGGCCATCGAGCAGGCGCGCGATCACCCGGCGTTCGCCCGCGCGGAAGGCAGGCTCGCCATAAAGTTCGAAAAAGTCAGCGATGGAGCAGCCAGCGGCCTGCTCGATCTCGGCGTCGGCGTCGCTGAAGGGCAGGTTCAAGGCTTGCGCCAGGCGGCGGCCAATCGTGGTTTTCCCGACACCCATCAATCCGACCAGGACGATGGTGCGCTCTGACTTGGGACGCGGCGGGTTGGCCGCGGGGCTTTGGCCCTTTGCCTCGTGTGTATTCATGGGGTGACCTGCGGGCGGGGGTGTATCGCAAAGGGCGCGGCATTTCCAGCCTTCCCGGCAGGGCCGTTAACCCTTGGCCCGGGAACAGGAATTGCAGCGCCGTTTTTCCCCTTTTTTTGCCGCATTCGGCGGGCAGGGTTTGGTTCTGCCAAGCGGTGCCCGCGTTGCTGAATGCCCTGAGTGTCAGCTCAGTCGATTCTTGACGGGGGCGAAGCATTGCGGCTTTCCTCGGCCCTCTACGCATCGCGCAATCTGAGATCGGAATTCCGCCCATGTCGCGTCCGGCCCTTCTTGGCAGTTTTGCCCTTGCCCTGTTCGTTGTGGTTGCGGGCGGTCTTGTCTATCTCGCCGAAACGGCAGAGCCGCAGACCTCCGTCAAGGAAGAGACACTCCCGGATGACCGTTTCCCGAAATAGGTTTGTTCGCACGCTTCTTGGCTCTGCCTGCGTGATGGTGCTGGCAGCGGGCGCCGTGCTCGCCGAGCCGCGTCCGCTGACGCCGGAAGTGCAGCCGCTGCCACCGCCGCCGGGTTCAACTGAAGCACCGGAAGATGCGCCGTTCCCGGGAACGGAAGGTGCGCCCGCGCCAGCACCGGGTGCGCCGGATTTCCCGCCCGCATCCCAACCTGCACCGGCCATAGACGAGGCTGACAGCTTCGCACCGATGTCGGATGGTACGCTGGACGATGCCAATGGCGGTCTGGGCTATGACCTTTGGGCCGATACGCCCTATGAGAGTGTGGCAGTCATATTGCCCCGGCTTCCGGTTGGCACCGTGTCGCCCACGGTCAATGATCTCTCGCGCCGCCTGCTTCTGACGATTGCCGAGCCGCCTTATCCCGATCCGCGCCGCCCCGGTTCTGAAACGCAGCGCCCGTTCAACGCCATCAAGCTGGAGCGGCTTGCCAAAGGCGGCCTGCTTTCCGATGTCGATGCGCTGATTGCGCGGATGGAAACGTCGAGTTTCCGCACCAAGCAGCTGCGCGTCGATGCACTGATGCTTCTGGGCCGCTTTGATGAAGCGTGCGGTGAAGCCTCCGCCGACCGGCTGGCGACGAATGATCCCTACTGGATCGAATTGCGCGGGCTCTGCTATGCGCGCGAGGGCAACATGCCTGCCGTCAGTCTGACGCTGGAGGTGATGCGCACGCTCGGCATTGTCGATGAGCCCTATATGGCGATTGCAGCTCACATCGCCGAGGCGGCGCCGCTCAAGCTCACATCGCTGGAAGACCCGACGCCGATTCATCTGGCGCTGCTGGCGATTGCGCAGGCGCCGGTGCCGCGCGATGGCGTGCCCGATGCTGACCCCGGCATTCTGATGGCGATTGCGCGCTCGGAATCCACACCGATTGATGTGCGGCTTCTGGCGGCCGAGGGCGCGGCCTATGCCGGGGCACTGCCGGTTGACGAGTTTGCTGCACTTCTCCTGATGTTGCCTGCCAAGCCTGCCGAACTTTCCAATCTGCCGGTTGTCGGCGGCGATGTGCTGGTGGCCGCGCGCCATTTCCAGAACGTCAATGGCAAAGAGGGGCTTGCTGATCGCGCACGGGCGCTTGAGGCGGCCCTTTCCCAGGCGCGTTCGCGCGGCCTTTATGAGCTTTATGCGCGCGCGTTTGGCCCGCTGATCTGGGATCTGACGCCTTCGATGGAAACGGCGTTCTTTGCACGCGAAGCGGCGCGGGCGCTGGTGCTTTCGGGCCGCTATGACCGTCTGGCCGACTGGATGAATGTCATGGCGCAGACGAGCGATGGCGCCACGGCGGATGCGCTGGCGATCTGGTTGGCGCTCGCTTCGCCCACCACCGAGCGCGTGGCGGCGGCCAATGGCCCCCTGTCGCGGCTTGCCGATGCGGCGCGCAATGCGCCACCCGATGGCCCCATGGCGATGCGCGCGGCGCTGACAATTGGTCTCTATGATGCGCTGGGCTATCAGATGCCCGAAAATGTGCGCATGGTGCTCGTGAACAATCCGGTGCTGCGTGGCGCGCCAGCCGATTCAGCCACGATGGCGGGATTGACCGATGCGGTGCGCGCGGGGCGGCGCGGTGATGCGATCCTGCATGCGCTTTCCATCATTGGCGCGCAGGGGCCGCAGCAGGCCAATCCGCGCGGTGTGATCGAGGCGGTGGCGGCGCTTGCCAATATCGGGCTGGAGGATGAGGCGCGGGCGATTGCACTTGAAGCGTTGCTGGCGCGGCCCGACGCGGCTGGCGGCTGATCCTGATGGGCCGCCAGCGCGACCCGCAATCGCTGCTTAACGGCCCATTCAGCGCCGATGCGCATCTTTCGGCGTTTCTTGAGGCGCTGAGTGTGGAGCGCGGCGCATCGGCCAATACGCTTGCCGCCTATACGCGTGATCTTGCCGACTTCGCCGGTTTTCTTTCGTCGCGCAAACGGACGCCGCTGAATGCGCGCGAGAATGATGTCTCTGATTATCTTGTGGCGCTGGACAAGCGTGCGATGAGCGCGGCAACGGCGGCGCGCCGGCTTTCGGCGATCAAGCAATTTTTCCGCTTCCTTCTGGATGCGGGCCATATTGCGGACAATCCCGCCATCGTTCTCAAAACGCCGCGCAAGGCGCGCCCCTTGCCGCTGATGCCGGATGAAGGTGATTTGCAGCGCATCATGGTGCTGGCGGCAGGCGACAGGACGCCGGAGGGTGTGCGCATGCATACGCTTCTTGAGCTTGCGCGCGGATCGGGCCCGCGCGTGTCAGAGCTTGTCGGCCTGCCGGTGACGGCGGCGCGTTCGCGCGAGCGCATCCTCCACATCAAGGGCAAAGGCGGGCGCGAGCGTATGGTGCCGATCTCGCTGGAAGCGCGCGCAGCCCTTGATCGCTGGTTGGTGGCGCGCGACGCGTTCCTGCCACCAGAAAAATCGCTGGCGGCAAAGGGGGAGCGGTTTCTCTTTCCCTCGACCTCACGTGAGGGTCATCTGACGCGCCAGCGTTTTGGCCAGCTTCTCAAGGAATATGCGCTGCGGGCGGGCGTTGATCCCGCCAAGCTGTCGCCGCACGGGTTGCGCCATGCCTTTGCCACGGCGCTGGTTGCGGGCGGCGCGGATCTGCGCGCCGTGCAGCAGATGCTGGGTCACGCGGATATCGCCACGACCGAAATCTATACGCATGTCGCGGATGCGCGGCTTGTCCAGCTCGTCAACGAGAAGCATCCGCTGGCGGCCCCTTTGCCCAAGGTCAAGCTGGCGAAAGAACCCTAGGGCCGCGTTCAATTCGGCGGTTCCTGCTTGATTGCATGCAGGCCATCTTGCTTGATGGCGGTCCTGATCCTCTCTTACGCCCAGATGCCTCCCATGAGCTTTACGACATACGAACGCGCCACGCAGCGCCTTTACCGCTCCAAACTTTTCGTGCCGGGCTCGCGCCCGTCGATTTTCGACAAGGCGGCCAAGGGCCCCGCCGATGTGATCTGCCTTGATCTGGAAGATGCCGTTGCGCCAGCGGAGAAAGTTGAGGCGCGCAAGAACGTGATTGCAGCCCTTAACGGCATTGATTGGGGCACCAAGACCGTGACGGTGCGCATCAACGGGCTTGATACGCATTGGTGCAATCGCGATGTCATCGACATTATCGAACTGGGCGGCGAACGTCTGGATGCGCTGATGATCCCCAAGGTGGGTGTGGGCGCGGATGTCTATGCAATCGACATGCTGGTCACGCAATCGGCCAAGGCAAGCGGCCGACGCAAGGAGTTCGGCCTTGAGGTCATCATCGAAAGCGCGCTGGGTCTTTCCAATGTGGAGGAGATTGCCAAGAGTTCACGGCGGCTGGAGAGCCTGCATTTCGGCTCGGCGGATTATGCGGCCTCGCAATCCATGCGCACCACAAACATTGGCGGCGGCAACAGCCAGTATGTGATGCTGACGGATGCAGACAATGCCGGTGCGCGCGAACGGCACTGGGCCGATCTCTGGCACTATCCGCTGTTCCGCATGTGCCAGGCGGCGCGCGCCTATGGCCTGACGCCGATTGACGGGCCGTTTGGCGATTACAACGACGCGGACGGTTATCGCGCGCAGGCGGAGCGTACGGCGGTGCTGGGGTGTGCTGGCAAATGGGCGATCCATCCCAATCAGGTGCCGCTGGCCAATGACATCTACACGCCGCCCGCGCGTGAAGTGGAAAAGGCAGAGGCGATCCTTGCCGCCATGGCAGAGGCGCAGGCGGGCGGCGTGGGCGCTGCGACATTCAAGGGCCAGCTGATCGACGCGGCCTCGATCCGCCAGGCGGAAGTGATCGTGGCGCAGATGAAACTCATCCGTGAACGGACGGGTGGGTAGGGGGGAGAACGACACCTTCGGCCTCCCCTTTGATAAAAGGGGAGGCGGGACTTGCATGAGTGCGACTGCACGAAATGCAAGTCCGGTGGGGTTGCGGGACGCTGTAGTGAGTTCGTAGATGGTGCCCCCCACCGATTTGCGAAGACGCAAATCTGCCTCCCCCATTTCGGGGGAGGCGAAAGAAATGACGAAGCTACCCCAACCTCTCCAGCTTGTCGGGATTGCGCACAATATAGATGCGCGCGATGCGGCCATCATCGCCGAGTTCGAGGCTGATGGTTGAATCGAGCACGCCATCTTCGCGCAGGATCAGTGAGGGCAGGCCATTGACGCGGGCAGGGGCAAAGGAAAGCGGAGCGTCACCGCGCTTGCGCGAGGTGCCCACGAGGAAGCGGGCAATTTTGTCGTCGCCATAGATCGGGTTCAGGGCGGCTGCGCGCTTGCCGCCGCCATCGCTGATGAGAATGGCATCGGGCCGCAGATGTTTCTTGATCGCCTCAAGATTGCCGCTCGCCGATGCGCTGAGCAGCGTTTCAAACAAGGCGCGGTGGGCTTCTTCATCGACGCTGTAACGCGGACGCGCGTCGGCCACATGCTCACGCGCGCGCTCGATGATCTTGCGGCAGGCCGCTTCGCTTTTCCCCAGCATGGCGGCGATCTCGCCATAGTCGGCGTCAAATGCCTCGCGCAGCAGAAAGGCTGCGCGCTCATCGGGCGAGAGGCGCTCCAGCACCAGGAACAGCGCAACGGAGAGATCATCGGCGATGGCAAGGCTGGCTTCGGCGGCGGGTGCTGACCAGGGTTCTGCCTCGGGCGTGACCGGCTCGGGCAAAAAGGGCCCGGCATAGATCTCGCGCTTGCGCCGCGCGGCGCGCAATTCATCTATCGCAAGGCGCGCCGTCACTTTGGCAAGCCATGCGGCAGGCTCTGCAATTGTATCCATCGGCGTTGCCTGCCATTTGAGCCAGGCATTCTGCACAATGTCTTCGGCGGCGCCCACATCACCCAGCATGCGATAGGCAAGGCGCATCAGGCGCGGGCGCGCTGCTTCGAATGCGGATGTTTGCGGATCGGCGCGGTTCATGTTGCTCATGCGGCGCGGGCAAGGGGCATATCGGCCTCCACCTTTACCAGATCGCAGGTCACGGCGTGACCCATCGCGCGCTTCATGGCAGGATAGGTGCGGGCGAAGGCAACGGCGCAGGCGAGATCGACCATGCCCTTTTCACCCCAGGCGGCAAGGACTTCGTGGCGGATCGTCTCCAGCGCTGCGCTGTTGGTGACAATCGCATTGCCAAAGCGGAAGCCGAGCGACAGCGGTGCTGCCAGGCCATCCAGCCTGCCGGCCATCATCGCCTTGATGTCGGCCGGGCTGATGCCGTGTTTCAGGGCCATATTGACGACGATCTGCACACACGAGCCGCAGTCGTCATGCAGCGCTGCGGCCAGGTGGGCCGCCAGGACGGCCTTTTCCGGTGCGCGCTCCCGGTGCATGCCAAAGGCGCGGGCGCGGCCCATCTTCCAGAAGGCGCGGGGCGAGATGCGGTAAAGGTCGCGCAGATAATCGAGGCTCACGCGAAAGTCGCGCTCGGTGCGCGCGACCAACCACAGGGCAAGGCTCTTCAACATGGGGTCAGGCTCCTTCGGGCCGTTTCATCCAGACAAAGGTGAGAATGAGGGATGTGGCAGCGGGCGCATAAATGCCGACGACTTCTCCGGCGATGGCGGCCACGCCTTGCGCACCGCAGCCGGTGGCGTGGTCGATCACATGGGTTGCGGCGTGGCCTGCGTGGAAGACGGCGGCCAGAAAGACGAGCAACGCATCCTTGCGGCCGATGCCGAACCAGAGCGCCAGCGATGCCGCGATGTAGGCAAAGCCGATGTCGCGCACGAAATGCACATTGAGCGGTCCGGTAAAGGGCACGCCGGGCGTCACCTCATACCAAAGTGACGGGAGCGTCAGCATGACAACGCCGTTGACGAGGCCCAACAGCACCAGCGCCATGCCAGAAATCGTAACAATTTTAAGAGGTTGCATGAAACTTGCTCTCCCTTTAACGGGGTGTCCCGCTTTGCGTTTGCCCCGCTTTGGCGATAAGACGATTGACCCCCTGACTTTGTGACAGGTTGCCATGAACGCCTATCTCGACTTTGAGAAACCGGTCGCCGAACTCGACGGCAAGATCGAGGAGCTGCGCCGCCTCTCGGCCGACGATGCGACCGTCAACGTGGCCGACGAGATCCAGCGGCTGGAGGCAAAGTCAGCGCAGGCGTTGCGCGACATCTATGCCAGGCTGACCCCGTGGCAGAAGACTCAGGTGGCGCGCCATCCCGCGCGGCCGCACTTCTTTGACTATGTGAAGACGCTGGTCGATGAGTTTACGCCGCTGGCCGGTGATCGCGGCTATGGTGATGACAACGCCATTGTCGGCGGGCTGGGGCGCATGCGCGGGCGGCCCGTGGTGGTGATGGGCCATGAAAAGGGCCACGACACCAAATCGCGCCTCAAGCACAATTTCGGCATGGCGATGCCCGAGGGCTATCGCAAGGCGGTGCGCCTGATGGGGCTGGCCGAGCAGTTCGGCCTTCCCGTCGTGTCGCTGGTGGATACGGCGGGCGCGTTCCCGGGCGTGGGCGCGGAAGAGCGCGGGCAGGCGGAGGCAATTGCGCGCTCCACCGAAAAATGCCTCTCGCTCTCAGTGCCGATGGTCAGCGTGATTATTGGCGAGGGCGGGTCTGGCGGCGCGGTTGCCATTGCGACCGCCAACACGGTTCTGATGCTGGAACATTCGGTCTATTCGGTGATCTCGCCCGAGGCGTGCTCGTCCATTCTGTGGCGCAGCCCGGACAAGGCGCAGGATGCCGCCAATGCGATGAAGGTGACGGCGCAGGATCTTCTGGGGCTGAAAGTGATCGACGGCATCATCCCGGAACCGCTGGGCGGCGCGCATCGTGATCCGATGAAGATGATCCACGAGACGGGCACGGCCATCGACATTGCGCTGAAAATGCTGTCGGGCCGCGATGGCAATACGCTGAAGCGCGAACGCCGCGAGAAGTTCCTTTCGATCGGGCGCACGCTGGCGGCGTGAACTCATCTTCCGCCTCCGCCCGCAGCTTGCTGCGGGGGAGGCCAGCGATGCCTTCGCATCGCGGGTGGGGGAAATCGGCGGAAAACAAGGGCCCCCACCCGGATTTGCGCTCGCTCCGCTCGCCAAATCCGACCTCCCCCGCGAAAGCGGAGGAGGTGAAAGGGCAAGTCGCCCTCACCGCACCGTCCTGAAGAACGTCCGCACATCATCGGCGAACCATTCCGGCTCTTCCATTGCCGCGAAGTGGCCGCCGGCCGGCGCCTTCACCCAGCGCACGATATTGAACATGCGGCGGCCCCATTCTTCAGGCGTGTCGGGCAATGTGTCGATGGGATATTCGGTGTAGGCGGTCGGCACCGTAATGCGCTCGCCCGGATCAAGCCGCATGCGGTTTTCAATCGCCGCCTGTTTATAGATCGTGTTCGCCGCATTGATGGTGCCGGTCAGCCAGTAGAGCGACATCTGCTCGCACATGATGTGGTGCGGGAAACGCGCGATCATGCCGCGTGAGGCATGATCCTTCTTCGTGTCGCCCAGCCGCCAGTATTTGTCGCCCAGCCAGGCGGCCAGACCTGCGGGCGAATCCATCAGGGCATAGGCCAGCGCCATCGGTTTCGTGCCCTGAATGACGCGATAGCCCTCTTCCTGCGCCCACCACGCTTTCATCTCGGCGATCCACGCCTTTTCCTGCGGCGACAGCGGTGGCTGGCTTGCGTGTTTCAGTTCGGGCCGCAGATTGAGCATGGTCAGATGCAGCGCGCGTACTTCGTCGGGATAGCGGCGCGCCAGCAGCGATGAAACGGCGGCGCCCCAGTCGCCCGCCTGCACCAGATAGGTCTCATGGCCCAGCACGTCATGCATCAAAAGATGCCAGAGATGGGCAATTGCATAGGGCCCGAGCGGGCGCTGGGGAATGGCTGACAGGCCAAAGCCCGGCAGCGAGGGCACGATCACGTCAAACCCGTCATCGGCATTGCCGCCAAAGCGCTCCGGGTGGGCGAGGCGCTCAATCACGTCGGTGAATTCGCGAAACGTCGATGGCCAGCCATGGGTCAAGATCAGCGGGCGCGGATTCTTGCCCGATCCCTTTTCATGGATGAAATGGATCGACAGCGTTTCACCGGTTTCAGCGGGAAGGTGCACGCGAAAATGGGCAAAGCGGTTGAGGCGTGCTTCTGCCGCACGCCAGTCGAACCGGTCGCGCCAGTGCGCGATCAGCGACGCCATGTAGGAGAGATTGGTGCCCCAGCGCCAATCGTCATTGCCGTCCGGTTCGTTGGGCAGGCGGGTGCGGGAAAGGCGCGCCTTCAGATCGGCAAGGGCGGCATCAGGAAAGCGAATGTCAAAGCGCTCGGGCCGCATCAGAAGCCGATGCTCTTTGCGAAGGCCGCAATTTCAGGGATCAGGAGATCCGGCTTTTCCAGCATGGCGAAATGGCCGCCCGCCTTCATGTCGCGCCAGTGGACGACATTCATGTGGCGCGCGACAAAACTGCGCGGCGGCCAGGGCAGAAATTCTTTGGGAAAGTTGGCGACGCCGACCGGCTTGTCGATGCGCGCATCGGCGGGCAGCGGCTCAGTGACAAAATCCATGAAGTAGCCGGGATAGTACCAGAGCGCGCTCGTGAAGCGGCGGTTGACGAGATAGATCATCACGTTGGTGATGAGCTGATCCATGGTGAACGATGCTTCGATGCCGCCTTCGCCGATGTCGCTCCAGTTCTGGAACTTGTCGATGATCCAGCTGGCGGCGCCCATCGGGCTGTCCTCCATGCCAAAGGCGAGCGTCAATGGCGAGCCGACATGGACCTTGAAATAGGCATTGCTTGCTTCAAAGGCAGCCGCGAAACGCTGGCTCCACGCCTTTTCGTCATCAGTCTGCGGCTGGATGGCAAAATTGCGCCAGAAGAAGAAATTGAAATGAGCGCCCCTGCAGGCCGAGTCCTCATAGGCAAGCCAGCCGGCCAGCAGGCTTCCCCAATCGCCGCCTTGTGCGATGAAGCGATCATAGCCCAGTCCATCGCGCATCAAGCGGCCCAGCAGGCGCGACATCTGGCGCGGCGACGTGGGCGCGTTGTTCGCAGATGAAAATCCAAAGCCCGGCAGCGAGGCGACAACGACATCAAACCCGTCTTCCGCCTTGCCGCCAAAGCGTTCGGGATGGGCCAGACGCTCGACCGCATGCATGAATTCGAAGTGCGATCCCGGCCAGCCATGCAACAGCAGCAGCGGGCGCGGCTTGGTGTTGGAACCTTTCTCATGCACGAAATGGATCTGATGCTGGTCAATTTCGGCGATGAATTGCGGATAGCGGTTCAGCGCCGCCTCCTCCTTGCGCCAGTCATAGACATTGAGCCAGTGCTCGCGCAGCTTGAGCATCAAGCTGTGGCTCGCACCCAATTGCCAGCCTTGCGCTGCCTCGGCGGGCGGGGCAGGCGGCAGATGCGCGTGTGTCAGGCGCGCGCGAATGTCATCCAGCACGGTCTGCGGGATGTTGATGCGGAAGGGGGTTATGCGGGGTTTGGTCATGGACTATTCCAAAGGCAGGGCCACGGCCACACCTTCACGGCGCGGGTCGGCGCCGCCTGTCAGGTGATCGGGCGCAATGGCAATCACATGCAGGCCGCTGGTGAGGCGGCCCACCTGAACGCGGTGGCCCATGGCTTCGAGTGCCGGTTTCAATTCTGCCACAGCCGAGCCTTCCTCCAGCGTGATGGCAAAGTCGCCGCCATTGTGGCGAGGCAGGCTGACAGCCTCTTGCGGGGTCAGGCCACCATCGAGAATGGCAACGAGGGTTTGCGCCACATAGCCGATGATCTGGCTGCCGCCGGGTGATCCCAGCGCCAGCACCGGCGTGCCCTCCGCATCAAAGACGATGGTCGGCGTCATGGAGCTGCGCGGACGCTTGCCCGGTGCAGGCGCATTGGCAACTGGCAGGCCGTTATTCTCAGGCGCAAAGGAAAAATCCGTCAGCTCGTTATTGAGGAGAAAACCCGCTGCCATCACCTGCGCACCGAAGGGCCCCTCGATGGTTGTCGTCATCGCGACGATGTTGCCGTCACCATCAACAATCGTTATGTGGCTGGTACCGTTTTCCGACGGGCGCACATGCGCGCCAAAAGGCAGCGGCGCATTCAGGGGATCGCCGGGCGCAACATTTTCAATCGCCCGCTCTTCGCTGATGAGTATGCTGCGCGCAGCAAGATAGGTGCGATCCGTGAGCGCGGCGACCGGCACGTCAATCACATCAGGATCGCCGATCCAGATGGCGCGGTCAGCATAGGCAAGGCGGGTCGCCTCGCTCAGGAGATGCACGAAGGAAAGCGTGCCGGGCTGGAGGCTCTCTGCCGGAAAGCGCTCCAGCATGCCGACAATCTGGAGCAATGCTGTGCCGCCCGACGAGGGCGGGCCCATGCTGCAGACGCGATGGATGCGGTATGGACCGCACAATGGCGCGCGCGCAACCGGGCGATAGGCGGCAAGCTCTTCGCGCGTGATGATGGCTGGCAGCGGCGCTGACGCCGCAGCCTCAATGATCGCATCGGCAATCGCGCCTTCGTAAAAGGCGCGCGGATCTGCGGCGATGGCTTCGAGTGTCTGCGCATAGGCCGCGTTTGTGCGGATCGCGCCTTCGGCCAAAGGTTCACCGTCCGGCCAGAAATATTCGCGTGAGGCGGGATCGGTTTGAAGCGAAGGAAAAGCCTTCACCGATGCCGCCATGCGCTTCGAAACCACAAAGCCATCGCGGGCTGCCGCGATCGAGGCATCAAAGAGCGTACTCCAGGGACTGCGCCCGTGTTCCGCATGCGCCATGGCGAGCATGGCAATTGCGCCCGGAATGCCGATGACTTTGCCCGAAGGAATGAGATTGCGCATACCCAGCGGCGTGCCGGCGGCCGACAGAAACATGCCGGGTGTGGCCGACGCTGGCGCCTCCTCGCGGCCGTCATAGGCGACGAGTTTTTCCTCGTCTGCATCCCAATAAAGCAGGAATGCGCCGCCGCCGAGGCCCGATGATTGGGGCTCGACAAGACCCAGCATGGCTTGCACGGCGATTGCTGCATCCATCGCGTTGCCGCCCTTGCGCAGCACGTCCAGTCCCGCCTCGACCGCACGCGGATCAGCGGCGGCAACCATTGCGCCGTGGCGCGGCTGATCGTTGAATGCCGCGCAGGCAGAGAGCAGAAGGGCGGGCAGAAAAAGGAAAAGGCGGCGCATCGTGGCCCTCCAAGGGAGCGCTGATGCTAACCGCCTTCTTTGGGCATTGTCATCGGGGGTGGCGTGCTGCGGCATGCATCTGAACGCAGAATCCGTTGCGTTTGTCAGTTCTGGATTGCTGTGTTGCGCCTCCTCCGCCTTCGCGGGGGAGGCACGATCCGCCCTTGCGGATCGGGTGGGGGAATGGCGCAAAAGAAGGCCCCCACCCGGATTTGAGTTCGCAGTGCTCACTCAAATCCGACCTCCCCCGCAAAGGCGGAGGAGGTAGAAGAGAGATGCGCGCGCCTTATGCCGTCACGACACCGTGGCAGTGCTTGAACTTCTTGCCAGAGCCGCAGGGGCAGGGCGAATTGCGCGGCACCTTGCCCCAGGTCGCCGGATCAGTGGGCGAGGGCGCCACGCGCTGACCGCCCGCGATGGGTGCATTGCGCATTGGCATCTGGCCTGCGCCCGGTGTGGTTGGGCCGGGGATCGGGTCGGCCATTTCGTCTTCGCCGGTCAGCGGATTGATGTGGTGGGCCTGCATCGGCGGCAGCGGTGTTTCTTCCACACGCTTCTGCGGCTCAAGCTGGATCTTCACCGTCATCAGCGTGCGCGTCACATCCTGACGCAGGCGGTTCAGCATGGCCTGGAAAAGCTCAAAGGCCTCTGACTTGTATTCGTTCAGCGGATCGCGCTGCGCATAGCCGCGCAGGCCGATATACTGGCGCAGATGATCGAGGTTGAGGATGTGCTCGCGCCACAAATGGTCGATCACCTGCAACAGGATCGACTTTTCGATCTGGCGCATGATGTCGGGGCCGATTTCGGCGGCGCGGGCAGCGGCCTTCTCATCGGTTACTTTCAGGATGCGCTCACGCAATTCCTGGTCGGCCATGCCCTCTTCACGCGCCCAGGCGGCGACGGGGGCGTCGTGATCGAAGATGCGCTTGAACTCGGCCTCCAGCCCCGCCACATCCCACTGCTCGGCATAGACGCCCTCGGGAATGTGCCTGGCAACCAGCTCCTCCACCGTGTGGTGGCGCATGGCGGTGACCGTTTCTGACACATCCGTCTCGCGCATCAGCTCGATGCGCTGCTCGAAGATGGTCTTGCGCTGGTCGTTCATCACGTTGTCGAACTTGAGCAGGTTCTTGCGGATGTCGAAGTTGCGCGCCTCGACCTTCTGCTGCGCCTTTTCCAGCGCCTTGTTCACCCACGGATGGATGATGGCTTCGCCCTTTTCGAGACCCAGGCGCGAGAGAATCGCATCCATGCGCTCGGAGCCGAAAATGCGCATCAGATCGTCCTGAAGGCTCAGGAAGAATTTGGACGCACCCGGATCGCCCTGGCGGCCCGAGCGGCCGCGCAGCTGGTTGTCGATGCGGCGGCTTTCATGGCGCTCGGTGCCGATCACGTAAAGGCCGCCGGCCGCCAGCGCCTTGCGCTTGGCCTCTGCGATCTCGGCGCGGATCGCGGTGATCTTCATGTCCTTCTCGATGCCGTCAGCCATGCCCTTGGTGTCGGCAGCGATGCGCATGTCGAGATTGCCGCCGAGCTGGATGTCGGTGCCGCGGCCGGCCATGTTGGTGGCAATCGTGACGGCACCGGGCACACCGGCCTGAGCGATAATCTGCGCTTCAAACTCGTGATAGCGCGCGTTGAGGACGTTGTGATTGATCTTGTGCTTCTTGAGCAGGCGCGACAGCTGCTCTGACTTCTCAATCGAGACCGTGCCAACAAGAACAGGCTGGCCGCGCTTCTGGCACTCTTCGATCAGCTTGACGATGGCATCCGATTTTTCTTCTGCGGTGCGATAGACCTCGTCGTGATGATCCTTGCGCGCAACAGCGAGGTTGGTCGGAACCTCGATGACTTCCAGTCTGTAGATGTCGTGGAATTCCGGCGCTTCGGTCAGCGCCGTGCCGGTCATGCCCGCCAGCTTTTCATAGAGGCGGAAATAGTTCTGGAAGGTGATCGAGGCGAGCGTGACGTTCTCGGGCTGGATCGCCGCGCTCTCTTTTGCCTCCAGCGCCTGATGCAGGCCGTCCGAATAGCGGCGGCCCTCCATCATGCGACCGGTGAACTCGTCGATGATGACAACCTTGTTGTCCTTGACGATGTAGTCGCGGTCCTTCTGGAAGAGCTTGTGGGCCTTCAAGGCCTGATTGACGTGATGGACGATGCCGATGTTCTGGGCATCATAGAGCGAGCCTTCAACCAGAAGGCCAGTCTCGCGCAGGCGCTGTTCAATGATCTCGTTGCCCGCTTCGGTGAGCGTCACCTGGCGGTTCTTCTCATCCAGTTCGAAATGCTCCTCACCCAAAGCGGGGATCAGCGTATCGACCGTGCGGTACAGCGCCGAGAGATCCTGCGTCGGGCCGGAGATAATCAGCGGCGTGCGCGCCTCGTCGATCAGGATCGAGTCCACTTCGTCAACGATCGCAAAGTGGTGGCCGCGCTGGACCATCGAGGCCAGCGTGTACTTCATGTTGTCGCGCAGGTAGTCGAAGCCGTACTCGTTGTTCGTGCCATAGGTGATGTCGCAGGCATATTGCTGTCGGCGCTGCTCGTCATTGAGGCCGTGCACGATGCAGCCCGTGGTCATGCCAAGGAAGCCGTAGACGCGGCCCATCCAGCCGGCGTCGCGGCGGGCAAGATAGTCGTTCACCGTCACCACATGCACGCCCTTGCCGGCGAGTGCATTGAGATAGACGGGAAGGGTTGCAACCAGCGTCTTGCCTTCACCGGTTTTCATTTCCGAGATGCGGCCCGAATGCAGCACCATGCCGCCGAGAAGCTGCACATCGAAATGGCGCTGGCCCAGCACGCGCCACGCGCCTTCGCGCACGACGGCAAAAGCCTCTTCAAGCAGCTGGTCGAGCGTTTCACCCTTGGCAAGGCGATTGCGGAATTCGGCGGTCTTGGCGCGCAGGGCGTCGTCGCTCAGTGCCTTGATGGAAGGCTCCAGCGCATTGATCCGCTCCACGCGCTTCTGCATGGGCTTCAACAGACGGTCATTGCCGCTGCCAAAAATGCGCCGGGCAAGACGGCCAAGACCTAACATCGGGGAACGCCTTTCGCGGGGAGATCGGCCACATCAGCCCATCGGGGCCATCGGGGAACCCGTCCGGGCCGGTCAAAATGGGCCTATGCCTTTCAACTGGTTGCGGGAGAGATAAGGACGCCCTCCCCCCATGTCAACGCGGGCGCTTGGGGGTGCCGGGCCTTAGGCCCCAATGACTTGGCGTTCATCCAGAAGGGCTGGAGCGGGGCCGAAGGCGCGCTCCTAACCCCTTGGGGGTGCCCCGAAACCCGGTCTTAACCGTTAACGGGCGAAAGTCATGCCCCATGGCCTACTCCCTGACCACCTATGCCCCCAAGAGTTTTGACGAGCGCGGCGTTGCCGTGCCGTTCACGACTCCTGTGCTCGCTCAGTTGCGCGTGCGCCGCGCCAAGGACGAGCTTGAGGTCGTCATTCCGGGTTTCGGCGGGGCAAGCGGACGTTACATCGTGCGCTGGCGCGATCTGGCCGACATCTGCGCGATGACCATCCATGACCGGCGTCTGTCGGAAGTGATCGCGGATGAAGGCGTGATTTCACCGGGCGCCATCCGGGCGGCGGCCCTGAAAGTGGGCGAAGCAGGCTTTGCCGGTGAAGACGTGCAGGCGGCAGCGCGCGCCGCGCTGAAAGCCGATCAGGATGCGGTGATGCTGGCGAATTTTGCGCTCATCATTGAAGTGATGGCCGCCTTCTTCGGTTCCGATCGTGCGACCGTGATGCGTGAGCTTGCGACACCCGAGGGCCAGCGGCGTTGCCGTGAAGCCATCGCCGAAGAAGCCCGCAAGCTGCAGCTTGATCACAACGCCTTCCTTGATGATGTCACGCGCCTTGCCAGCGTGCTGGTGGAGGCGGGGGCTGGCGTCTATCGCGAGCATGGCCGTCTGCGGCGCTCGTTCAACAGTCTCAACGCGCTTGTTGCGGCGCTGGAAGCCTATGCGGTGGAATGCCCGTCTGAGGCGGCGGGTTATCTGCGCCAGACGCTGCTGCACGCCATGCGCACCCGCGATCTTGCGCGCGCTGCCTTTTCTGACATTGACGGGCGGGTGAGCGGGCTTTCGATGTCCCTGCGCCGCCTGCCTGCCGAAGCTTCGGCGTGCGAGCAGTTGTGCCGCAGGCTGTCGTTCCTGCTTGATGGCTGGGATCATGCCGCCGCTGCGTTTCAGGATGCAGCGGGCGAAAGCGTATCGGGCAAGGTTGATACGCTGATCCACATTGCCGAGCGTCTGCCGCTTCTGCCCTCCAATGAAGCATCCGTGCAGCCGCTGTCTCCTGCTGAAGAGCGTCTGGCCCGCCGCCATGTGCGCGCGCTGGAAGACTGGCGTCACGGCGGCTTTGATGTGGCCATGCTGGAGCGCATCGAGCGCATCCAGTCGCGGGCGCTGACGTGAGAAGCCGGGCATGAGCAATCAGGTCGCCCAGCTTTCTGCGGCTCTGGATGGCAAGATCGCCAGCCTTGAAGAGGTGCGTTTCCGCTCGGTCTATGATCTGGCCGCCAAGGCGCAAGGCGCATCCATCGACGGCGCCGAAAAGCTGATGGAACTGTTGCGGCCGCGGCTGCGCCAGATGCGTCTTGACCGGCCAAAAAGCTGGCAACGGCTGGTCTGTCTCCCCTTTGAAAATCTGCTGGCTGATCCGGCAAGTGATCAGAACGTGCCGCGCGCGCTGCTGACGCCGCTCCTGCGCGAGATGCAGAAGCGTGCGGAAGGCATCAATCTTTCTGTTCTGGCGCAGGATGCGTGGATCGAGATTTCCGACCTGAAGGCAGGACCGGCAGCCGAAGCATTCTTTCAACGCGCCCACAGCCTTGCGGCGGGCATCTTCCAGAATGCGCAGGCCGACAAGGCAGCGCGCACGGCCATTCTAGGCGCGGCGGCTCCGCTGGCGGGGCATGGGCGGATCATTGTTCCTGCGCTTGAAGCAGGCCCATGGCTTTCGGCCATCCAGGCGCTGCGTCTGCCCGAGCCGGTGCAGGCGCTGGCCCCCAGCGACATTGAAGCGATCATCCAGATCTTCGCCACACTGAGGGACAAGCCGCCAGCCATCGTGCGGCATGTGCTGGACAGTTTCGTGCGGCGCTTTGCACGGCCTGAAGCGCTGGCCCCCCTGCTTTCAGGCAGCACGTTCAAGCTTTCATCCGACATGCGTCAGCAGGCGCTGGCGGGTATTGCCGATACGATCAACGGTGATCTTGAAAAATTCACGGCGAACTTCGATGAGACTGAGGTGAGCGCCGAAGAGGCGATCACGGCGGCGCGTCTGGTCGGCGGCAAGCTGCAATCGACCGAAGCCTATAAGCACCGGCCACGCGGCTTTGAGAAAAACATCGACACTGCCAAAGCCAAACTGGCGAAGGCGGTGACGCGCACGGTGCTTGATCCGGTTGAGGCCGCGCTGGCGGCCGCCAAAAAGGCGGATGAACTCAAAGCCCAGGTGCGCATGCTGGCCGAGGCGCGTGCGGTTGCCGGTTATGTCGGCATTGAGCCCGATGTGGTGCGCCGCATCGGCCAGGTGAAAGACTTCGCGATGGCCGACGCACGCATCGGTGCGGATGCGCTGCGCACGGCCACGACGGCGGCGCAAAAGGAAGAATGCCGCCAGCGTTGCGTCTCGGCGCTGCGCATGATCGAGCGGCTGGCAGGCCCCAACGAGGCCGAAGCCCATTATCGCAAGCTGGGCGTGCGGCTGGTGTGATCCTCAAGGGACTGGATTCCATGCAAGCGGGCGCTTCCCCTTGCCCATGGGTTCGGCTAATGATGCGCCCCCGGAGCGGCCCCGGCGCGGGGTGAGCAAAGTCCGGGGGCGGTAGATGGCTGCAAGCAAGAAGGCCAAGGCGGGTGCAAAGCGCGCCGCCGCCACCAGTTCCAAGGCAAAAAAGCCAGTAAAATCAGCAGGTAAAAGCGCAGCCGCGGCCCCGGCCCCAGCGGATGCGCATCCCGTTTCGCCTTTGGCACCGGCGAAATATCAGCAATTGCGGCCCATTGCCGGTGTGCGGCTGGGCACCGGGATGGCCGGGATCAAGTACAAGAACCGCACGGATCTTCTTACCGTCGTGCTTGCCCCCAAGACGCAGGTGGCGGGCGTTTTCACCCGCTCGAAAACCGCTTCCGCGCCGGTTGACTGGTGCCGCAAATCACTGCGGCAGGGTCAGGCGCGACTGCTTGTTGTCAATTCGGGCAATGCGAATGCGTTTACCGGCGCCAAGGGCGTTGAGGCCGTCACGCAGACGGCCGAGGCCGCCTCCGCACGCATCGATGCACCGGCGAGCGAAGTCTTCATCGCCTCGACGGGCGTGATCGGTGAGCCGCTGCCCTATGGCAAGATCATCAATGTGCTGCCTGAAGTCATCTCGTCGGCCGCGCCGTCGATGTGGATGGAGGCGGCGCGCGCCATCATGACGACGGATACGTTTCCCAAGCTCGCCACACAGCAGGCGCAGATCGACAATGCGCGCGTCACGATCAACGGCATCGCCAAGGGCTCGGGCATGATCGCGCCAGACATGGCGACCATGCTCTCCTTCGTGTTTACGGATGCGGCGATTCCGGCGCCCGTTCTGCAGGCGCTTCTGGAAGAGGGCGTGCGCGACAGTTTCAATGCGATTACGGTGGACAGCGATACGTCCACGTCCGACACGCTGCTCCTCTTTGCCACGGGCAAGGGCGGCCAGCACGATCCTGTGACAAAGCCGAATGACAGACGGCTTACTGATTTCCGCGAGAAACTCTTCGCGGTTCTCAAGGATCTGGCACTCCAGGTCGTGCGCGACGGCGAAGGTGCGCGCAAGCTGATCCATGTGACGGTGACGGGCGCTGAAACGCGTGAGGCGGCACGGCGCATTGCGCTCTCGATTGCCAACTCGCCGTTGGTCAAGACGGCCATTGCCGGTGAAGACGCCAATTGGGGCCGCGTGGTGATGGCAGTCGGCAAATCGGGCGAGGCGGCGAACCGCGACAGGCTCTCGATCAGCTTTGGCCCCTATCGCGTGGCGCATCTTGGCGCACGAGATTCATCTTATGACGAAGAAAAAGCTTCGGCCTATATGAAGCGCGACGTGATCGAGATTTCAGCCGATGTTGGCGCGGGCAAGGCGCAGGCAACGGTTCATACCTGCGATTTCACGGACGGCTATATCCGCATCAATGGCGCCTATCGCAGCTAGGCTTTTGGCGCATTTGCATCAAATTGAAGATATTACTTCCTGTTAACCGGTGTGGCGGGAGACTGTGCCCACGATGAGCGGACCGGGATCAAGACTTCTTCTGGTTGCGGCCTGTGCCCTCATTGATGCCGACGGCCGCATCCTTGTGGCCGAGCGGCCGCAGGGAAAAAGCATGGCAGGGCTCTGGGAGTTTCCCGGAGGCAAGGTTGAAGATGGCGAACGGCCCGAAGACACCATCATCCGCGAGATGCACGAGGAGCTCGGCATCACGATCCGGGAGGCGTGCCTCTCGCCGTTCACGTTTGCCAGCCACGCCTATCCCGACTTCCATCTCGTCATGCCGCTTTATCTGTGCCGGCGCTGGGAGGGGATCGTGAGCCCCCGCGAAAACCAGCGCGTCAAATGGGTCAGCCCGCGCGATTTGCGCAAACTTTCCATGCCGCCTGCCGACATCCCGCTGATCGCCATGCTGGCGGACTATCTGTGAAGGACATTGCCATGCACGCGCTTGCCCGTTCTGTGAAGAGCTCTGCAAAACGCTTTGCCGCCCGCTTTGTCCGCGATGACAGCGGGGCGACGGCCATCGAATACTGCATCGTTTCGGTGTTTCTCTCGGCGGGCGTGATTTTCGTGGTGGGCGACATCGGCCAGGTGCTGGTCAGCTTTTTTGAAAGCGTCTCGGCCGGCTTCTAGTTTCCAGCCCTCTCACCCGCCGATTGTTCACGCGCGCCCAGCGCCTTTGCGAGGCTGTGCCGTGCACTGCCCGGGCGCAGCGGCTTTTGCTGGCTTTCATGCGGAGCCCAGGCGGTCAGCGTCACCAGCTCAAACACGGTCCTGATCCGGCCGTCAGCATCGCCTTCGCGCGCCCGCAGCAGGGCATCGGCGCGCATCAGCACATAGGGTGAAAGAAAGCGCCGCTTTGCAAGCGCCAGCGGGCAGGTCTCGCCCATTGCGCGCAGATCATGCAACAGCGGCAAGAGGCCCGCGTGACGCACGCTGATGCGATCCACATCCGTCACCGGCAAAGCAAACCCGGCACGCTGAAGGAGTGCGCCATAGTCACGCAGATCAGCCATCGGTGAGACGCGCGGGCCTGCGCCGCCCGCCACTTCCATTTCCGCTTCAAGCAGGGCGCTGCGCAAAGCCGAAAGCGTCGCGCCGCCAAAGGTGATGGCAAGGAACAGGCCGTCGGGCTTGAGCACGCGGTTTGCCTGAATGAGCGCGCCCGGCACGTCGTTGAGATGGTGGAGATCAAGAAAGCTCACCACCAGATCAAAATGCGGCGCGTCAATGGGCAGCTGCTCGGCGCGTGCTGAAAGACGCAGGCCCGTGCGCGGCAACATGGCGGGAACCGGGTCAAGGCTGACCCAATGGCCCACCTTTTGCGGGGCAACAGCGTCTGCCACATATCCCCCCGCCGCGTTGATGCAGAGGCCGGCCTCGAA